>CAYYGL010000115.1:0-15312 GCA_964471235.1 uncultured Calditrichaceae bacterium
AGCGGTTCGTCTGCCCCTGCCGGAGGATGAACAATGGAAAGCCGACCAGGTGACCATCTTGCAGGCACTGGGTGTGTTAGATCCACAAGGAAATCCTACCGCCCGCCTGGATGTGGTGAAAGCAGCCGATGTGGCTCGCTTGACCCAGGAAGATTTTGATAAAGAACGCTCCAGAATGATTGCCGTCTGTTCGGAATGCCACTCAGAGAATTTCGCCAAAGCCGAATTGAAAAAGGGCGATGACATGGTGCGTCAGGCAGACCACCTTTTGGCAGAAGCCATCCGTATCGTTGCCGGCTTATACAAAGACGGGATACTAAAAAAACCGGAAAGTTATGCATATCCATTCCCGGATCTGCTTACTTTCCATGATGCCCCGACCCCTATAGAACAACGACTGTTCGTCATGCATCTAAAACATCGCATGCGAACCTTCCAGGGGGCGTTTCACCATAACCCGGATTATTCCCTGTGGTATGGATGGAGCGAAATGGTCCGGGATTTGTCGGAGATAAAGGCGATGGCAGCAGACCTCCGGGAAAAACATCAAAGCTCGGAATAAATGTAACGATTCTGCTGTACTTGCAAATTGGATATTTTATGTATCATTCTGGTTTTTTCATCCATCGGCGCAGGCGATTGATGAAAAATACCAGCATCTTCCACCTCGAAAAACTACCCTCTATGAAATTCCGGCATCTTCCGAAAAAATATCGGAGAAGCCGGAATGATAGGAATGGCCATATAGCTGAATAGTTACAATCTGCGAAAATCCCGGTTATCCGGGTCCTTCAACGTTTTATTTTGCTTATGTGGAACGGACGTTACGCTAATTACAATTCGGATTTATGGATCCCGGTGAAGTCATTTAAGCTGTCGTCGTACATAACTGGAAAGGGGTCAGGTTATCAGCATATTCGGAGAGCATCCGGTGTTTTGGGATGTGGTGGCATGTCTCACATCTGGAAAATCTTTTGAGCAACAGGATTCTACCGGATTCCCTGAAAAACATACCGTCTGACCCCCTATCGCATCTATTCATCTCTCAGCAACCTTTTGGGGCGTGGTCCCGCTGTTCCGCCCGTTAGGGGGCTCCGGGCAAAGTTCGCTGCCTGCTGTTGTGTCGCCCGCTCTTCCATTATTCAATCTCCAATCTCTCCCAATTTTGAGGTGTCCGAATATCCTGCTTCCCCGCATTAAGCTTCCGGTTAAGCATGACCGAGATTAACCGATTATAAATTTCCGTAACAGTTGTAAGGAATAGCATGAAAAATAGAAACTACAAAGCGCTGGTATTGGATGATGAGTATTACCTCGGAGAAGTATTAACCAGGGCTTTGGAGGATGACGGAATCGATGCCACGGCGGTATCGGATGTGGATTCTGCCATTGATGCCCTGAATAAGCAATCCTTTGATGTGGTTATTTCGGATATTTACCTGCCCCAAAAGACCGGGGAAGATTTTTTCGAATACGCTCTGAAGCATCATCCCGATCTCCCGTTTATTTTTATCACCGGTAATCCCAACCTGGAAACCGCCGTGAATTTTCTCAAGAAAGGGGCATACGACTATCTTGCCAAACCGTTTCGGATACCCCAGTTTTTGGAGAAAGTTCATACGGTGCTGAAAGAATCGCAGCGTCGTCGGAAAGAGAAGCACATGGTAGAAGACCTCCGGAACATCCTCAATCATCGTCTGGAGGAATTGCAGATTTACCGGGATATTTTTGAGAGCGAAAAGCAGGGATTGCTGATTCTTGACAGCGAGGGAACTATTGTACGGGTCAGCCCGGGGGTGGAGAAATTTATCGGTGTGGCGGAAGAAAACCTGCGAAACCAACCTCTTTCCGTGTTAAATGACTACCTGGAACCCAAATTGGATTTTGAAGCGATTCGGCGAACGGTTCAGAACTCCGGTCAATGGAAAAAAGAATGGAGGACCCTTTCTTCCCAAAACTCCACCAAACCAAAGATTCTGAAAGCTTCGATTATCGGTGTGCAAAATGAGGGGGGAGCCACCTTTGCTTATTCGGTGATGATGGATGACGTGACGGCATTCCGGGAGGTAGAGACCGCCCTGATCGACAGTTTAAAACGTTCCAATTTAGCGCAGGAAGCAATTATTTTCGGGTTAGCCCGGCTGGCGGAATACCGGGACCAGGAAACGGGCTATCACCTGGAACGGATTCGCAGCTATTGCAAGGTTTTTGCTACTGCATTGTTGAAGCATCCGAAATTTTGCCAGCAAGTAAATGAACAATTTATCGATACCATCTATCGCACGGCACCCCTCCACGACATCGGCAAGGTGGGTATCCCGGATTACATTTTGTTAAAACCGGATAAATTGTCTGCCGCCGAATATGAAATTATGAAAACTCATACCATCATTGGGTATCAAACTCTCAATTCTATTCGGGAACAGTACGGGGAAATGGACTTTTTGAATATGGGGATCGACATCACCTATTGTCATCATGAGAAGTATGACGGCACCGGTTATCCGCAAGGGTTGCAGGGAAACGACATCCCACTATCGGCGAAGATCGTTGCCATTGCCGATGTGTACGACGCTCTGACCTCCCAACGCACTTACAAAAAAGCATTTCCGCATCATATCTCGTTGAACACCATGCGCCTGGAACGAGGGAAACATTTCGATCCGGAGTTGTTCGACGTCTTCCTGACCGTTGCCGATCAATTTGATACCATCCGCAAAGAATTTAAAGCACGGGAAAAGCAACCTGCACCGGACCAGCAACTGAAGTTTAACGACAGCCCCTGGGACTGGTTGGCGTAGAATATATTCCGGAAACCATTCCAGATCCCCGGGAATTTGACTGTCAGTCTGAAAGATTTTTGAAAGCGGTCACCAATGCCTACTCCACGCTGGGGTGGTTAAGCAAGGATAACAATCCTACTGCAACGGTGATGCTCCGGAGAAGTCAAAAACATTCCGACGGCTCATTTGTATGAATTTGCCGGCAAGGAACATTACTTTCTGAATATTCGGATTTAGATATCATAACCGGTTCTTTCCAACGCCCGATTTTGGCGAACATCTCCTTTGCAATTTTCCACCCAGAAATCAATCTCCCTCGCACATCTTCCGCAACTGTTGATATACACCGCCCAGGCTGCCGTTGGTTAACAGCAGTAGCACATCATCCGGCTGGAGGGTGTGTTCCAGGGTGGGAATGATGGCATCGTAATCCGGGAGCAACACCACCGTTTTGCCGGCGCTTGTCAGATCATCCGCCAGGGACTGTAGGGAGAGCCGTTCATCCGGCGCCAGGCGTTCCGGGCGGTGAATGGGCGTTATGAGTACCACATCCGCCGGAGCAAACGCATTCGCCAGGTCTGCCTGGAAAAACCGGCGCACCATGGTATTGGTGCGTGGCTCAAACAACGCCACCAGGCGACATCCGGGAAATTTTCTACGAGCCGCTCCCAGAGTCGCTTGAATGGCGGTGGGATGATGTGCAAAATCATCATAAACGGAGGCGCCCTGCAGTTTACCCCAGAACTCAAAACGCCTTTTCACGCCCTGAAAGGTGCGGAAAGCTTCCTCAATCGCCTGCCAATCAATACCCAGGTCCCGGGCAACGGCGATTACTGCCAGGGCATTTTGGATCTGGTATTCCCCCGGAAAAGGGAACCGTAACTCCGCCACCTGATTGCCGTTGTGAAGCACCGTAAAGACAATCTGCTCTCCGCTGACATCATGTATCCGGTAAGCCCATTCGACATCATCAATACCGATATACGCCAGACGGGAGTAAACGGTATTGGTAACCTCCTGCACAGAGGGATTCAAGGAATTGGCAACCACCAGCCCCTTACCGGGTACCAGGCGCAATAACTTGCGAAATTGATCTTTGATTGCTGCCAGATCGGGGTAGATATCGGCGTGATCAAACTCTATGTTATTGATGATTAAATAATCAGGGAAATAGTGGACAAACTTGGGGCGTTTGTCAAAAAAGGCGCAGTCGTATTCATCTCCTTCGATGACAAAAAATTTCCCGCTCCCCAATTGCACCGATGAGTTGAAATTACGGGCAATCCCCCCCACCAAAAAGGTTGGGTGTAACCCGGCAACTTGCAATACCCAGCTCGTCAATGCCGTGGTGGTCGTTTTGCCATGAGTACCGGTAATGACGATATTGGTATGAGATTGAATAAATTCCCGCCGGATAAGTTCCGGTAAGGATGTAAACGGTAGATGGCGGTTGAGAATCGCCTCCACTTCCACATTGCCCCGGGAAAGAACGTTCCCAATCACCGCCACATCAAACGATTTTTTGAGATGGGATTCCGTAAACCCTTCCCACACCGGAATGTGATGTTCCTGTAAAAAATCGCTCATGGGTGGATAAACCCCCTGATCGCTGCCCCAGACCGTGTGCCCTTTTTGCTGAAGCAGTACCGCCAGGGATGCCATTGCTGTGCCGCAAATGCCGATAAAATAGTATCGCATAATTCCTGTCGTTGTTATGGTGTTAATATGCAAGTGAAATACAGAACCCGGTGAAAGGGGGAGTGGCAGAGTGGCAAAAGTGGTGCTTATTTTCCACTTCATGCTTTCCCATTATTCACCGTTCCGCCATGTATTCCGTTATCAAACGCAATCCGTAAAATGGAATCGATATTATCTCCCCCCACAAGTGGTTGCTTCGCGAAGAGGCGCAGAGAATACAGCGGTTACCGAAAAACAATATATTATCTCCTCTTATCATAACGCTTATCTATGGTTGAGTGCCGAGGGAAAATAATTCCGTAATTTTAATAACCTCAGTTTGACATCAGAAAAATAGAACGCGGATGGACCCGGATGAACCGGATTTTCACGGATTTTTTTATATGATGACCCATCATCCGTATCAATCAGCGTTATCTGTTTCGTTTGGGCACATGACAAATTGCATGTTAGAAGATTCCTCCAACGGAGCCACTCCTGGCGGGATACAGCCGGAATGACGTAAAAATTAGCACCCTGGCTGTCATTCCTGCCCCGACGGGGGGCGTTGCTCCGAATGCCACGAAGTGACCCCGCCACAACGTGGTGACGTCGTCATTGGGGCAGGAATCCCCTGATCATTTTTGATTTGTGCAATTTGTCATGCGCCTGTCAAAAATACATTTTGATTCTCTCCCTCGCTCCAATATCCCTGAAGCTATTCTCCCTCGCCCTCCATTGCTTTCCACAACACTTCTGCCAGATGCATGGTTCTGACCGGTATGTGTTGTTTCCGGAGATAACCGCCGATGTGCATCAAGCAACTGGCATCGATAGCGGTTACGATTTCAGCGTCGCTTTTTTGAATCCAGGCTGCTTTGTTTTCCACCATAGCGGTGGAGATATCGGCAAATTTTACAGAAAAGGTGCCGCCAAACCCGCAGCATGTATCCGGTCGCTCCATCTCCACAAATGTTAATTCCGCAATCGATTTCAACAGTTGACGGGGATATTGAGAAATACGCAATTCCCGCAGCCCATGACAGGCGTCGTGGTAGGTCACTCGTGCCGGAAAGCGCCCCTCCCAGCGCTCCACCTGGAGCACCTCTTGCAAAAATTGGCTCAGTTCAAACATCCGGGAACGCGTCTCCTGCCATCGGGCACGGATTCGGTCGGAAAGCGGCAGGTCGCCATAAAGATTCTTTACCATGGCAATACAACTTCCGGATGGGGCTACCAAATACTCAGCTTCGGCAAAAATTCCCAGGAATCGCTCTGCCAACAAAGCGGTTTCCTGCCAGTAGCCACTGTTAAATGCCGGTTGACCGCAACAGGTCTGCCCCGGGGGATAAATTACCCGGCATCCCAATTGCTCCAATATGTTAACCGTCGCAATACCCACTTCCGGAAATAATTGATCGATATAGCAGGGGATAAACAGATGAACAGTAAGTGTCATGGCAAATTTTATTCGCAGTGTTTTGTAGTAGATAAATGAATTATATTTTACATTATCGGTTCAATGTTCCGGATTCAAAAGGCAATACCATTGATGAAATGATTCGATTTTTTGATAAGTCTTCCGGCGATTGGCAACGGTAAAGCGCTCGCTACCAAAATCATGGCCGCTACCGAAGGGAAAACCCCATTGCATTTTATTTAGCGGTTGATAGTTGATTTCCATCTCCGTTGATCAAATCATAGGTTCATAGCGCTACTTTGAGCATCACAAAGATATGATGACAAAATTTTTAATCAAACATCTCTTTTTTAGATTTGAACCGGAAACTGCCCATGAGATGGTAATGCGTCTCCTTCAGCTTCCCCTCCTCAGCAGGCTTTTGGGAAAACTATATTACTATGAACATCCCTCACTCTCCCGAACTGTTTTTGGATTAACCTTTCCCAATCCGGTAGGATTAGCCGCCGGTTTTGATAAAGATGCCCGGGTGGTCGACCGGATGGCGGACCTGGGTTTCGGTTTTGTAGAAATCGGTACGGTTACCCCAAAACCGCAGCCGGGAAACCCGCGACCCCGCTTGTTTCGTTTGCCACGGGACAGGGCATTGATTAACCGGATGGGGTTTAATAACGAGGGCGTTGGAGCAGCGGTAGAGCGTTTAAAACGACCCCGGAAGCGGATTATTGTTGGGGGGAATATCGGTAAGAATAAATTTACACCAAATGAAACCGCCTGGCAGGATTATGAAATTTGTTTTAAGGCACTTTTCCCGGTGGTGGATTATTTTGTGGTCAATGTTAGTTCTCCCAACACACCAAAATTACGGGAATTACAAGAACGGAAGCCTTTGACGGAATTATTGGTTCATTTACAACATCAAAATCGGGCTCGCCCCGCGCCCAAGCCGATTTTGCTCAAAATCGCACCGGATATCACCACTGCCCAGATGGATGATATTATTGAAATTGTAGAAGAAACCGGAATCGCCGGTGTGATTGCCACCAACACCACCATTCGCCGGGAAGGTTTACAAACACCGCAGGAGGAGTTGCAAAAAATGGGTGCCGGAGGGCTGAGCGGAAAGCCTTTGCACAAACGGGCAACGGATGTGATCCGATATATACACCGGGCTTCAGGTGGGCAGATCCCGATCATCGGTGTGGGGGGGATAATGACTCCGCAGGATGCGTTGGAAAAAATTGCCGCAGGTGCGGTGCTGGTGCAAATTTACACCGGTTTTATTTACGAAGGACCCCGGTTAGTGAAACAAATTAAACAGCAGATTGTGGGCCGGGATCAAGCATGAACCGGGAGATAAAACATAAAGTCGGTGCCTTTATCCCGGGCGCTAGTGACCGAAATCGCCATATTGTGAAGTTCCAGAATTTTTTTGGTCAATGCTAATCCCAGCCCGGCGCCAATTGTTTTCGCCCGGCTGCGACTTTTATCCACCCGATAAAAGCGTTCAAAGACATAAGGCAGGTCTTCCTCGGGAATACCGGAACCGGTATCGCTCACTTTAACAGAAACCATCGCCCCTTCTTTTGCCATTGTTATGGTCACTTCCCCATTTTCCGGGGTATATGTAAGTGCATTGTCAATCAGCCGGCTCAATGCTTTTTCAATCATCCCAATATCGCCATAAACCATTGGCAATTGTTCGGCAATATCGCAATGCAGCCGGATGTTAGCAGTTTCTGCCCGGGGTTTAAAAGACAAAACCACGTCATGAACCAGTTCCGTCAGGCAAAAGGGTTCCGGGTTTAATTGCACTTGCCGGGCTTCCAGCTTGGAGAGTTCAAACAATTCTTCCACCAGGCGATTTAACTGCTGGGCATTGTTAAAGAGCTTCTCCAGATAATATCGTCTTTGGGAGGAGGTGAACTCTTCGTTTTTCAACAGCACCAACTCCAGATAACCCTGAATGGATGCCAGGGGGCTGCGGAGGTCATGAGAGATATTGGCAATCAAATCGCGGCGGAATTGCTCCTGACGATGGATTTCTTCCAGATTTATGCTGATAGTATCTGCCATCTGATTAAATGCTTTTCCCAACTGGCCCACCTCGTCATTGCTGGCAACCGGAATTCGTTGGTCCAAATCCCCCTGTTCGAAGCGCTGTACTACTTCGGTCATCTTGTGAACCCGCCGGGTGACAAGGGAAAATGCCAGCAGACCGACCAGAAAAGAAAAGAAAAAGGTGACGCCTAACAGCAGCAGCGCTCCCCGTACAATTTTACTGCCGGTTACCATATAGGCTATTGATTCATACATGCTATCCTCCAACAGCACATATAAAAAACCATTCTCACCGTTTCCAAGCCGTACCGGTGCCACCGAAAACGGTTTGGGGGCTCTCTCGTCATGGGGATCATCTCCTAAAATCGGCAGCCCCTGGGTATGTTTTAAGAAATGATGAATGGGCGACAAGGAGACGTTGGAGATTGGAAATCGCTGCTGACGATCAGTAAAACAGGTTAAAATTTTTCCGGAGTCATCCAGTAAGTATATATCAATTTCCGGGTTATCGATGATGAATTCATTCAGTTCCCGGTCGATACCGGCATAATCAATCGGTTCGCTAAGATAGGGCTGTAAAACCTGGCTGAGGTTATCCGCTAACGACAAATTCACTCGTTGATCGGCTTCAATCATAAATTCATTACAAGACCGCAGGGTTAAATAAACCTGGGTTAAGGAGATTGTCAGAATTAAGATCAAAAAGATCAGTGCAATCCTGCCAAAGAGACTTCTGAAAAAATGCTTCATTTTTAACATTTCCTGTTGCTTTCATGGTTTTTAGCCCTCCGATTTTTGGCTGCCAACCTTTTGCAGCCAACAGTTGATAATTAAAGCAAAATAGCCCCCTTTAGTATCACAAAACTATCACATTAGACTAACATATACGTCGATAGTCCCCTGCCGATGTATTCAGCAAAAAGGTTTTGGGAAAGAATACGCTGTAGATGAATGGAGGGGGTTTAACTTAGGTGGTGATGCCCCGGAGATATTCAATTTATAAAGAATCGAGAACCGTGCGGATTTTTTCTAACAACGCCAACGGGCTGAAGGGTTTTTGGATGAAATGGGTGTCCTCATCCAGAATACCCTGATGAACTATTGTGTTATCGGTATATCCGGAGAAAAAGATTACCTTTAACTCTGCATTTATGGACAGCAACAGGTCGACCAACTCCTTTCCGCTCATTCCGGGCATGATCACATCCGTTAAAATTAAATCAATGGTTTCACCTTGTTGTTTGTAAATTTCGATTGCCTGTTCACCGTTATGTGCTTCCAGAACCCGGTATCCCTGGGTAAGGAGCACTTCTTTGGAGAGCTTTCTGACATTTTCATCATCCTCCACAATGAGGATGGTTTCAGTACCACGCAGCCGCGAGGGAATCCGTTGGTGATGATTTTGAAACGAGATTTCTTCATCTACCCGGGGAAGATAAATTTTAAAGGTGCTTCCTTCACCGGGTTCACTATATACCCAGATGTTTCCCTTATTTTGTTTCACAATTCCATACACAGTGGAGAGTCCCAAACCGGTTCCCTCTCCCACCTTTTTGGTGGTAAAAAACGGTTCAAAAATATGAGGCAAAATTTCTGTATCCATTCCCAGTCCGGTATCGGTAATGGCTAATAAAACATACTGCCCCGGTTGTACATCGATATGTTGACGAGTATATTCATCATCTAAAATCACATTCGCTGTTTCAATAATCAATTTTCCTCCCCGGGGCATGGCATCCCGGGCGTTTACTGCCAGATTTAAGATGATTTGTTCCATCTGCCCCATATCCGCTCTAATATTTCCCAGGTTCTCTTCCAGAAAAGTTTCTAAAATAATGTTTTCACCGATTAAGCGGCGCAGCATTTTTTCGGTATCTTTTACCACATGATTGAGGTTTAAGATGGAGGGTTGGATCATTTGGCGGCGGCTGAATGCCAATAGCTGGGCCGTCAATTCGGTTGCCCGAATTCCGGCTTTCTGTATTTGTTGAATGCTGATGTAGGTGGGATCATCAGGGGAAATTTGCTGAAGTAGTAAATCGCTATACCCGTTAATGACCGTGAGCAGGTTGTTAAAATCATGCGCCACCCCGCCGGCTAACTTGCCGATGGCTTCCATCTTTTGCGCCTGGAGCAATTGCTCTTCCAGTCGTTTCCGTTCCGTGATGTCCTGGGCAAAAGCTATCACCACATCCCGCCCCATGTAGGTGCCCTTATTCAGTCGAACCTCCTTGGGGAACGCTTCTCCATTGGAACGCAACCCCCAGAATTCAAATCGCTGCGGTTCTCCCTCGAATGCTTTTTGAACCATCTCTCCCACTTTTTTCAAATCATTTTTTCCCGGGGCGGAGAGCGGCTCCGGAGTTTTGCCAATAAAAAATTCCCGGGGATAGCCATACATTTTAACGGCACCCTGATTTACGTCCAGGAAACGACCTTCCCTGTCCTGGATATAAATGGCATCGGTGGCATTGTCAAACAGCTCCCGGTAACTTTTCTCTGAAGCTTGCAGTGCCTCAAGCATCTTTTTCTGTTCGGTAACATCCCGCACAAAAGCTGCCACTAACGGGGTATCATCCCGGGTGATGATGGTAATACTAACTTCCAATTCCACCATGCCTCCATTTTTGTGCCGATGGCAGGTCTGGAACTTTGCCCCCCCGGCTGATACCATTTCCCGGATACGTTGACGAATTTGATCGGCAGACATGGATTGTTCCATATCGAAAATGGACATCTCCAGCAATTCTTCCCGCCGGTACCCCACCATCTCACAATAGGAGGCGTTTACATCCAGTATTTTCCCCTCGGTGTCTGCCAGAATAAATCCTTCCAGAGAGGTGGCTAAAATCTGATCAATCATCTTGGCATGCTGTTGGAATTTTTTCTCGGCAGCTTTTCGTTTGGTAATATCCCGCACAAACACAGTTAACCCGATTATCTCCCCCCGGGGATCGACGATGGGAGAATATGAGTCTTCATAGCAGGTACGATAGAGGGCAGGGTCCCCGTATTCTTCCTCATAGGTAAAACTTTCCCCGGATAATGCCTTATCAAAATTTTGTTTGGCTTTTTGTCGGTCTTGTGATGAACCGATTGCTTCCAGCATATTCATTCCGATGTGGATATCCACCCCCCAGATTTTTTTCATGGTCTGGCGGTGGTTTTCATTAAAACTGGTGTAACGATACTCTTTATCCAATGAAAAAATAATGACATCCGGGCTGTTTAGTACGGATTGTAAGATAATATTGGTTTCCCGTAATTCCTTTTCCACTTCTGCCCGTTTCTGGGCATCTTCCAGAGCGCTAATGGCAAAGGAAACGTCATTCCCAATTTCTTCTAACAGCTTGAGTTCGTCTCGATTAAAAAAATCAGGTTCCGTAGCGTAAAGATTGATAGCGCCAATAATTTTATCTTTCAAGCGGATGGGAATAGATGCAGAAGAACGAAATCCCCTTTTTTTTGCCTGTTCCCGCCAGGGGGCATAATCAGGGTTATTCAAAATATCATTGTATGCCACACACCGGCCTTCCCGGATTGCCCGACCGGTTGGACCCTTGCCAAACTTATCGTCTTTGGTGGAAATGACAATGTCTTTCAGATAATGGGCTTCCGAGCCGCTATAGGCGACCGGCTTTACCTGTTGATAATTCTCATCAATTATGCCGATCCAGGCAAACCGGAAGTTGCCATATTTTACGATAACTTCACATATTTGCTGGTAAAGAGTTATCCGGTTCCGGGTTCGGATAATCGCCTGATTGATCTGACTGAGCACGGAGTTCAAGCGAGTAAGATGTTTTAAACGATATTCCGCAAGTATTTGCTCCGTCACATCAACTCCCATTGCCTGGTATTCGATAAAATTGCCCTCCTCGTCATGGATGGAGCTGTTGGTCCATCGGTTCCACCGCACTTCCCCGCCCGGCAAAATGACTCGATGGACATGCGTGTAAGGTTTCATCTTCGGGTGCAGTTCTTTCAACAGTTTCTCGATTAAGTGGTGATCCTCGGGGGGAATCAGGGGAGTGAATTGCTTACCGATTAATTCTTGAGGTGATTGACCAAAATAACGGCAGTAGGTGGCATTCACGTATGTTAACGTGCCGTCAGGCAAGAACCGGCAGATCATCGCAGGGTTTTCCTCGACCAGAGATCGGTATCTGAAAAGCTCCGCCTTTAAAGAAGCAATTTCTCCGGAATCCTTTTTTTTTAAATCGGCATTTTTCATACTATTGGCATGAAAAAAGTGGAAATAAAAATTTGTTTCAACACATGATCTTAAAAAGAATAGTTCACCACTCAGGAAATGACTAACAAATCAATATAATGGTGTTAAAACATATTAATCAAGCAAAACCTGAGAGATAATGCATCCGGGGTTAAAAACGACCGCCCGGGGAAAAATCATCTTTCCACTATCGACGAAATGCATTTTTTAATGAGAATAAAAATGGGGGATAGAACGGATTGACGTGATTCCCGCTTCCCTTGTTGAATAGTGTTCAAAATAGTGCTATATTGTTTTGAATATATGAACAAAACCAAACGGGAGTGCACGTATGTCTCACACCTCCACCTTTGATTATGATTTTGTCATTATCGGTAGTGGATTTGGCGGTTCGGTTTCAGCCTTCCGGTTGTCGGAAAAGGGATACCGGGTGCTGGTTCTGGAAAAAGGGAAATGGTTAAAAGAGAATGATTTTCCCCGTAGCACCTGGAATTTGAAACGCTGGTTCTGGATGCCGCTTTTCCGGTTTTATGGCCTGTTTAAAATGACGATTTTTCGTCATGTGACGACCCTTTCCGGCGTGGGGGTGGGCGGGTGGTCCCTGGTGTATGCTGCCACCCTGCCAATTCCCAAGGGGTCATTTTTTAAATCGCCAAGCTGGGCACACCTGGCAGACTGGGAAACGGAACTGAAACCCTTTTATCAAATTGCCCTGAAAATGTTGGGGGCAGCGCGTAATCCTCGTCTGGAGACCGGGGACCTGGCATTAAAAACGCTGGCAGACCAAATGGGGAAAGCCAATCACTTTGAACCGACGATCGTGGGAATTTATTTTGGCAAGCCGGATAGAGAGGTAGAGGATCCGTTTTTTAACGGCGAGGGACCCCGGCGCAAGGGGTGTCAATTCTGTGGCGGGTGCATGCTTGGCTGCCCTCATAATGCCAAAAATTCTCTGGATAAAAATTATCTTTACCTGGCACAAAAACACGGTGCGACGATTCAAGCAGAATCCGAAGTATATGATGTGGTGCCCCTGGGGAGTCCGGATGGATCGGACGGATACAAAGTAAAATGGAAAACGTCTACCCGCTTGCTCAAAAAGAAGGGCGGAGTTACCTGCCGGGGGGTGGTGTTTTCCGGTGGGGTGTTGGGTACAATTCAATTACTTTTAAAATTGAAGAAGTCTTCTCTACCCAATATATCCGATCGGTTAGGTCGGGATATACGCACCAATTCGGAGAGTCTGATCGGTGTAACCACCTTTGACAAGAACACGGTTTTTTCTAACGGTGTCGCCATCGGCTCCATTTTACATACAGATGAACACAGCCACCTGGAGCCGGTGCGCTACCCGGCGGGTTCCGGATTCTGGCGATTAATGGGGGCGCCAATGGCGTTTGGCAGCAACGTGTTTGTTCGCATTTTCAGAATGATTGAAGACCTGGTGCGGCATCCCGTCAAAAATCTGAAAGCCTATTTCGTTGATGATTGGGCAAAGCGAACCCAGATATTGTTATATATGCGAACCATTAACACCACTCTGCGATTTCGCAAGGGGATGCTGGGGTTGAAAAGTGCCCTGGACGAGGGGGAACCGCCAACCGCATTTGTGCCGGAAGCCAAAGACCTGGCAGAACGTTTTGCCCGGATTGTCAATGGAAAGCCAATGGTACTGCTGATGGAAACACTTGCCGGGATTCCCACCACTGCCCATATTCTGGGCGGCGCAGTGATGGGAAAAGACCCCGGGGAGGGAGTCATTGACAAAAATAACCGGGTATTTGGGTATCAGAACATGTATATTTGTGACGGGTCCATGATCTCAGCCAATCCCGGGGTAAATCCTTCTCTGACCATCACGGCGCTTTCGGAACGAGCCATGAGTAAAATACCGCCCCGGCAGGATGCACAGCCGGAACAAACTCATCCCAGCGAACGTCAGGTTGTGAGCGATTAAATCCGATTCGGAAAGTGACTCATCCAATTGAGGTAAGTTTATCCGTATGAGCAGGGGGAAGCCTCCCCTTTTTTCTCTCTATGGTTAACGAACTTTTATCTCCGTCACCTGAAAGAGTGAGTATATCCATGGTCGTCAATGCAGATGCCACATTAAAAAAATATTTGCAACTCGGTGAAGTCGTGCACTGGTGCGGGCAGCCCCTGTCGGAGGCTCCACTCCGAACCCTGAAAATGATTATGATATTGCTGAATTTCCTGGGTTTGCTTTTCATATTTATTGGAGTGGTGCAGGTGGTCGTTGCCGGGTATGATGCATCATCGGCAATGGGTGACAGTGGCGCTACCATGACCACCTATTTAAAATACAGCTTCCGGCAAAATCTACCCCTGTTTATCACCGGGGGAATGTTTCTCTTGTTTCGATTGTTTGCCCCGTTTTTATTCCGGGAAGAAAATAATACCATTTACGCTATCACTAACCATCGACTGTTAATCATCGACCATGTTCATGGAAAGTCAGCAACATCCAATATTAAATCTTTTGGTCCGGGGGAAGTGGATATCCCAAGTGTGCACAAAAAGGGTAAAAATTTGGGTGATGTCTTTTTTGCCGAAGAAACAGAGGAGTTTGGTATCGATGTGTCCGGCAAAAAGCGTCTCCAACTGGTATGGGTGGGGTTTATGGATGTTAAAAATCCCGGGGAAGTAAGCAAAAAAATTGTGGAATGGCTGAAAACGCACAGTGGTTCTCATGAAATAGTGAACAAGGTGCTGGGGTTTTCGTTGATTGTCCCCCAAAAGTGGTCTATCCGGGGATTGACGGTAAATCAAGAAAATCGGGACAATTTTTTGTTATCCGTTATTGCCGGGGATTATATGCATCATGATCGCTTAATCTCCGCCGTCCATGTGCCGGAGGAATGGAATACTTTAATATTGGTACGAAAGGTGGGTTCATCCCATTCCGGTGTTCATTACCTGACCATCTTAATTGAAGGTGCGTTAAGCAAGGAAACACCTGTGGAAGGGAAAGAAAAATTGCTGACAAAATCGCACCGGGTGGATTTGTCGGCAATTGCCAATGCTCCGGACGCTCTTGCCCATACCGCCCGGAATTCATTGTTGATATGTCAGTTTACCAATCTAATTCAAAAAGATCCCGAAAAGAAAGGGATTGG
>CAYYGL010000116.1:0-15220 GCA_964471235.1 uncultured Calditrichaceae bacterium
ATCGAAAAAATTCTCCCCCGGAAATCACAATTGTCGCGGATGATCGAGAGCCGTGCCTTCCGGGAGCATATTGTTGCCGCCAATGTAGACCGGGTGCTGGTGATTTTATCCACCCGTCACCCGCCATTTAAATCCGGTTTATTGGATCGGTACCTGGTAATTGCCGAAAAAAACAAGTTACATGCCCTGGTATGCATTAATAAAATTGATCTGGTGAACCCGGTCGAGTTTTATGGCTATCGCGATTATTACCACCAGATCGGTTACCCGGTTTACTTAACCTCGGCGTTAACCGGAGAAGGAATTAAACCGCTCACTGAAATTCTAAAAGATGGCGTGACCGCCCTGGTGGGGCATTCCGGGGTGGGTAAGAGTTCCATCATTAAAGCCATCGAGCCGGGTCTGGATATTAAAGTCGCTTCGGTTAGTGAACGCACCCGAAAGGGCCAGCATACCACCAGCGCAGTGGAATTGTTCCCCTTGTCTAATGGTGGCTATGTGATCGATACGCCCGGTATACGGGAATTGGGCTTCTGGGGAATTTACAAAAAAGATTTGCCGGAGTATTTTGTGGAATTCAAACAGCTCTCCCCGGCATGCCAGTTTGCCGACTGCTCCCACCTGCATGAACCGGGCTGTGCAGTTAAGGAAGCGGTAGAAGACGGGGAGATTCTTCGGGAGCGGTATGAGAATTACGTCAATATTTACCATAGCTTAAAGTCAGCACCTTATGAACAAACCGCCTTTCCCCGCCGGAAGTAAGAGGGGAAGGCGTATAACGCTGGTGAGTTGGAAACACAGGAGAGGATGAAACTTCGGTTTCATTTTTAAAATAAAGGAGCATCTACTCATGATCGGTCAATCGAGCAAATTTTTGCATATACCGGTCTTGGTATTGGGACTGATGTTGTTCACCCACTGTCAGCACCAAAGTTGCATCCGGCAACATGACCTGACCAATTTCTCCAATCACTGGTTTTTCCGGAAAGCACAGAAATTGGCAGGAGATACCACGGCGTTGGTTGATTTCGTGTTATCTAACCTCTCTAAAATGGATCGTCAGGATGTGCGCTCCGATGGGATTCTGGTAAAAGTAGCGGATTTGCTGGATTCCAAAAACATTGCCGCAAGTAAGGCAAACCTACTTCGACATGAAGTCGTCAGCTCCAGGAGGGCTGTAAAATTATTGATGAAAAACGAGGATACCCCGGAGACGGCAACTTTCCGATTGATACAAGCTCATGCCGCATATCGATGGGCATCGTCATTATGGCAGGAGGGGAAAATCGGATTAGCCGGGTATTGGTTTCGGGTGGCTTACTGGTTAAGCCCGGAGAGAATGAAACATGCCCCCTGTCAATCCGTAGCGGCTTTTATCAATTCACGAAAGGAATATAGCACGCCATTTGCGGATTTTCTGCACGCCATTGGGGAAGACAGCATTGCTTACCAGGTGTGCTGGTTGCTGGCGAACCGGGATGCCGCTTATCTTCCCAGACTGAAAGCACTTCACCAGAAGTTGTTTCCGGATGACAACTTTGAAATGCTCTGGCAGACCAATCGGTTTGCCCGACTGCCCCGTATCCACTCGTTTCGCTTTGTTACCATACAGGGAGATACGTCTTCACTATCCCAATTAAGCGGAAAGTGGGTGTTCATCGATTTCTGGTCAAGAGGATGTATCGGTTGTCTGAAAGAATTTCCCAATATCGAAAAGATGTTTGCAAGATATCATGCGACGAATCCACCGGGAAAAGAATTTCTCACCATAGCTGTGGAAACCAACCGGAGCAAGGTAATAGATGCCCTCCGCAAATCCGATGGCAGCGTTTATTCTTTTCCGGTTGCGATGCCGGATTTTAGTGATTCCCTCAATGTCTCCCGCTTTTTTTCCGAAACCGTACGGCTTTATCCCACCAAAATGATCCTCACTCCCGACAGACACTATTTCTATATTCCGATTTATGACTGGCAAAATTATGTACGAAAATATCTCATTCGCAAAACGTAAGGGATAACGAAACAAGATTTTCCCGACCCCCATTTCGCAATTGATCTCACCAGACGACCGCAACCGACAGGCGAGTTTTAAAAATCTCAAAAAAAATCTTGACAATTTACCTACTAATAGGTAGATTCTGCAACCTGATGAAACCAAATTTAAAATGAAGGTTCACCGCGCGTTCAAATCGTATGGAACTTCTCCTTCGATTGTGAAAGACTGATTTTTCCCTAGAAATTTTTTTGACGGATGAGATACAATAAATTCATGAACAGATCATTCGCTGGCAACCACAGATGATGTACCCACCTGGTAAATTGATGGCTTTCCCCGGTCTATAAACCTGTTTGGTTATTTTGAAGAAGCCTATATTGCCGGCGCCATCCGAACTCAGGTGAATAACATGTGAAACTTTTTTTTAAACCACTTGTGTCTAATCAAACAAAGGAGAAGGCTAAGATGAGCACACGAAGGTTACTATGGTTGATGGGGATCGCATGGTTGATATGGGGTATCTTCAATGCGAATTTGTTTGCACAACAGGGGGCAGTCGTCACCGGCAAGGTAGTTTCCAAATCGACCGGGGAAGCGTTGCCGGGGTGCAATCTGGTGCTGCGAAATTTGTCGGGTGAGGTGATTGGCGGTACATCAACCAAAGAGGATGGGAAATACTCGTTCGAAAATCTTTCGCCGGGAGTTTATGTGCTGGAGGCAAGCTTCATTGGTTATGGGAATGGCGTAGAACAGTTTAAGGTGCTTGCCGGCGAACAGAAAGAAATCAATTTTGAATTAACGGAGGTGTCCTTCAATACCGAGGCAATCGTAGTAACCGCCGGCCGGCGGGCGGAAAAGATTTCCGAAGCATCTGCCAACATTCAGGTGGTGGCGAACGAAGAGGTTGAAATGTCCCAGGAGCCCACTGTTTTTGGGATGATGAAAAATGTGCCCGGTATTGATTATTTTGAAACCGGGCTCGGACAACAGCAGATCAATGCTCGCGGGTTCACCAGCCCGTTTACCGGGAACATGCTGGTACTGGTGGATTACCGACTGACTACACTACCAGGTATCGGAGGAAATTTAGGACCTGCATTAGGCACCTCTAAAGAGGATATTAGTCGAATAGAAGTGATTGTTGGTCCCAATTCCGCTTTGTATGGCGCCAACGCCGGTTCCGGAGTCGTCAATATTATTACGAAAGACCCCCGCGGGGGCAGCGGGCACAGCTTTACCATTTCCGGCGGCAATCGAAGCATGTATCGCGCCGGTTTTCGCAGCAGTGCCTTACTCAATAAATATGTCGGGTATAAAATTTCCGGAAATATTTACCACGGGCATGACTTTGAATCCTATGTGGATCCTACCACTGATACCCCCACAACCAAAGATGACCCGTTAAGCGATGATCCCGATTTCAATGTTGACAATACCGTTTTGAACGGTTCCTTGTACTTATATCCAAGCAATACAACTACCATTAGTTATACCGGCGGCTTTGCCAATGCCAATTATATTAATCAATCAAATATCGGTCGATTACAGGTGAATGATTTCCGGCTGTGGTATCATCAGGTGAGGATTAATTTTGACAATGTGTTTGGATTCGGCTCGATGTTTTTACAGGGATATTACACTGCTGATGATGCCGGGGATACTTACAGCCTGGAGGATAGCAAATTGCTTCAATTACAAGGATTGGATAAAAAAAACGCAATCGAGAAAGCCACTTTTGTGGATAAACCGAAACGCTATGATCTGGAACTCCAGCATAATTTTAATGTGGGTTTACAGAACTTTTTTACCTGGGGAGTGCAGTATCGGAAAATTGAACCCAATAGCGAAGGAACTTTCCTGAGCGATGGTCCCAATGGAGAAAAGATCAAAATTGAAGAGACCGGGGCTTATGCCCAGTATGAAAATGAAATGATTCCCCATATACGACTCACCCTTACCGGTCGGTATGACAACAATAGCGAATTTGGCGATCAATTCAGTCCCAAGCTGGGGATTAGCTATGGATACAAAGGACATAATTTCCGGGTAACATATAATGAAGCATTTGGCAGCCCGCCCATCCAACCGGCATTTGCCAGGAGTTTTCTGGGGAAATTGCCGCCGGAACAGGGAGGGCTGGAATTATGGCTCCGTGGCGCACATGCCGGCTTTACCCTGATCAACGTGGCTACCGGAAAAACACAAAAGATTGATAAATTACAGCCCACCACCACCAAAGGTTTTGAATTCGGTTATAAAGGCAATTTCAACAATCGTTTTTTGCTGGATATTACCGGATACAGTACCAAATACCAGGAATTTATCAGTTCTCCACTGGTAATTAATGATCCGGCAAACGGCTGGTTCGTCGTCGGTCCGGATGGGCAACCCTTGATTGAGGTAACATTATCTTACATAAATTTTGGGGAGGTTACCTTAAACGGGGTGGATGTCAGCGGCGAATGGTTAATCACACCCAATGCAAGCATCAGTGCGGCATATTCTTATGCCGACCTGGGAGATTTTACCAATGTGCCGCCTTCGATTAATTCTACCCCCAGTTTTAATACCCCTTTCAATAAAGCCAAAGGAAGCCTGAAACTGAGAAATTGGGGAGTGACCGGCTCCATAGCGGAATTGTCAGCCCGGTACGTGGATAGTTACAAATTTGTTGCCGCTCAACGGTATAACACCGGTACAGTAAACAGTTACGTTGTGTTCGATTTTAACGCCGAGATTCCGGTAAAGCTTTTTGAATATGGAAATACCCGGATTGGAATTAATATCAAGAATTTATTTAACAATAAACACCGGGAATTGCCCGGCGGACCGGAATTGGGATTTCTCGGTAGCGGATATGTCTCTTTTAGCTTCTGATTCGATTTTAAGGATTGTGCCAAATCCAATATCCGGTAAGATTAACATAAATCATAACTAAAACGCATTCGAACAATTTTTGTCCTCCCCTCCAAGACGGGTCTGTTGAATCTATTTCGGCAGCCCGTCTTTCTTTACTCCGATAGGAGACATTCACATAAACCAAGATGAGAGTTTGATGGCGAAACATGTACTGAAAATTTTTCTATTTGTAGTTGTTTTGATACTCGCGTCATTTTGGGCAACCCGCTATTATTTTTTCCTCAAACCCCTGCCACCCCGGGAAGGGGAGTTGCAAATTGTTGGCATAACGGATAGTATCCGCATCCAGCGTGATCAATGGGGCATACCGCATATTTACGCAACCAACGATAGGGATCTGTTTTTTGCCAGTGGATTTGTGCAAGCCCAGGACCGTCTCTTTCAAATGGATCTGAATCGGCGTGCCGGATTAGGCAGACTATCCGAGTTGTTTGGAGAAACGACCCTGCCGGTGGATCGCTTTATCCATACCATTGGGCTCCCGGAGATGGCGCAGCAAGCCATTCAGGAATCTTCTCCGGGAATGAAACGGCTGCTCCAGGCTTTTGCAAATGGGGTAAATGCCTACCTAAACCAGGCAATTGTTTCCGGAAAGCTGCCCTTTGAATATCGTGTGTTAGGGGTACAGCCGGAACCCTGGCAGCCGGCACATACAGCGGCAGTCGGAATGATGATGGACTGGTCTTTGGAATACAATTACAAAAGCGAATTGATTATGCTGGGAATTGCCAATAAAGTGGGCTGGCAGAAGGCGCAACAGTTAGTCCCCTACTATCCACCTGCTATGCCAGTGCACATTTCTATTTACCAATCGTCTCAGGCGCCAGACGAAAATTATTTTCAACACAATTTATGGGATGCCGCCACCGCCCTTACCGAAGTTACCGGTTTAAATGGTGGTTCTAATTCCTGGGTAATCGCCCCCGCATTAAGCGAATCCGGCGGTGCCTTATTGGCGAGTGATCCCCATCTGAGCGGGGGTAAATTACCCGGTACCTGGTATGTGCTCCATTTAAAAAGCGATTCCTCGGAGGCGATGGGCGTCACCTTTCCGGGCGTCCCTTATCCGCTGATTGGCAGAAATCGTCATATCGCCTGGGGAATTACCAACAACGGCGCGGATGTGCAGGATTTATACCGCATCGCGGTGAATCCTCACAATTCGGATCTCTACCGTTATGATGACAAATGGGAACCCTTCCGGAAGGAGACCCGAATTATCAAGGTTAAAGATGACAAGGCTTCCCGGGGAATCCGCTTTGATAGCTTGAGGATTCTCTACACAAAACAGGGTGCAGTGCTTAACAAGTTGTTTCCGGGGAGCCGTGCCGTGCTGAGCCTTCACTGGAACGGGCAGCATGCAGTGATGAATCTTGCTGCTTTCTGGAAGCTGTGCCGGGCTGATAACTGGAAAACTTTTCGCCAGGCGCTTTCTTTTTATACCGGCACTCCTTTAAATTTTTTATATGCCGATGACCAGGGAAATATCGGTTACCAGTTAGCCGGCAGCATTCCCCTTCGCAAAAATTCCCGGCAGTGGAATACAAACTTTCCGGCAGACGGCGCATCTTCTTCTTTTCAATGGATTGGGATGATGCCTTTTGAAACACTGCCGTACCGCTATAATCCGAAGGAGGGATTTATTGTATCCGCAAATAATCCCACTTATTCCCCTGGGGATCCGCGGGCTTTTCCCCAGATTTATGCCCCCGGCTACCGCGCAGCCCGCATTCAACAATTAATACGTCAAACACCGAAACATACCCTGGCAACCATGCGTGTCATGCAGCAGGATAGTTACTCCCTGCTGGCAGAAAAACTGATTCCCCGCTGGGCGTCTCAACTTCGGAACATCCCTTCTCTCCCTTACCCCAAATACCTTGACTTGCTGGAGAATTGGAATGGAGATTGTTCCACAAATTCCGTTGCGTTTACGATTTACCAGGATTTGCGGCGCAGATTTGCTGTTAATACCTTCCGGGATGAGTTGGGAGATTCACTGTCCGTAGAATACCTGAATCGCTGGTATCTCTCCATGGACCGCTGGGTGCATCTTCTCGATGATGAACAATCTTCCTGGTTTGATGATGTCAGTACCCCCCAACGGGAAACACAAGCTGATATTCTGCTCAAAAGTTGGCAGGAAGCAATTACAGCATTGCGCAGCCGTTTCGGAGACAATCCTACCAGTTGGAAATGGGGAAAACGCCATGCCATTTTTTACACCCACCCCTTTGCCCGCGCTTCCCGGATAATGGCTTTCTTCCTGAAAAAAGGACCCTACCCCATGAACGGTGATGGGGAATCAATAAACCGCGCCATGTTTAATTTTGTGGCGAATCCAACCGCAGCGTATGATGTCGTTGTAACTTCTTCCATGCGGCAGTTAGTGGATTTATCTGTCCCGGCGAAAGCGCTGGGGATCATCGAGACCGGGCAGTCCGGGCATCCGGGCAGCAGGCATTTTACCGACCAGATCCAGTTGTGGTGGAAAGGGGATTACATACCCTGGTATTTTGACAGTGTGAATGGGAAGAACGATAAAACGCTGGTGCTGGTTCCGGGAAAAGATAACCGTAAAGAGTGAACCACGACGTTAGAAAAATATTCCGTATGTCACCCTTCATTGATCACATCAAAACCATCGGATAGGCAATGACATCAGAAACAAACTCTATGACTCTTCAGAATATACCTGCGCTCCGGAAAATCGGTTATGGGGTGGGAAACATTTCCTACTCCCTGGCATACCAGGCATTTGCCACATTCTTCATCTTTTATGCGACCACCATTCTGAAACTCCCCCCTTCATTAGCCGGGGTGATGATGGCGATCTCTGCTGCCTGGGATGCGATTACCGATCCGTTGATGGGCTTCATCTCCGATAACAGCGAAAGTAAAAAGTTTGGCAGGCGCCATCAGTACATCCTTATGGGTGCGCTGACCATATCTTTATTCTCCTACCTGTTATGGTCAGTCAACCCGGGTTGGGAGACCATGCTCAAGTTTTGGATTTTGCTGAGCATCGTCATCATCTTCCGCACCGCTCTGACCATCTTTGTGGCGCCTTACAACGCTCTTGGGGCGGAACTCTCCACCGATTATGACGAGCGCTCTTCCATTCAGGGCTATCGGGCATTGTTTTATATTTTCGGGATGATACTGGCAATTGCCGGGTCCACCATGGTATTTTTTCGTTCCACAGCGGAATTTACCCGCGGGCAGTTAAATCCGGCAGCTTATCCGAGAATGGGAACAGCCATTGCCGTCATAGTGCTGTTGACGGCGGCGGTGACTTATTTTTCTACCAAACGATATATCCCCTCACTGCCCCGACGGAGTGCAGAAATGCGGAAGGAAAAAGCGTCCCTGCGAAGGCTTTTCACCGATTTACAGCACTCCCTGCAAAATCACGATTTCCTGATGGTAGGTTTAATGATTTTTATCATTGAAGTGGGTTTCCAACTGGGCATTGCCATTGGGATTCATGTAAACACTTACTGCTACCGGCTGACCGGTCCTCAAATAGGGATTCTCGGTTTAACCATCCTGGGAGTCTCTATCCTTTCCCAGCCCTTCTGGGTATGGTTTACCAAAAAGTTTGATAAAAAACAGGCGGTGATAGTGGGGATGATTGTGGGATTAATCGGGTTTATCGGGGCGCCCTGGAGCCACATCTGGTGGAAAGTGTTTCCCATTCAGCCGGAAACCATTGTCTATTCCCTTGGGATTTTTAATATCCTGGCAGGAATCGGGAACGGTGCATTTATGTCAATCCCTTACTCCATGGTGGCAGATACCGCCGATGCCGAGGAAGTGCGCACCGGCAAACGGGATGAGGGATTGTATTTCGGGATGTACACCTTTGCTTACAAATTAGGCACTTCCATCAGCATCTTTTCCAGCGGATTTCTTTTATCCGGAATTGGATTTAATCCCGATTTGGTTCAACAGTCACCGGATACCATCTTTAACCTGGCGATGATGCCCACATACTTTCTGCTATGCATCTCTCCTTTTGCACTGTATTTTATCAGCAAATACAGGATTACCCGGGAACGGTATCGGGAGATACAGGCGATATTGCGGGAGCGGAATGAGTAGAGAGGTTCTAAGGAGAAACCCGCATCTCAAAATCTGCCGACATGAATAACCCAACATCGCATGGGAGGTAACCAGTGTGTTCCCGGGGAAGCAGGTTCGAATGTCAAGCAAGCCACGTGTTGAGCACAAGTTCAAAATCTCCCGGATAGGAATTGACGCCCTGCCAATTCATGAGTCGTAAAACATCTTACCGCAACCCCCAATGTATGGAAGAGGGGCTAATGCGTGTTCTTATCTTGACTTTTTTTGAGATTCTCCGTATACTTTATAAAAAGCTGAGGTTTGGATGCCGTTAGTAACGTTGGAAAAGCGTTGCGAGAAAAATTGGGTGATGAGGGAGTGGATTCTTTGATTGACCTGATCCATCAATCCCGGAGCGATTAGACAGCGGAAATTCTGGAGATTGTGGAAGAAAAGTTCAAACGGCGGTTATCCGAAGAGATGGGCAAACTACGCCAGGAAATGGCAGAAATGAAAGCAGAGTTGAGTAATAATATTTCGGAAGTGAAAGCGGAATTGAGTGCTAATATCTCGGCAGTGAAAGCAGAGTTGAGTAATAATATTTTGGAAGTGAAAGAGGAATTGAGTAATAATATTTCAGAAGTGAAAGAGGAGTTAAACGGCAATATAACGGGACTGGAAACAAAACTGATTAACAGCATGGCAGAGAATAAGGTTGAAACGAATGCTCTTATATCCCAATTGAGAACCGAGTTGCATCAGACCAAAGCAGAGTTAATCAAATGGATGTTCATTTTCTGGATTGGGCAGATTGGTGTTATCCTTGGGATTTTGTTTACGTTTTTTAAGCGGTAAGCGCAGGGACTTGCTCAAAAAACCAGGGTACTAATCAGCATGACCTGGCAGGCCCGTCATCCAAAAAAATCATTCACCCGGCATTTGAACTGAAACCAACCGGATTCACTCCGGTAGACCGGTATATCTATTTTACCAACCTTTCGCATATTTTCCCGGCTGATAAATTTTACTTTTACCCGCTATAAAGCCTTTGTATCTTTGCACGGTATTGGATAAAGTGTTAGAATTTGTGTGAAGGAAGATGAAAAAAGTTTATATAGAAACCTACGGCTGTCAGATGAATGTCTATGACAGCGAGATTGTAAAGTCGGTGTTGGGCAAGTCCGGGTATGAAATTACGGATTCGGAGACCGAGGCGGATATTGTGCTGTTGAACACCTGCTCGGTGCGGGAGAATGCCAATCGCAAGGTGTATAACAGGATTCATAATATTAAACACCGGCAGAACGGCTCGGAAGTGATGATCGGCGTATTGGGCTGCATGGCGACCAACTTCCGCAAGCAGCTTCTGGAAAACCCCCGGCTGCCGATTGATTTTATTGCCGGTCCGGACAGCTACAAACGCCTGCCGCAGTTGATTGCAGACGTTTCTACGAACGGAACGGATAGCAAAAATTTTGACGTCACCCTGTCTGAATTCGAGACCTACTCGGATGTCTATCCCACCCAGGGCAGCGGGGTGAATGCCTGGATTGCGGTGATGCGCGGGTGTGATAATTTTTGCACCTTCTGCGTGGTGCCCTATACCCGGGGCAGGGAACGCAGCCGCGCTCCGGAAAATGTGGTGGATGAGGTGAAACGGCTGGCTGAACAGGGGTTCCGCCAGGTGACCCTGTTGGGACAGAACGTTAATTCTTACCGCTATGAGGGGAAAGATTTTGCATACCTGTTGGAAAAAATCAGTGAAGTGCCTGGTATTGAACGGATTCGCTTTACCTCGCCCCATCCCAAGGATTTTCCCCGCAATCTGCTCCGGGTAATTGCCGAAAATCCCAAAGTGTGCAAGCAAATCCATCTTCCCCTTCAGGCTGGCAATGATCGCATTCTGGAAATGATGAACCGCACCTATTCGCAAAAGGAGTACCTGGAACTGGTGGATGAAATTCGCCGCCTGTGCCCCCGGATGGTGCTGACCACCGATATCATTGTCGGATTTCCCACCGAAACCGAGGAAGAATTTGAAGACACCGTGAAGGTGATGGAGCAAGTGGAATACGACTCGGCGTTCATCTTTAAATATTCGGAGAGACCGCACACCGTGGCGCAGCGAAAATTCCCGGATGACGTGCCGGAAGCGGTGAAAACCGAACGGATTGTGCGGCTGAACGAAATCCAGAAAAAACATTCCTACCAAAAGAACCTGGCACATATCGGAGAGATTCAGGAAGTTTTATTGGAAGAAGAGAGCACCAAAAAATCACCCGATGAGTTCCAGGGGCGCAACGACGGCAACAAGATTGTGATTGTGCCCCGGGGAGAATATCATAAGGGGCAATTTGTTCAGGTGCGCATCACTGGTGCGACACCCCATGTGCTGCGGGGGGAAGTGGTGGAAGTGCTGGGGAAGTGAGACTGTCTTTGTGATCCATGTTCTGTAGATGAACTCATAGGAGAAGGTAATGAGATCACTCCTGATATTCACAGTTAGCCTGTTGGGTTTCCTTTTGATAATTCTTCTCCCTTCCTCTTTGCTAAGTCAACCCACCGTAAAACTTGAGTCCCATGTTACCGCAGTCACGGTATATCCGAACCGGGCTTTGATACAGCGGGAGGGAAAAATCACTCTCCGTAAGGGGCAGTATCAGTTAATCGTTCCCGATTTGACCCCGGACCTGCTGGATGGCTCGGTGCGGGTGTCCGGCAAGGGGGAGCATCGGGTGCGCATCGAGGATGTGAAGGTGGAAACCGTGCACACCGCTGAAATTCAAAATAAAAAAGTAAAGCTCCTGCAAAGCAAGATAGATTCCCTACAAAATGAGGTTGATAAGTCCTCCGACCGCATCGATGTGCTGAAGACCCAGCAGGAATTTCTGGAATCCATCAAAACTGAAACGCCCCGGGAAATCAATAAAGAACTGCTGGTCAAAAAACCAACCATACAGGACTGGCAGAATTTACTCGCCTTTCTTAAAACAAATCTGACCGCAATATTAGCCAAAATCCGGCAAGAAAAGCTCTTTCAAAAAGAGATAAAAAATAAAATAGATGCCCTGAAAAAAGAAATCCGGCACATTGTCAATGCTGAGCCCAGGCAGTATAAACGGATTCTGGTGACGCTCAATTCGGCTGCACCCGGTACAGCTACCGTTCGGATCACCTACATCGTCAACAGTGCGTCCTGGTTCCCGATGTATGACGCCCGTATTCAATCCGATTCTCGGGAAACGACATTTATCTATTATGGTATGGTACAACAAGCCACGGGTGAAGATTGGAACGATGTTCAACTTGCTTTATCCACCGCCCAGCCATTAACCACTCCCTCCCTGCCAGAACTGGAACCGCTCTATATCGATGTGGAAGCCCCTAACCCCACGCGGGATGAACTTCAGATATCCTCCCGGTATGTGAATGTGAGCTATCAGAAAAAAAACAGCCTCCCTGGTGGTTACGGGCTAATTTCCGGCAAAATTATTGATAAGCAAAGCGGTGAAGCATTGCCCGGTGCCAATGTGACGATTGAAGGAAAGAACCTTGGAAGGGCGACTAATACCAATGGCAGTTTTCAATTTCCCCCCATCCCGGTGGGAAACTATACGCTACGGGTTGATTACCTTGGCTACCAGCCGCTGAAGGCACAGGTGCTGGTATTAGATAAAGAGGATGCCCGGTTGACTATCGGTTTAACTCCCAGCGCCATCGAAGGTACAGGGGAGATATTCGTTGTTGCCGAAAGACCGGCGAAAGAGATGGGCTTTACCTATTCCTTAGCTTCCATTGATAAGAATTTGTTATCCACCACCTTTAAAGTGCCTGGAAAAAGCAATATCCCGGCTGACAATACTTCCCATAAGAAAATTATTGCGGTTCACAAACTACCGGTTGCTTTTGAAAATATTGCCATCCCCGGCTACGTTGAGAAAGTTTTTCTGAAAGGGAAAGTTGTTAACACCAGCGACTACCCGTTCATTAGCGGGGATGTGAATATTTTCCTGGATGATGTGTTCGTGAATAAGAGTTTTATTCCCAATTTCGTTCCCAATGATACCATTAATTTATCCGTGGGGATTGATGAACGGATTAAAGTCAGCCGGAAGTTAATTAACAAATATACAGAATCCAAAGGCTTGCTGGGGGGAAAGCACAAGATCAAATATGAGTTTGAATTTGCATTATTGAATACGAAACGCATCCCGGTAATCGTCACCCTGCTGGATCGACTGCCCATTTCCCGAAATGAAAAAATTAAAATCAAGCTGATTGAGCCGTCTAAGGGAACAGTGGAGATTGATTCTCAAAATCGTATCAAATGGCGGGTCACAGTGCCGCCCGGTGAAACCAAACGACTTCCATTTAAATTTTCCATCGAATTTCCAAAAGATGCCCGGGTGAAAGGGCTGGAAAGATTTTAGCTTCTGCCTGGTCGGGTGAATTCAGTAATAGAGAATCCAGAGCAGGAAAGCGGCCGGGCAGCCACCTCCCCCCTGGTGAACAATCGTTGCTCACCTTAGCAAAGAGTTTTGAAAATTCGCCCGGACTGTTTCGCTATCCGGTGCCGGATGTCACATGGAAAGAGGATATTCCGGGACAGGCGGCTCATTTTGTTTTGATTCGAATTGGAATTGTTAAGAAATTTCGATATATTTTTCTGCACCAAAGGAGAGTACCTCCATGTTCAGAAAAGCATTCGGTTTTGGCATTCTGGTATTGATCGGCCTGGGGGTGCCGGTATTTTCTCAAATCTATCATATCGAGATTTCCGGCACTATTGACCTGGGTTTGCCGCCCTACATCGAGCGGGTGATCAATGAGGCGAAGGAGAATAACGCTCGGGCGGTGCTCCTGGAGGTGAACACCTTTGGCGGCAGGGTGGATGCGGCTACCCAGATCAAGGATTTACTGTTAAACAGCCCGGTGGAAACAATCGCTTACGTGAATAAGCGTGCCATTAGTGCCGGGGCACTGATTACCCTGTCCTGCAAAACCATCGGTATGGCGCCGGGCAGTTCCATGGGCGCCGCAACGGTGGTCAACCAGAGCGGCGAGAAAGCGCCGGAGAAAGCGATCTCCTATTTTCGGGCGGAGATGGGCGCCACCGCGGAAAAATACGGCAGAAACCGAAAAATTGCCGAGGGCATGGTGGATGAGGATGTGGTGGTGGAAGGCCTCTCGGAAAAAGGTAAACTGATCACCCTGACCACCGAGGATGCCCTGAAATGGGGAATGGCGGATTATGAAGCCCCAACCTTAACCGCTTTTCTGGATAGCCTGGGTTTACAGAATGAACCGCTCATATACACCAAAATCAGCCTGGCGGAAAAACTTGTTCGGTTCCTGACCGGACCGATTGTCAGTTCCATGCTGATAACCCTGGGTCTGCTGGGCTTGTTTTTCGAGATCAAA
Source organism: uncultured Calditrichaceae bacterium (assembly GCA_964471235.1). Taxonomy (GTDB): domain Bacteria; phylum Calditrichota; class Calditrichia; order RBG-13-44-9; family J075; genus CAYYGL01. The sequence continues at coordinate 14,402 of CAYYGL010000116.1, forward strand.
TCCCCGGGATGGGGAGTGCCGGGAACCCTGGGCTTGCTGTTCCTGGCGCTTTTCTTCGGTAGTCATTACCTTATTAACCTGGCAAGTTCACTGGAAATAATCCTCTTTTTTGTGGGGGTGGTCCTGCTGCTGTTGGAGATTTTTGTCATCCCCGGGTTTGGAATTGCCGGGGTTGCCGGCATTGTGGCAATATTTGCCAGCCTGTACATGAGTTTAATCGGCAAATTGGAGCACATCACCGGGGCGGAACTGGGTGGCGCCGCTGTGCAGTTGGGAGCTGCCATCATACTGACTGTCGTCGGGGGTGGATTCATCATTAAATACGGTCCCCGTACCGGTATCTGGCGAAAAATATCCCTGGAACCGGAAGAAACCCGGGAAGAAGGCTATGTGGCGCAAAAGGATTACAGCGCTTATGTGGGCAGAGAAGGAATTGCCGTGTCCCCGTTACGCCCGGCGGGCGTCGGCTTGTTTAACAGCGAACGGCTGGATGTGGTAACGGAAGGTGAGTTTATTGAAAAAGATACCCCGATTCGAATTATCCGGGTGGAGGGCTACCGGCTGGTGGTTCGGGCTCTGGAAAAAGAAGATAAAAGAAGTAAAAAGGAAAAGGGGAAAGGGAAAAAAGATTAAAGATAAAAGATGAAAGATGAAAGAGGGGGAATGGTTGGATGGATGGATATGGGAGGAAGAAAGAATGAGGAGACCTCCCGCAAATCGAGAAACACCAATCGGCGAACGTATATCCAGGTGGGCGCATGACAAATTGCACAACTCAAAAAAGATCAGGGGATTCCTGCCCCAATGACGACGTCACCA
>CAYYGL010000117.1:0-15152 GCA_964471235.1 uncultured Calditrichaceae bacterium
AACGCCTGCCCGCCCTGGTCTTTGGGATGTGCTTTGCCGGCAAAAATCAACTGCACCGGACGCTGCGGGTCGTTTAAAATGCGTTTCAAGCGCTCCGGGTCGCGAAAAATTAAGGTGCCACGTTTATAAGTGGCAAACCGACGGGCGAATCCGATGGTCAGGGCATCGGGGTTCAACATCCCTTTTAAGCGGCGAATGTGCAGGGTACCCACTTTGTTTCGCACGTATTGGGCATAGAGGCGTTCCCGGAGGTGATTTAGCAAAATCGTTTTTAGTTCCGCCTTGGTCTTCCACAACTCCTCATCCGGAATATCGAATACCCCTTTCCAGAAAGCCGGGTCATTAAAATGCTGCAGCCAGTTCTTTCCCAGGTATTTATCCAGCAATCGGGTCATTTTATAGACAATCCAGGTTTTGGAATGGGCGCCATTGGTAATGTGCGTAATGGGAATTTCATCTACCGGCACTTTTTGCCATACCGATTGCCACATCTTACGGGAAACTTCCCCGTGCAGCTTGCTCACACCGTTGCGGTATTTTGACAATTTGAGGGAAAGGATGGTCAGGTTAAAAATCTCGTATCCTTCCGGCTGCACCTGAGAACCCAATTCCATAAACTGGTAACGGCGGATGCCAATGGATTCCCAATAACTTTGGAAGTATTTGTCCACGAAATGAAGCGGGAAGGCGTCGTTCCCGGCGGGCACCGGGGTATGGGTGGTAAAAATGGTATTGGCGGTAACCGATTCCAGAGCTTCGTTGAACTGGAGATTTTTGGATTTAATCAGCTCCCGGATGCGCTCCAGAGCAAGAAACACGGAATGCCCTTCGTTCATGTGCCATGCGTATGGTTGAATCCCCATGGCATTTAAAGCCATCACACCGCCCATTCCCAGTACAATTTCCTGGGAAATGCGCATCTCCTGATCGCCGCCGTACAGACGGGCGGTAATCATTTTGTCTTCGGTGCTATTTTCCGGTAGATTGGTGTCGAGCAATAACGCCTGAACTCTTCCCACCTGGGCTTTCCAGACCCGGGTTTTTACTTTGCGTGGTCCCACCGGAATGGTCAATATCAGGGGGTTCCCCTCGCTGTCTAACACCGGCAGTAAGGGCAAATCACCCGGTTCGTGGGGAATGTAGAGGGCAATCTGGTTGTGGTGCGCATCGATTTGCTGGGTAAAGTAAGTCTGGTGATAAAACAGGGTTACCCCGACCAGGGGCACTCCCAGGTCACTGGCAGACTTCAGGTGATCCCCTGCCAGCACCCCGAGCCCGCCGGCATACACCGGCAGCGATTCGTGAATTCCGATCTCTGCTGAGAAGTAAGCAATCGGTTTATCTTTTAACTCCGGGTGATGCTGGGCATACCAGGTGCTCTCCGGGTTCATGTATTGATCAAATTCCACCATCACTTTTTTAAAGGTGGAAAGATAGTCCGGGTCGCTGGCGCAGCGTTCCAATTCTTTTTGCTGCACTTCCCGTAAAAATTTTACCGGGTTATGATTGACCCGGGTCCACAGGGGCGGGTCGATTAATCGAAACAATTGCCGCGCCTGGGGAGACCAGGAAAAATAAAAATTGTATGCCAATTCGTGTAACCGTTGGATTTCCTCCGGCAATTCCGGAATCACTTTCATATTACCCAGATACTGCATGCACAATTCTCCTTGTTTTCTAACGGTATAAATACTCAGGTATCATCACCGATGTGTATACCTTCGTCACAGAACGCCCCAATATTAACCACTGGATGAGAATTTCACAACCGTGAAGATTTTCTCAAACGGATAACTGCTAAAAAAGAAGCCGCTTAAATATCCGCAAGATATAAGTACCATTAGAAGAAGGGCAAAAATTGGAGATGTCCGAAATTTTTCGGTTCATGAAAAAGCCGGTAGGTTTCGCACCAACTGCTTTTCTCGTAAAACTGGTATTCCTGGCGATCCACATTAAATCCCCAGATCGTTCCGGGCAGGGGAGCGGTAATTTGCATGGCGTGAAAAGGAAGTGCGATTTCCACCGTCCAGAAATCGGGATAAATTTGAGCAGCGGTCCGCCATTCCGGATTCCAGGAGGCAGGGCGTTTATACCCGATTTCATCGTAACGGGTACCGGCTGTATTGGTGATGAGGTGGTAATACGTTCTGTGATCGTGATTGATATCCATATAGACCTCAACACAGTCATCCCGCCAGACCGGACCGTCGTGCTGAAAACAATTGGTTCGGATTCGTTCCGGGTGTGGTTCATAACAAATGAAAGCAATGTATAAATTATTGGAGTCGTAAGCTACCATGCATTCGGTTTGTTTACGAGCGCGTCCCTTTCTGTTCAACAGCCAGAAACCGGTAGCGCGTTCCGCATCCCGCCAGCAGCGTTCTGTAAGCCTGCCGTCAATGGTGACCCGGCTGTCCACATATTTACAGCGAAGGAGCCGTGTCTCGGGCGGCTGGGCTGTTGGGGTGCCGGAACTGAGGATGAGAAGCACAATCAACCATTTGAATCCATGCATGTATCAACTCCCGGTCAGATTGAACGAAATTTATCAAATCAACTGCCCCGGTGCTACTTATTTTAAAAAGCGCTGCCCATTGGGTTCTGCACCGGTCTGCTTCCCCTATATATTTTCCCTTGCGATACCGGGATAACTGTGTGTAATTTTTGCGGTCTGAAACGATCCGTAAGCCATAACAAAACATCTGGTAGGTTACCAATAAAGAAAAAGAACAATACCTCAACGACAGATTGGATTGGAAAATGAATCAGGTTTATTCGATGACCGGTTTTGCAGCCGGGTCTCATCTCTATGAAAGTAATGAATTGTCCTGCGAACTTCGTTCTTTGAATTCCCGTTACCTGGAAATTTTTGTGAAAGTTCCTCTGATATTCCGGGATATGGAGGACAGCATCAAGGAAACGATCCGCAAGAAAATCACCCGCGGCAAGGTAAATTGTACCATCGCCATCAATTCTCAAACGCCTGTCATGCAGCAACTGAAGGTGGATGAAAACGTTACGTTAATGTACACTTCATTGCTGGAACAAATTCGCTCCATTGCCAACATTAAAGAACCGATTCGTCTGGCAGATATCCTGGTATTTAAGGACGTGCTTTCTTTTGAAGAGGAAGCTATCGCCGATAAGGGTTTGCAGGAGGCTTTGTTCGAACTGTTGGAACATACCCTCGAACAGCTAAACCAAACCCGGGCAGTTGAGGGGCAGAGTATGGTACGGGATTTAAACGAGCGGCTGAAAAAAATTATCTCATTAACCGGAGAAATCCGGGAGCTTTCGCACCAGAATGCGCCTGAGGAATTTCAAAAACTTCACAAACGGCTGCTGCGAATGATTGATGAGGGCTCAATTGATCGGAACCGCCTGGAGTTGGAACTGGCGCTTATATCGGACCGGGTGGATATCAGCGAGGAAGTTGTGCGGATGCAAAGCCATATCGAATTGTTTAAAGACACGCTGCAACAGGGTTCCCCGGCTGGTAAAAAATTGAATTTCATTTTACAGGAAATGCACCGGGAAGCCAACACCATGGCATCCAAAAGCACCATGCTGGAGGTGAGCCATCGGATTGTAGCCGTAAAAGAAGAAATTGAACGAGTTAGAGAGCAGGTGCAGAATATTGAATGAACAACAGGCATATCCACCGGTTTTGATTGCGCTTTCCGCACCTTCCGGCTCCGGGAAGACCACCATCTGTCACAAATTGTTAGAGCGCAATCCGGATTTCCGGCTCTCCATTTCTGCCACCACCCGCCCCCCGCGGCATTCGGAACAACACGGGGTTGATTATTTTTTCCTCTCCGAGGAAGACTTCCGGGGAAAAATTTCCCGGGGGGAATTCCTGGAATATGAGAAGGTTTTCGATCATTATTATGGTACCCTACGGAAAACGGTTGAGGACTACCTACGACAGGGATACAGCGTTTTGTTTGATATCGATGTAAATGGGGCGCTGCGAATTAAACAGAAATATCCCACGGCATTGTTGATCTTTGTTCGACCTCCCTCGCTGGAGGAGTTAAAGAGACGCCTTCGAAACCGCAAAACCGATGATCCGGCTGAGATCGAGAAACGATTAAAACGATTACCGGAAGAATATGAAAAATCGAAATACTTCGATCACGTGGTGGTAAATGATGACCTGGAACGCACGGTGGCAGAGATTGAACAGATTATCCGAAATTATCAGGAACAACTAAACCATGTTTCCCAGTAACTTGTACAAAGATAAACATATTCTTGTCGGGGTAACCGGCTGCATTGCCGCTTACAAGAGTTGTGAAGTCATCCGCTTTCTGGTAACCCGGGGCGCTGTTGTAAAAGTGATGATGACCGAGGGAGCCCAACAGTTTATCTCCCGGCTTACCCTGGAAACCCTCTCCGGCAACCCGGTTTACCGGGATATGTTCCCGAAAGAACAGTTTACCGGCACCCATCATATTTCCTTAGCGGACTGGGCAGATGCAGCGATCATTGCTCCTGCCACGGCAAACATCCTCGCCAAAGCTGCCAATGGCATTGGGGATGATTTTGTCTCCACCACCCTCTTAGCCCTCCATTGTCCGACGGTGTTTGCACCGGCAATGAATACCAACATGTGGTTTAATCCCGCGGTGCAGAAGAATATTCGTTTTCTGGAAAAAAGCGGAAAATTAATTTGTTATCCGGAAGAAGGCTTTTTAGCGGAAGGATACAGCGGCGTTGGTCGGTTAGCACGCCCGGAATACCTGCTTCAATATCTTTATAAAGCCCTCCATCCCGCATCCCGCAGCCTGGAAGGGAAAACCGTATTGATCACCGCCGGGGCAACCCGGGAATATTTGGACCCGGTGCGGATGATTACCAATCCGTCTTCCGGTAAAATGGGATTTACCCTTGCCTGGGAGGCTTTTGCCCGGGGCGCCCGGGTGATCCTGGTGCATGGCGAAACCCAATTAACCCCGCCGGTGAATGTGGAAACTTACCGGGCACCGACTGCCCGGGAGATGTTCGAACGGGTGGAGAAACTCTTTCCGGAAAGCGATATTTTTATCAGCGCGGCTGCGGTTTCCGACTATCGACCGGCGAAAATCTCTAAGGAGAAAATCAAGAAAAAAGACGAACAATTAACCGTATCTCTGGAGCCTACGATTGATATCATCAAAGAGATGGCAAGACAGAAGAAACCGCACCAGACGGTGGTGGGGTTTGCCATGGAAACGGATCACCCGGAACAACACGCCATTCAAAAACTGAAATCCAAGAAGTTGGATATGATTGTACTGAACGATTTATCTCAAACGGATGCCGGATTTGCGGTGGATACCAACCGGGTCACCTTTTTTACTCCGACCCAAAAAAAGAAGCTGGAGCTGATGTACAAATTGGATGTTGCCCGGGAAGTTTTTAATTTTCTGTTACCGTAGCTCCACGGCAGTTTCATTCCCCTCAAAGAGGGCGCATGACAACTTGCACAACTCAAAAAAGATAAGGGGAATCCTGCCCAATGACGACGTCACCACGTTGTGGCGGGATCACTTCGTGGCATTCGGAGCAACGCCCCCCGTCGGGGCAGGAATGACAGCCAGGGTGCTGCTTTTTATGTCATTCCGGCTGTATCCCGCCGCGGCGGGAGGAATGCCGCCACGAAGTGGCTCCGTTGAAGGAATCTTCTAACATGTAATTTGTCATGCGCCCCCTCAAAGAATATGGACGTTTTCGAACAAGTAAACAACTTTATCCGGTGGTATCGGGATTTGTATGGACGCACTCTCTATCTTGAGAATCCGCTTCGGGAAGGTCCCCGGGAAGGCGAATGGATGACAACGGTTGCCCGGTCCGGACAGGTGAGTACCCCGTTGCAGCAATTCAAGAAAGAGATTGAAAATTGCATGAACTGCGCTCTCGGCAGTAGCAGAACAAAATTTGTGTTTGGCAGCGGAAATGAACAGGCGGATTTGATGTTCGTCGGGGAAGCGCCGGGAAGAGATGAGGATTTGCAGGGGGTTCCCTTTGTGGGCAGGGCGGGGCAACTGCTGACCCGGTTACTCCAGTCTATTCAGTTGAATCGTTCCGATGTGTATATTGCCAACATCCTGAAATGCCGACCGCCCAATAATCGCGACCCCCTGCCGGAAGAGGTGGAGAAATGCCTGCCGTATTTGCACCGCCAGATTGAGCTGGTGCAACCCAAACTGCTGGTTGCCCTGGGCAGGGTTGCCGGGCAAAATCTCTTAAATACCACGGAAAGTTTAAAAAACTTGCGGCGAAAAATTTGGCAATTTCAGAATACTCCCTTGATAATCACCTTTCACCCCGCGTATATTCTCCGCTACCCAAACATGATGGATGCTGCCCTGGAAGACATGAAGTTTATTCGGAAGCACTATCAGCATTATAAAGCATAAGAAGCAGCGGCGGTAATCCATATCTGGGGAAGCGCCCCCGGGTGAGGCACCCGGGTCTGATAGCTGTTGGGATTTGAAAAGGCGTTGCTTATATTTACCAAAATAAAGGTGCTTGATATGGCGAGATCAAAAAAGAATGCTCCACCTCCCTCAGATGAACTATTAGCCCGGGAAGGTCGGGTTCCGCCCCAGGCAGTTGATGTGGAGCGCTATGTGTTGGGCGCATTGTTACTGGAAAAAGAAGCGGTTGCCATTGCGCTGGAGGAGATTGATGAAACGGATTTTTATCGGGATGCCCACCGCTTAATTTTTTCCGCCATTGTCTCATTGTATAAGAAAAATGAGGCAATCGATATGATTACTCTGACAGAGGAGTTAAAAAGCCGCAAATCGCTGGATGAGATTGGCGGTGCTCCTTATTTGGCGGAATTGGTATCCCAGGTTGCTTCTGCTGCCAACATCGAATTTCATCTGAAAATCATTAAAGAAAAAGCGTTATTGCGTAAGTTAATCCGTGCCTGTACGAACATTCTGAAAGAAGCTTACGATACGCAGAGCGAAGCGGAAACGGTATTGAGCAAAGCCCAGCAGGATATATTCGATATTTTAAAATCTCAGAAACAGCGGTCCTATCAGGAAATAACCACCATTTTAAATGAAACCTTTACGGAAATCGAGCGCCTGCATCATCTGGAGCATAGCGGCATTATCGGGGTCCCTTCCGGTTTTACTGCCCTGGATAACATCACTGCCGGATTTCAGAAAGGTGACCTGATTATTTTAGCCGGCAGACCCTCGATGGGGAAGACGGCCCTGGCATTGAACATCGCCCGAAATGCTGCCGTCGAAGGTAAAGTGCCGGTGGGAATTTTCAGTCTGGAAATGAGTGATATGCAATTAGTGCAACGGTTTCTATGTGCCGAAGCGATGGTGGATTCTCAGCGATTGCGCACCGGGCACGTTCGAGAGAATGAATGGCCCAAGTTGTCCCGAAGCGCGGGCAGATTAGCCGATTCACCGATATATATTGATGACACCGCCGGGTTGGATATTATCAAACTCAGTGCCCGGGCTCGCCGGATGGCGCTGGAACGTAATATCGGACTTCTGATTGTGGATTACATGCAATTAATGGAAGCACCAAAAGGATTTGATAGCCGGCAGCAGGAAATTTCCTTCATTTCTCGTTCGCTCAAATCCCTGGCAAAACAACTCAGTGTGCCGGTTATTGCGCTTTCCCAGCTATCTCGTGCCGTGGAAAACCGGCCGGATAAGCGCCCCATGCTCTCCGACCTGCGGGAAAGCGGCGCCATTGAGCAGGATGCTGACCTGGTGATGTTTGTCTATCGCGAAGAATTTTATTTAAAAAACAACGACCCGCACTACAAAGAGGTCGAAAATCTGGCTGAATTGATTATCGGTAAGCACCGCAATGGACCGATCGGCAATGTAAAACTCACCTTCATGAAAAAATACGGCAAATTTGCCGATTACGCCCGGGATGAGGAAGGCGTGGTGGAGCAAACAGCCCCGTTTTAATAAATATCCATAACCATTTAGCGACATACATGCCGGGTCGATTCTCTCCGTTGCCTCAGCAATTTCCTAAAAACTCCTTAAATTTTCCCGATATTGCTGCTTTTTAACCGAAATTTGACCGTTTTGAAACAAAATTGTCATGGATATAAGATATTTTATCATTATATTTACAAAAAAATTGTTGTAGATTAAAAAAGGAGTTGCTTACATTATTGCGAAAGATACATGGAGAACAGTAGGGGAGGGAAGTGCTGCTAAGTTGTCCTAACACTGGAGGATTATGAATACCCTGCTGGAGAATCAGAAAAACTTAATTCATCTATTTAAATTAGTGAATGATGAAAGTGAAGAAATCCAACAAATCGTTACCAATGAGATATTGACAAACTCGTTGGAAATAATTTTCAATAAAAAGTATTATTTAAAGACTCTCAATCCGGAAGACTCTTCACAGTTTAACGCAATACTCACGGAATTACACCTTCCCCTTGTTTATCGTTCTTTCCGCCGGATTCTGGATGAAGCGATGGATGAGATGGACCTTGAGAAAAGTGTTCTCTTATTATCCTTCTGGCATTCACCGGATGTTTTCACATCGGATTTGCAAATTCATTTAGACCGGATTGCACAACGGATTGAACAAATTATTCCCATGTCCGGGCATCCCCTTTCCTTTGTCGATCATATCAACCAGGTGTTGTTTAGCGAATACCGATTTAGCGGTAATACGTCAGATTATTATAATCCCCTCAATTCATTTCTCCATTCGGTGTTACAAACCGGAAAGGGGAATCCCATCTCCCTGTCGGTTTTATATATGTTGATATGCAAACGACTGCATTTTCCTGTTTATGGGGTTTGTATGCCGGCTCATTTTATATTGAAATTTGACAACGGGGAAGACGAGATTTTCTTTGACCCGTTTTACCGGGGAAAAGTCTATTCCCGGGAAAATTGTTTAAATTACCTTCGTCAATTCGATGGTTATAACCCCACTGACATTCTCCGGGGCTGCGGCACACAAGAAATTTTGAAACGCATCCTTCGGAATTTGCATCTTTCTTACTCTTCCCATACGGTGGATTCTGCAAAGATTGAACAGATTGAACAATTACTGTCTATGATGGAAGCCTATTTTCCGGACCCGAATTTGTGAAAACGCTCTGCCTGCCTGCTCTTGTTGCGGCATCCTTATCGGTCACCTTCCCAGGATTCAACCGCTGATTTTAATCATTAACATCGACGTTGGGTTGCCGGTGGTTCTTCCAGGTACCGTTTCCGGAGATTATCTTATCCGCCTGAGTAGTTACAAAAAAATCTACGAAAATCCGGGTCCATCGGTGTTCTATTTTTCTGATGTCGAACGGACGTTCATCATAACAACGCTACGACTGCCGTGTCTCGGTGGTTTATCCCGCCGCTCCCAACATGATGCCGTCATAAGGTGTCACAACGTGCTCCCCTTGGGAGTGACGTTGTCATTGGCAACCATGGCTCCGTTGGAGACGGGATCATGTTGGGATGACTGGGGCAGGCCAATAAGGTGAGTGGATGAGAAGAGTGTAATCGCAGAGCAAATGTTTTCCCGGTTTCTTCCTTCAAATCTGCCGGCGTTGATCCAGCTTTACTTTTTTGGATTGAAAAGGATTATCGCGATCGTATAGAATTTCACCTGCTTCACCTTCAAACCCCAGGGTCATTTGCATCATTCCGGGATGTTTTACCGTTAGCAGGAACGAATAGGGGGAAAGGTGCCGGATATCCAGCAATTCCCCTGCTTCATTAAACATGATCTCTCTGGTATCCCCTTCCGGCAACTCCAGGATCAGGTAAAAGGGGTGATCCCATGACCATTCCGGGTTGGTGAATATCAGGGAGAAATTGATCTGATAAACGAGGGAATCAATTTTCTTGAGATAAGCAGGGGGATAAACATTGAGAACGGCGACCTTTCTATAAATTGTATCCACACAGACAGCGGTGATATCACCGAGAGTGAACGGGTAAAATGAAGACGAGGTATCCGGGGTCAGTGAAATTGGCTTCACCCGGGCGCAGGAAAGGGAAAGATAAACTCCGAAAAGCACAACAATGATCAGCAAAATTTTGGATAAACGAGACATGAGGCGGCTCTTTTATTTTCTTCGGATTTAATGTACAATTAATTCCGTGGGTATTCAAGCGGTCAGACAGAATTTTTACCGGAAAATAAAGCCATTCGGTCAAGCGCTATTCGTTTTTAAAAAGTGCTCAGAAATAGTTGCTCGATATGCTAAATTATTCTGGTTTTAACAAAACTGTAATTCACGGATTAAACGGTCAATGGATAGGAGGTAAAATAATGTCAGGTAAAAATTATGGGGCACGGTTTATTATCATCACTCTTTTCCTTTTCATCTTTTCCCTGCCGGGAATTGCCAAATCCCCGGATGAGGGAATGTGGACGTTTGATAATCCACCCGTTAAACAGTTAAAAGAACGATTTGGATTTACCCCAACCCAGGAATGGCTGGATCATGTCCGCTTATCCAGCGTTCGCTTTATGGATGGCGGCTCCGGCTCATTTGTCAGTCCTAACGGATTGGTGATGACCAACCACCACGTGGCAGTGGGGCAATTGCAGAAACTCTCCACGGCGGAAAAAGACCTGGTGACCACCGGCTTTTATGCCAGAACCATGGCAGAGGAATTAAAATGCCCGGATTTGGAATTGAATGTGCTGGTAGGCATGAAAGACGTCACCACCCGGGTGCAATCGGTGGTAAAAACCGGGATGAGCGACGAAGAGGCACTGAAAGCCCGCCAGGCGGAAATCGCCCGGATAGAGAAAGAAAGTCTGGAAAAAACCGGGCTTCGCTCCAACGTTATTGAACTATATCACGGTGGGGAATACTGGCTCTATCAATATAAAAAATACACCGATGTCCGGCTGGTGTTTGCCCCGGAGCGCCAGGCAGCTTACTTTGGCGGTGACCTGGATAATTTCACCTATCCCCGCTACGACCTGGATGTCTCCTTCTTCCGGGTGTATGAAAACGATAAACCGATTCACACGGAGAACTATTTTAAATGGAACTCCGCCGGCGCAAAAAACGGTGAATTGATTTTTGTCTCCGGGAATCCCGGTTCCACCAACCGCCTCTACACCTACGCCCAGATTCAGTTTCAACGGGATTATTATTACCCCTTAATTCTGGACTACATCAACCGCCGGATTCAGACCCTGGAAGCCTATTCCCAAAAAGGTCCCGAGCAGGAACGCCAGGCGTTGATTCAAATCTTCGGTTTAAAAAATGCCCAGAAAGCCCTCACCGGTGAATACCAGGGATTACAGGATGAGCAGGTGATGGCAAAACGGAAAAAGATGGAAGAGGACTTGCTGGCGAAAATCAATGCAAACCCGGAATGGAAAGCCGCTTATGGCGATGCCTGGAACCAGGTGGCAAAGCTGGTTGACCAATATAAAGAGGTTGTGAAACCCAATTTTTTCCGGCAGCTTCATGGCTCCCGGTTAGCCGGAATGGCAATACGCATTGTGCGCTATGTGACGGAGATAGAGAAACCGGATGCCGATCGGCTGGAAGGGTATCATGATGCCCAATTGCAGGAGATTAAGTTCTACCTGCTCTCTCCGGCGCCAATTTATACGGAACTGGAGAAAGCCAATCTTGCCGGTGCCCTGCAGATGTCGTTGGATTACCTGGGTGCTGACGATCCGTTTCTTAAGCTGGTGCTGGATGGAAAAACTCCCCAAGAAGTTGCTACCACTTTGGTTGATAATACCAAATTGACCGATGTCAATTACCGCAAATCCTTACTGGAAGGCGGCAAAAAGGCGGTGGAGACATCCGATGATCCGTTGATTGTGCTGGCTCGTAAAATTGACCCCATGCTGCGGAAACAACGGGAGTGGTACAAAAAGCACATCGAAAGTGCCCTGACCGCAGCCAATGAGAAAATCGCCCGGGCGCGTTTTGCCGTTTTCGGAAAAAATGCTTATCCCGATGCCACCTTTACCCTGCGCCTGTCCTACGGTGCGGTAAAGGGATATCCTATGAACGGCACCGAAGCCCCCTATAAAACCACCCTGTATGGCTTGTATGATCGCACATTGAGCTTTGACCAAAAAGGGGATTTTGCACTGCCCAAACGGTTCTGGGAAAGGAAGGATAAATTGAACCTATCCACCCCGGTAAATTTTGTTTCCACCGCGGATATTATCGGCGGCAACTCCGGCTCCCCGGTCATCAACAAAAATGCCGAGATTGTGGGGTTGATTTTTGACGGCAATATCGAAAGCCTGGTAGGACGCTTTATTTACGATGAAACCCGCAACCGCGCCGTGGCAGTGCACAGTGCGTACATCATCGAGGCGCTGCGGAAGCTGTATGATGCCGGCGATCTCGCTGATGAAATTGTCGGCACTCAAGCCAGTGCAAAACGATAAGGAAATCGGTATCGTTGATGGATTGACTTGACCCGGAGCATCAAAACCCGGAGCGTCAAAACCCGGAGCGTCAAAACTTGTTTTGACAACACTTTGAGCATCAAAACCGGGAGCGTCAAAACTCGGAGCGTCAAAACTCGGAGCGTCAAAACTTGTTTTGACAAAACTTAGCACATCGCTGAAGCACTTGACAAGGAGGGTGTTGCAAAGGGCAGCGTCCTCCTTTTTTTAACTGCCGCGGGGCCGGGAACCGCTTGAAGAACCTGAACAAATCGACGGAACAAACGATGCACACCATCACCCGAAAATGGATTCCGGGATTTTTGCTGGCGCTCCTCTGCGCTTGCAGTCATACGGTACCGTATTACCGGGATGGCAAAATTCCGGAAATACTCGCCTACCCGGTGGAGGATGTTCGTCAGCGGATAGTGCTGATTGGCGATGCCGGTGAACCGCAAGCCTGTGAACCGTCTTTACAGGGATTGCAGGCGTGGGCGTCGCAAATTCTCTCCCGCACCCTGGTGGTTTTCCTGGGAGATAATATTTAACCTGCCGGGCTGCCGCCGGCAAATGCTGCCAATCGCGCCGAAGCGGAACGGCGGATAAGCGCACAACTTCGTGCGGTGCTCGCCAGCGGCGCCCGGATCCGTAAAAAAACTAACCTCGGTGCATCACGGAGATGATACCGAATTTTCTTTCTTGCATTCCGGCTTTATGATTGTCGATATTTTAAAGGACGGTACGATCTACTTGCGGGTAATTGCTGCCGGGAATCAAGCTGTCGTCTTTGCAAAACGGTTGTATCCGGAATAACACCAGAAATCGGACGGAGGGATAGTGAGCACTATCAGAACCACATCTTACTTGAGAAATAAATTCAGTAATTTTTTCCATACCCTGTTGTTATTGGGAGTGATGATACTCCTTCTGGCATTTGTGGGATGGATCATCGGGGGAAGCGATGGATTATGGATGCTGGCAATTTTCGGAGCGGTGTTTTTCCTCTTCAGCCCCCATTTATCCCCGCAATTCATTATGCGATTGTATCGTGCCCGTCCCCTTGCCCGCCCGGAAGCACCACTGCTGTATGATATGGTGATGGAACTCTCCGAAAGGGCGGGGTTAAACCATGTGCCGATGCTCTATTATGTGCCAACCAGCGTTATGAACGCCTTTTCCGTTGGCACCCGTTCCCGTTCCGCCATCGGGGTAACCGACGGACTGATTCGGAATTTGAACCAGCGGGAGCTCTTTGGTGTGTTGGCGCATGAGATGAGCCATATTGCCCATAACGACCTCCGGGTGATGGCAATGGCAGACATGATCAGCCGGGTGACCCATATTCTCTCCTTGTTCGGGCAATTGCTGTTGTTTTTTAATCTGCCCATGTTACTGTTGGGGCAGGTTACCATATCCTGGTTATTAATTTTTGTCTTGATATTTGCCCCCACCATCAGTGCCCTTCTCCAGTTAGCCCTCTCCCGAACACGTGAATACGATGCGGACCTGGATGCGGTGCGCATTACCGGCGACCCGCGCGGGTTGGCTGCCGCCTTAGCAAAAATGGAAGAACTGCAAACCGGGTTCTGGGAACGCATATTTATGCCGGGCAGACGGGTGCCCCATCCTTCCATCCTCCGGACCCACCCGGATACCGAGGAGCGCATCCGTCGGCTGCTGGAATTGGAAGCCAAACCGGTGGAAAAGGAATATCATCCCGGGTTTGCCGAACAGGATTACCTGGAAGATGTTCCGTCCTCGGAATTTTCCCACAAACCGCCCCGCTGGCACATAACCGGATTGTGGTATTAAGCCTTTGCGGAAATGATTTCCTCCTTCCACAGCGATTCTATTTGGCACTTCCCAACCCCGGCACTTCCGCAAAAACCTGTCTTTTTTTTCCGCACTTGATTTTTTCCCGAAAAATTGGTTACTTATATTTACTTTCCAAATCCGAATCAAAATTTTATTGCGAAATAGATGGGATAACAAAAGCATTTGAACAGGGATGGTAGAACAGGCGAAAAAACCGGATTGGTTATGGGATGACTGATTCGTATGCGAAAAGCGGCTGTTAACGTTTAGGATGGGAATTAAGCTCCGGTGATTACCAAAGGGATAATTGGGCTGTTTCGAGTTACATGAGGTATTGGGGGGCGGTGCATGGATGCGATTCGTAATTATGCTACCATTGATATGAGAATTTTTCTTCTCATAATGGTGCTGGCCGTCATAGGTGTTCTGACGATATTAAGTGGACTTTTTATATTTGTTCGAATATATTTAATTGGTTTTTTGACAATGTTATCAATACTATGGATTCCAGTGGGTTCGGTATTGTTTTATGTTGTCTCATCAAAAAGCGACTGGTGGTATGATTTACCATCTGAAGTTATTGGAATTTCTATCATTACATTCACCATACTGACTTTTTTTGCAGGTGTGCACTATGTCGGCATCTATAGACAGTATCGGGACTCAAGAACTACAGGAAGCAACTTTCCGATTTCATCTGTTTTAGAATTAATATTTTTTTCTGCTTTAATGCTTTTCTTATATGTTTTGCTTCTAAAAGCTGCTTTTCAGATTGATATATTGCAAACCCTGAGGGGGCTTTATCACACTTCGAGGGATTATTTAAACTTATAGCTTTTGTAGTTCTCTCGTAATATTTATCGTCGTCCTATTTAAAACACCTGCACTTTTACATTGTTTCCCCCTTCGTTACCCCCTAAATTTATAGCCTTTTAACTTGTTTTCCG
>CAYYGL010000118.1:0-14914 GCA_964471235.1 uncultured Calditrichaceae bacterium
AGGGGGAACCTCTCCATTTTTTACTTAATTTTCAACTAAAAAAAAGATAATCTCGTTTTGAAAAAGATTAAAGATTAAAGAGCAAAGATTAAAAAATATGAAGAGGATGAAATGATGAAACCTTTTACTTTTATTGGGAAAACAACCCGGTGGTTTATCGGGATTTTGCTTATGTCGGTAGTTGGGTTTGCACAGCCTCCCCTACACCGGGGGGATACCATCCGGGTGGAATCGCAGCGCTATTTCAAAAAAGCCGTGGTTGGGCAATTGGTAAACTTTCAGAACGATAGCCTGACATTTCAAGTTTTTAATGGAAAGCAATTTACCATTCCCCGCCGGAACATTGTTAAACTGGAAGTTGCCAGAGGAAAGAAAAAGAATACCGGTAAGGGCGCTGTTATCGGTGGGATTTCCACGGGTCTGGCGTTGGGATTAATACTCGCGGCAGATGTTTCCGATGAACAGGGAGGTTGGTTTGTTCCCACTCCCGGTCAGGCATTTGTGGGCGGGCTAAGCTTCGGGGGGCTGGTGGGGTCGCTCACCGGTGCCATTATTGGCAGGGGCATCCATTCACCCCGCTGGGTGGAGGTGCCGGTCGATAAACTGACCATTGCGGAGATACCGATTGTTCAGCCCCCGGAAGCAACACCTCTGACAGAAAGTGAACAGCCGACCACCCCAGTTCACCAATCACTCCGTCGCTGGCGGATCACGCTCTCCTTCGGCACCTGTTCCAGCGGGCCGGCAACGGATATTGAACAGGCCATGCGTCGGGATGGTTTTGATGACACCTCGCCGGGTGGTTGGTTCGGTGGTCCCGTGGAGCATCCTTTCTCCAACACCGGATTCGGAGAAATTGGTTTTCCCTGGACAATGGAAGTCGGATACACCCTCACGCCCCACTATGATCTGGCTCTGCTCCTGACTCATACTCCAATGGGTGAAACATTTGGATACCAGAATGACCCGCAAACTTACCTTTTTCTAAAATATGATGTCACCACCCTCAGTCCGGTATTCATTTTTAAACCCGCTAAGATTATACAGGTGGGGGTGGGACCGGGATGGGTTATTGCCAAACTGGAACGGGACACCGGTGGAGCAATCGTATATCGGGAGCAGAAAGGTCGACCGGGTGTGGTAGTGCAGGCATCCCTGCTCTATCCGACCCAAACCCGGTTCTTCGTGAAGGCGCTTTTCCAGTATCGCTGGACGCCCGAACAAACGTTTGGTCCCATCCCCTCCCGGGGCGGATATTATGATATTTCCCATCCCTTAAAGGAGTTTAAAGCAAATTTCTCCCATACATTTATCGGGGCAGGAATAGGAATCCATTTTTAGGGGATATTAAAAAAGACCGCATATCGAAAGATAAAAATTTGCCATCAATCAGAGGGGGATAAACATGAGCAGGTTCAGCTATCATAAACACCAACGCAACTTTTTACATTCCGGAGGTTTGCTCCTGGTGTTCTTCTCAATCATCCTGGTGTTTTCCTGTGATAAAAAGGAAGTGCTGGAACCCGAAGAACCGCATCTGCCGGCACTGACGGATCCCATACCTTACGAATCCCTGGGTAGCGGCACCATCGTTTTCCAGCGCATTGGTCCCTATCCCGGGGAATACGAGGGATGCTATGTGATAGACGTTTCCAGCCGGGAAACATGGTCATTTGATTTTGGTCTGGCGGATAATTTCTGCGTCTCTCCGGATGGGCAAAAAATTGCCTTTACCAAATACTCCGGTACTCATAGCGCTTATGATGTGTATGTCATCAATACTGATGGAACCGGTCTGGTAAGATTGGACAATCTACCGGGGCAGGATCGCTACCCCACCTGGTCACCGAACGGCAACCAAATTTTTTTCTGGGTGGAAGGAGGTGGCGAACCCACACTGTATGTTGTCAAAAAGATTTCTCCAACTCCGGAAAATCCGGAAAAAATTAAGACTTTTTCCGAGCATCCTCCTTCGGGTCGATTTTCCGTATCATCCGATGGTAAAATTGCCTACCTATCTAACATGTACTGGCAGGGGCATACGGTGACCGGTTTGTATGTGATGGATGAACATGGAAGCAATGCTCACCTCATCGTAACCAAACCGGATGACCGCATTTTCGAATCCCCGGTGTTTTCAAAAGACGGGCAAACACTTTACTACCTCAGTGTGGAACAAGATTCCACCTTTACCTATCACGGGGTTGATATCATGGCAGTGAGTATCGACGGCAGTAATTAGCACTCGCTTGCCAGTTTACCAGCTCGGGGAAGTAAAGAATGGGCAGTCAACGGCAAACTTGCCGGGGTCTCTTTAGCCGGTTCCCCGGATGGCAGCCGGTTGCTGTTTAATCTCCCCGAAGACGATTTTGTTTCTCATCTCTATGTTATCCACACAGATGGAAGTGAGCTTACCCGGATCACCTCAGCCGAAGGCGTTACCGATCGGTGTGTGTCCTGGGGACAATAGGGGTGGTTCGGGGAGCGGTAAGGTAACGACTCGGGTAGACAAGAGAGCAAAACCGGTCCCGAACGAAATTGTTGATGAGAGTATTCTCCGGTTTGTATCATTTTAAATTTACATTACTTTGATTCCGGCATGTGCCGTTTGACCGTGACGTTCCCCGCCGCAGCGGCGCGACGATCGCAAAGATAGAGCCGACTCGAAACGTTGCGTTCGTTGCGTTTGCGGCGGGTATGCAAACCGCGCTGGAAGCCTTTGCTATGGCATCTAAACACCCTGAGTCGTTATGCAATAAGAAAGAACGTCATGTGAAGGAAGATGTAAGCAGACGCGAATACATTTGGGGATAGACCCGCCCCAAAGACAACGTGATCCCGTCCGGAGTGAGGTCCTCATTGGGGCAGGAATTTGATTACCCTGTACTCAATATAAGCGGAAAAGAAAGTACGCTGTGTTGAACCGGATGTGCCGCGTACTGCGGGTTTTTTGAAGCTTGCTCTTCTCAACTTCCATCATAACCCTGCTGCCATGCCGAACCCATCTCACTTCTTCTTTCCTCTCAGGGTCACCTCCAGGGTTACCTTTTGAGCGGCGTTTTCTCCTCGCAATACCACCACTTTTACCTTATCGCCATGTTTATATTTTCCCAGGGCATAGGTATAATCATAGATATTCTTAATCTCCGTATCGCCGAATTTTACCAGGATGTCACCGTCTTTCATGCCTGCCAGGTCTGCCGGTCCCCCTTCCCTGACGCCGCTGATGCGCATCCCTTTGGGATTATCCGCATAATCGGGGATGATGCCCATGGTCACCCGGAACGTCATATTGCCGGACTTACCGGAGCTTTTCACTTTGACAAAATCCGGGCGTTTCGCAAAATTCCCAACGGCAGTGAGGATTCCGGTGGCGAAATCGGCGATGGTTGCCATGCCGGGGTAATTCAGTTTCTCCCAGGTATCGGTTGGGCGATGGTAGTCATCATGCAGCCCGGTAAACAGGTTTAGCACCGGGAGGTTCCGGGCGTAAAAAGAGGCGTGGTCGCTGGGACCATATCCATCGGCGCTTTTGGAGACATCTAATTGATAAATCTTCGCCAGGGAATCCACCAGGGGGTTCCAGCGGGATGAGGTGCCGGTGCCGGTGACTTGCAGTTTGTTTTCCTTCAGGCGCCCCACCATATCCATGTTCAACATCATAACCGTTTTATCCAACGGTACCAGCGGATGTTTGCAATAATAATTGGACCCCAGCGAGCCCATCTCTTCTGCGCCAAAACCAATGAACATAACGGAACGAGGGAGAGGATTTTGGGCAATGCGTTGAGAAAGTTCCAGCAGGGTAGCGGTGCCGGAAGCATTGTCATCCGCCCCGTGATGGATTGCCGGTTCTTTGCCGTTATATCGGGACCCCTCCTGCCCCCAGCCCAGGTGGTCATAATGGGCACCCACGATGATGTATTCGTCAGCTCGCTTCGGATCCGTGCCGGGCACTATCCCGATAACATTGGAAGTGGGCTTCTTAATAAACTTTAGAGCGGTGGTCATGGATATGGTGACCCCGGGAAGGTCAAATCCCTGTGCCCGGGGAGTTTTGAGCACCTTTTCCAAACCTGCCAGTGTCTTTCCGGCAGGGAGTAGCGGTTCCACCACCTTTTGTTTGGCATGAATCGTCGGAATGCCCACTTTGGCATCCCCCTTCATCCGTTTTAAGGAGAACAATTCATCATCCTCATCCGAGGGCGGATTCACAAAAATGACCCCGGCGGCACCATGCTCTTTGGCATTCCGCACTTTATAATTCAATGAAACGTATTTCGTAAACTTGCCGTGCGGGTCTTCAAAATCCGGCGACTCCCGGAAAACGATCACGATCTTATCCTTCGCATCAATGGTGGCATAGTCATCATATTTTAAATCTTTGGCAGTGATGCCATACCCGGCAAACGCGACATCCCCCTTTACCGAGGCATTCCCGGAAAATGCCACCGGAATGTAATCTGCTTCCACCTTCCACTCCCGGCTATTACCATTTTGGACCACGCTCACCGAATTTCCATCCGCCAGTTCCACATCGGTGACCACCTTAAAATTCTGGTAGTAACTTTTCCCCACCCGTTTCAGACCGAATGCTTTAAAATGTTTTTCGATGTAGGCGGCTGCTTTGTAATTTCCTTCGGTTCCGGTGCCCCGTCCTTCCAGCTCATCCGATGCCAGGTACTTGACATACGACTGAAGCCGTTCCGGTGCGGACGCAGGCAGCGGTTCAATTTCGCTGCGCTGGCAGGCAACACCAATCCATAACACCAGAATGTAAAAAAAACGATTTCTTGTAATCAGGGTAACATTGCGCATCACCAGTTCTCCTTATTATTCTTTGGAATTATGTTTCAAGTGTATTAACATTGAAGCTTAAATTTACTACAATTCAGGCAATGAATTAAACAGAATTTCAGATTTATGAAAATTCGCCCATTACATAAAATTGCCGGACTTCTGTTAAGCACTTTACTTTTCCTGCAAGTAACCGGGCTTGGTGCCCTGGCAGTTTCTACCCGGTTGTGTTTTCCTGAACAAAAATGCCGGATGCTATGCTGCCTTCAAAAAGATCATTGTCAATGTAAACAAAATGCTCCCGGAGTAGCGTTTACCCGCTGTTCAGCGAACCTCCCGGTATTTAATATTTCGTTCACAGATAATCTGTTAACCCCTGCGAAATTCATTTCCACCCTAAACACTCCCACAATTGACCACCTTCCAATCATCCGCTTCATTCCCATGGCTTGCCAGGAATGGCGGAGCATCCCGGAAAATCCTCCGAAGACCGACGTCTCCCATACTGCTATCAGCTAAATGACGAATCAGGCACCTGTACGTCATCCGGAAGTATCGGCGAAACCCATACAGGCTGCCGTGATTGCTCTCTCCGGCTTACTGCAGGAGTGGTCCGATGACCATCTGCTCAATCGGATATGCACCCGTACGAATTATGGAAACGATCCGGGTAGAATCGGTGCAAGAATAAAGCGCCTCTCTGCGGTTGGGTGCATTGTGCCGGGAGATGTTTCAACACCCGAACAATTCAGCTTTATCTGCAAATTTGATTTTTATATGTCATTCGTTCTTACATCATTAAGTGGTTGTTTTTACACCTCACCCAACCCCTCCCGCCCCAAAAAGCGGGATTGGGGTGGGGATGGGTGAGGTTCGTTTCAGATGATGACGGCAATACGCTGAAAAATGCCGGAATGACACAAACGGGCATATAGCTGAATAGTTACCATCACCCTAATAGAAGGAGGATAACTATGAAAACCATCATCATGTCTATGGCATCATTACTTTTGTTCACCATCACCGGGTTGGGGTGTGACTACTGCCTGTTAACCCAGGGGGTTTCCCCGCTGGAGACCTCCCGCGGGGTGGGATTGCGGCTTGATGAACGTTATACCCGTCTCTCCACCTTGTTTGTAAACGGCAATCGGGTTGATCATACCAACGATCTGGAAACCTACTGGACAACCCAGGTGACGGCATTCTACTCCCTCACCTCCCGCCTCACCCTTACCGCTGTCGTTCCATTTTCCCGCCGATTTGAACGGGAAGGTGATGAGAACGTGCCGGAGGCAGCAGGGGCAAGGACCCCGCGGCAACTTCCCGGGCTGTTCAAGACCGGGGGAGTCAACAGTGTAGCAGGGGTATTACATGGAGGAGATGGGGCGCCGGGCTCTTCCTTTGGATTGGGCGACATCACCCTTTTAGCCCGCTACCAGCTCTTTCAGCGTCATTCTCTTGCTTCCACGTTAACCGTTGCCTTGCAGGGCGGGTTGCGGTTACCGACCGGCAAAACCACTGCGGTAAACAGTGCCGGCGAGACGTTAACCGCCCATATTCAGCCGGGCACCGGCGCGTTCACTTATATGGCAGGATTATCCGCCAGTTATGCCGTCAAACGGGTCTCGATAACGGCAAACGGACTGGTAGGTCTCCCCACCCGGGGTGAGGTTGGTGACGACAGCTATGAATACGGCAATTCCATCACCTATGACACCTCGATCCGCTACCGCTTGAGCGGATCCTTGCAAAATCCTTTAAAAGTGTTTGCCACCGCCGGCATTGCCGGTGAATACCGTGAGCAGGAATTGTTCAATCAGGAGCCGGTAGATGGCACCGGCGGGCATACGGTATATGTAACCCCCGGGATTCAGTTCTTTTTCAACCCGGTGATATTCGAATTCTCCTTCTGGCAGCCGGTGATTCAGAATTTAGACGGTGAGCAGTTAGGAGAGACATTCAAGACGTATGCAAGCTTTACTTTTCTGCTCCGATGAAAGTGCCGCTCCTGATATCATTTATGGGCTGGATGATCTTAATGCCGTGGGATGCCGCACTTTGCCGGCACTCCGCGGCAGATACCCTTTCCGGAGAGAAGCTACCCCTGTCGGTAGTGAGAAAACAGTTAGGCGTTGAGAAATTGAGTGACGAAGAGCCTCCACCGTTTCGGTTGGCAACGTTGGATGGGGACACAATCTCTCCGGCACGGCTTCGAGGATGGGTAGTGCTGCTCCATTTCTGGGCAACCTGGTGCAAACCCTGCCGCACCGAAATGCCGGCACTGGAGGCATTGCACCAAAAAATGAAAGGGGAACATTTTCCCGGGGTGATTGTCGGCATTTCCATTGACCGTCATAAAGACGCCGATAAAATTCCCCCGGCACTCCGGGAGATGGGAATCACCTTTCCGATTGCCACTGCTTTTAGTGGATCCATCCCCGATGCTTACTGGACATGGGGCATCCCGGTTACTTATATCCTTACCCCCTCCGGGAAATTGCTGGGAAGAATCATGGGTACCCATGATTGGGATGCCCCCGGGATCATAAAATTGTTAAATGCTTTGAAAAATTACTGAATGTTGATTAAGTTTTTTGGGACTTTCGACATAAAATCCACAGCCAACCGCTGTAATAATGAACAGGCTGCTTTAGTTTACGGAGAAAATATCGAATCAAATCATACCCCACTTTCTCATTCCCGGAAGGCACTCCCCGAGCCCGCGGTATAGAGCAAACTCCCCCCGGGGATTCAAAGGCTTCCGACAAACAACAAAAAGGAGTTTAAAATGAACAGATTGGTTTTTCGAATTCTATTGACTTTTCTCTTTGCTTTCCTCTGGTTTTGCAGTTCCGACAAAAACCCTGTCGATAACAATCAAAAAGAGATTGACTATGGCTCCATTACCACCATCAAATATACCGAACATGTACAGGCATTATTTGACAAATATTGCGTTTCCTGTCATGGGGCTCAAAAAGCGGATGCCGGGCTGCGGTTGGATTCCTGGGATAACCTGATCAAAGGCTCCGATTTCGGTGAAGCGGTGATTCCCTTTGATGCCGACAACAGCTTGATGATTGAGATGCTCACCAAACTACGGGTGGGCGGCACCCTGAATGCGCACCCTGCCGACCAGGGAGAAGCTGCCCTGGATACGGTGAAAATCAATTTTCTGGCAAGGTGGATCAATGAAGGGGCAAAGAATGATAACGCCCAGGTGCCTTATGCCAACTCCCAGCATCGGCTATACGTGTGCAGCCAGGGAGAATCGATTGTCAACATCATTGATGCCGATGCCCTGGTGGTCATCCGCAATGTGGATCTCACGGAATTCGGGCTTCCTCGCTCCGCCAAACCGCACCACATCGCCTTTGACCCTTCCGGGCAATTCTGGTTCGTCAGTTGCATTGATAACCAGGTGAATAAAGTGCTGAAATTTACAATGGATACCAACGAGCTGGTTGGAGAGGTCTCCACCAGCATACCGGCACTGCTGGGCTATCATCCCACGGACAATGAACTCTACATCTCCCGGTTTATGGATGTCCAGAATCCAACCACGTCAATTTTTGCTGTGAATGCCCTGACCCTGCAGCCAATCGACAATGGCAACAGCGGGGAAATTTTACTACCGCCAGGACTGCAAATTCCCCATGCCATGGGTATCAGTCACGATGGCAAGTATGTGTACACATGCAGTTTCAGTGAAGACCAGTTCCTGGTGATCGATCATGCTACGGAGGATTTTGCCGATGCCGTGCCGTTGGGGAATGACCGCACCCCAATGCAATTAACGGTGGCACCCAATGACAGCACCATTTACATTTCCTGCATTGGCACCGGGGAAATGGTGGAAATTGACGTCAGCAACCCGGCGCACCGATTTATAGCAGACTCCATCATGATTGGCGGGCAGCCCTGGCACCCCACCTTTACGGATGACGGCACCCGTGTTTATGTGGGCAACCTGGCGAACAATAATTTTTCGGTCATCAATACCGCCGATAACAGCGTGCAATCCTTCGGCGCCGGTGATGGCTCCGACGGACTTTCCCAACCCCATGGCATCGAGTATTACAAATCCGATACCGGGGTGGAACGGGTGTTTATTTCCGGGCGGAATGTCATCGCCAATCGAGTGAACGGCACCGGATACCTCTCCCGCTATGATTTCGGTGACAATGAAAAAATCGGCACCGTGGTGGTAATTGATGCCACAACCAACACCATCGAAAAGGTGCTGGAAATCGAAAACTTTGGTTCCGGGATGCGGTTGTGGAAATAAGGGAGTGGGTAACGGAGCGTCAAAATTATGGAGTTTGAATAATTAATCGGGCTATTTTTAATGCTCGCAGCGGAGTGTCAAAACAAGTTTTGACGCTCCGTTGTAAACGTAGGAGCGACAAAATTTATTTTGTCGGTGGCACGGTTATTTAATCAAACTTCATTATTTTGACAGTAAGGCGAATGGATAATGGTTGGCAGCCGCAACGCGGTCACGTTGTGATAATCAGTGGGTCAGTATTCAGTAATTCAGTAAATCGGAACTCGTGTTCAATACAGGCGTTCCATTCCGTTTCCTCGAAGTCGCAGGCACGGATTCACGTTTCAGAAAACGGGACACGCAACTCAGAATACGTTATGCTTATTACTCGTTACTCGTTATTTTTCACGTTTCCATCTCACACAACATGGGATTTGTTATGAAACACTCCATCAAAATCCTTTTACTCCTGACAGCGGCTCTCCTTTTTTGGAGCGCCTGTAATGACAGCCGAAACGTGTTGCCCCCCCAACAGGCGGGGGCACCCGATTCCACCACAATGCTGCGGAATGCAATGAACGATCCCCGGGAATGCGTCACCTGTCATCCTCATCACGTGGAGGAGTGGGAAACTTCCATGCACGCCTATGCCATGACCGACCCGGTTTTTTTTGTACTGAATACCATTGGGATGCAGCGTTCCAATAATGAATTGGATCAATTTTGTACGAAATGTCATTCCCCCCTGGGCTCGATGCTCGGAGAAACTCCTCCCGGATTTGACCCCGGGAGTCTCACCCCCCTTGCCAAAAAGGGAATCCATTGCGATGTCTGCCATACCATGAATATCGAAATTTCTCAGCCGGGCAAAGGGACGGGCGGATTCCATTTGGATGGCATTAAACGAGGACCCATCGAAAACCCGGCACCGAATGCGTTTCATAACTCCAAATTCGATAATCGCTACAACTTTTCGGATTTCTGCATCCCCTGCCATAATGTAACAGCACCGGACGGCTCCATCGATGTGGAGCAAACCGGCACAGAATGGAACAACAGCCCCTTTTCGGCAATGGGGCTGGAGTGTCAAAATTGCCACATGCCCTCTTACTCCGGGCAGGCAGCATACAATGCTCCTCAGCGCAACAATTTGCATCGCCATACTTTTGTAGGAGTGGATTATCCGCTGGTCGATTTCCCGGGCAGGGAATCAACCATCGCCGCGGTGCAGCACCTGTTGGAAAATTCAGTGACCATGACCGTAAACGCCCCTTCCCAGGTGCTACCCGGTGCTTCTTTTCATGTGAATGTTACGGTGGACAACAGTCTCACCGGGCACGATATTCCCTCCGGCACCATCTTCGAGCGCCAGATGTGGGTGGAGATCCGGGTCGAAGATGATGCCACGGGCAGCACATATCTTACCAGTGGTTTCCTGGATGATAACGGCGACCTGCTCAATCACCACAGTGAATTTGTTGCCAATGGCACTCTCCCGCCCGATACCCTGCTCACACTGTTCAATGGCACTCCCATTGACAAAAACGGGGAAGAATCCTTGTTTTTCTGGGAGGCAAAATCCGTGGTGCGCAATACCATTCCGGCGTTCCAATCCCGCACTGCCATCTACCCGGTTGTTGCCCCCGTTCAACCGGCAACGCTAACCCTTAGCGTGCGGCTGCGATTTCGCTCCTTTCCCCCTTACCTCCTGCGGGCTGTGGGGGCAGAATCCTTACTCCCGGCGCTTCGCATTTTCGATATGGAAACCTTTCAACAAACCATAACCGTAACCAATTAAGCAACGAGTCTTTATATGTTCCGTATCACCTTTATTTTTCTGTTATCAACTTTTTTTCTTTCAAGCCTATTTTCTCAACAGTTTCATTTTCAAAGACGAATCAACCCGTTTCCGGTCAACAAGCAAGACGGCACCCCTTATGAGTTTCCCTTCCTGGGAGGATTGAATCGTCCCATGCAGCAACTGGTGGACATCGACGGCAACAACACTCCGGACCTGTTCATCCAGGACCGGGCGGCGCAGTTGATGTATTTAAAAAATATCGGCACTCCTTCCACTTTTCAGTTTCAATGGATCACGGATCAATTTGAGGATCTTCCGGTTGGCGAATGGTTTAAATTTGCCGACGTGGATAACGACCAGGATATGGATTTGTTCGCCGAAAGCCCCTTTGGCATTATCCGCTATTATCGCAATGTGGGCTCGCCAACCAATCCCAATTTTGTGCTGGGAGTGGATACCCTGCGGGATGACACCGGCAGCCCGATTGTGGTGGATGCCCTGAGCGTGCCCGATTGGGCGGATATTGACTGCGACGGGGAACTGGAATTGTTCCTGGGACGGCTTACCGGGCAAATTACCCTGTATGATTTTACCGGCTTCGACAGTCACAATCTTCCCCTGTACCATTTTGTCACCGATACCTTCCAGGGATTGGTCATCATTACCGGCGGGGGAAAAGCAAACCCGGCCGATAATCCCCCGGAAGCGGGAAACAAATTGCACGGCGCCAATTCATTAACCTTCGTGGATATTGACAACGATTCTGACAACGATATTTTCTGGGGAGATTTTTTTGCCCAGAGTCTGATCTTCCTGCAAAACAGCGGTTCCTGTTCCACTCCCAACATTGACATCACCATGGAGCAGTTTCCACCGGGCAGCCCGA
The DNA here is from genome assembly GCA_964471235.1 of uncultured Calditrichaceae bacterium. GTDB lineage: Bacteria > Calditrichota > Calditrichia > RBG-13-44-9 > J075 > CAYYGL01. Next base: position 11,752 of record CAYYGL010000118.1, read on the forward strand.
TCCAGACCGGCGGTTATAATGTTCCTCGCTTTGCCGATATCGATGCGGATGGTGACTTTGATATGTTTGTAGGGGTGCTGGGCGGTTCGATATCCAATGTGACCAATCAGATCGATAATTTCTACTACTACGAGAACATCGGCAGCCCGTCTCAATATCAATTTGTGTTAAGGAATACCCAATTTTTAAACATTCTGGATATTGGAAAAAACATTAACCCGGCACTGGTGGATATTGACAATGATGGCGATCTGGATATGTTCCTGGCAAACGAAGTGGATTTGAACTCGCCGGGTCGTTCCAACAGCCGCCTGTATTTTTTCGAAAACCAGGGAAGTGCTCAAAACCCGGATTTTCAACTGGTGAACTCCCATTACCTCAATTACGACAAACCGAATTTTGACGCCAATTACGCCCCAGTTTTTGTGGATATCGACGCGGACGGCGACCAGGATTTGATCCTGGGGAAATGGAGCGGCAAATTGACTTTCTGGCGGAACGATGGCTCTGCTACCACCCCGAATTTTGTACGGGTGGATGAGTTTTATGCCGGCATAGACGTGGGGAATTTCAGCACCCCCACTTTTGTGGATATTGATGCCGACGGGGATTTTGATTTGTTTATCGGGGAAAACTCCGGCGGGGCAAATTCCGGCAGAATCAACTTCTATCAAAATGACGGAACTCCAACTGCTCCACAGTTCAATTTCGTGACGGAAAACTACGCCGGGATAGATTTCGGCATCGGGGAATTTCTGAACCCGTTTTTTATCGATATTGATGACGATCAGGATTATGATTTGATTGTGGGCACCACCACCCGGGGACCGGTTCTGTTCCGCAATATGGGAACGCCCCAGTCAGCTGATTTTGTGCAGGATACCAGTTTTCACTTTCCCCTGCATCTTCAAACTGCTCCCCGCATGGCGGATATCGACAGCGACGGCGATCTGGACCTGATAATGGGGGTGGAAGGCGGCGGCGTGGTTTATTACGAAAACCAGCAGGTGACGGGACTAAACGATGGGCAATCCCCTCCCGTTCTTCCGGCAACAGCGCAGTTGTTGGGCAATTATCCCAATCCCTTTAACCCCTCGACAAACATCGATTATCAATTGACAGTTGACAATTGGGTATCCTTGAAAATTTATGACCTTTTGGGGCGGGAAGTAAAAACATTGGTTAACAAACGGCAATCGCCGGGTAAATACGAAATCCGTTGGGATGGCAGGAATGATACCGGGCAACCGGTTTCCAGCGGGGTCTATTTATACCGATTGAGCGTCGGAAACTTTGTGCAAACCCGTAAAATGTTATTGCTGCGGTGAGGAAATATAGCATTGGGGGCGCATGACAAATTGCACAATTCAAAAAAGATTAGGGGATTCCTGCCCCAATGACGACGTCACCATGTTGTGGCGGGGTCACTTCGTGGCATTCGGAGCAACGCCCCCCGTCGGGGCAGGAATGACAGCCAGGGGGCTGGTTTTTATGTCATTCCGGCTGTATCCCGCCGCGGCGGGAGGAATGCCGCCACGAAGTGGCTGCGTTGGAGGAATCTTCCAACATGCAATTTGTCATACGCCCATTCGGTGTTCATACAACCAGCCAGGGAAGCAGTTTTATTCATCCTTTACGAGGTAAGTTTCTCAGAAACAATCTGTTAACAACTCCAAACCGGTGTTTCCAGTCCCCCGCTTCGTAGAAGTAGAAGCTGCATTATTGTAGTGAAGCTTTGTGATGACCCCATGAGCCACCTCACGGAGCAATCTCCAACTCCGCCCACACCGGCAGGTGGTCGGAGGCGAGACTCCCACGATGAGTGTATCGCAATTCCCCATGATCAAATTTAATCCGGGAAAGGTCGCCCCGAATGGCTTCGGATTTATGGAAAATACCGACAGCCCATACAGTAGGCTTCAGGTTCATTGACACCAGAATCTGATCAATTAAAATTGCTTTGATTTTGACATCCTCCCGGTAATTGTAAACTTTTCCCCGCCAGCGGTTGTTCTCTTCCCGGGCACCCGGCACCCGAACGGAAAATGTGTCGGCATCCGGCTGCCGGATTTTAAACAAACCGATCGAACAATCATCTTTCTCCCAGAGCTGTTCAGTGGTATTGTAAAGAAATGTATCCGCCAGTGCGTCAATTCCTGCCGGGGCTTCCGGATTACCATATTCCAGGATATTTAACGAACGGTCGTCCGGGCTGTCATTAAAGTCGCCAAGGAGAATCACTTTCCTTCCGGCAAGCGAATGGCGGATGTAATCGACCATCAGCCGGGCGGCTTTTTCCCGGCGGGGATCGGTGCGTTCCCGACCGCCCCAGCGGGATTTGGCATGATCCACCAGGAACACCAACTCCACCCCATACGCTTCCACTTCCACCTGGAGCAAATCCCGCCCACGGGGAAATGCATCATCATACGCTTCCCCGGGAAAAACATATTTTGCCGAGCGAATTTTTAACGGCTTCCGAACCGCCAGGGCAGTCTCCTGCACCTCCAGGCTGTTGTCGATCATGGCGATCCGGTAATCCGGGCTGAGAATGTTTGTTAACGCCGAAAGACTGCCAATCTCCTCAAAACCAATCACATCGGCATCCAGGTCCGCAAGCACCTGCTGGAGATGGGCTTTCCGTTCCGGGGAGATGCCGTCATCCAAAAAATAAATATTGTACGTGGCGATTTTTATGGGATGTGCACAAACGAGGGTGGCAAAAAATGCAAACAAGAACGGAATGTAAAAACGCCGGTGAGCGGTCTCAACTGTATCCATCAACATTCTCCTTTCCGATCTGCCATTGAAAACGATCCAGATCAATCCGGTTATGAGTGAAAGGAATACCTTCCGAGAGAAGTAACGCCTTTTGGCGGGCATGGCGGGGATCATCCGGGGGGAAGGAAATTCTGCCTCGGGAATTAACCACCCGCTGCCAGGGAATGTTCACTGAAGCCGGCGTTGCATGGAGTGCATAACCGACCAACCGTGCCTGCCCCTCCATTCCCGCCACCCGGGCAACCTGACCATAGGTGGCAACTTTCCCGTAGGGAATGGCTGCCACCACCTGCCAAATTTTTAGATAGGTTTCCGAATACACGGGGGAATATAATTACTGCTGAGCGGTTTGTTCAACTTTATTTTAATTCCAGTTGTAGTC
>CAYYGL010000119.1:0-14879 GCA_964471235.1 uncultured Calditrichaceae bacterium
TAGAGTCACAGCCTTCCAAGCTGTTGGTCGCGGGTTCGAGTCCCGTCTCCCGCTCGGCAGGAGGCACCGGGTGTGTTTCGGTGCTTCCTCGTTTTTTAATAGCCCACGTAGCTCAGACGGTAGAGCACATCCTTGGTAAGGATGAGGTCACCGGTTCAATCCCGGTCGTGGGCTCTTTTTTGTTGGTTTTTTTAGGGCTGCAATAATCAGAAAAACAATAACTCTTAATTTCTGGTTTAGCAGGTTGCAATTTACTTAAAGTTAAATAGCTTGGAGGATAGTCGATGGCTAAAGCAAAATTTGAAAGAACGAAACCCCACGTTAATGTTGGGACGATTGGTCACGTTGATCACGGGAAAACGACCTTGACGGCGGCGATTACCCAATATCTGTCAAAAAAAGGGCTGGCAAATTTTCGCTCTTTTGATAGTATTGATAATGCACCGGAAGAACGTGAGCGTGGAATCACGATTGCCACTGCTCATGTGGAATATGAAACCGATAAACGACATTATGCCCATGTGGACTGCCCGGGGCACGCTGACTATATCAAAAACATGATTACCGGTGCTGCCCAGATGGACGGTGCAATTTTGGTGGTGAGTGCCGCAGATGGTCCCATGCCTCAAACCCGGGAGCACATCCTTTTGGCACGTCAGGTGAATGTTCCCTCTATTGTGGTTTTCTTGAATAAGGTGGATCAGGTGGATGACCCGGAACTGCTGGATCTGGTGGAGCTGGAAGTGCGGGAACTGCTCTCCAGTTATGATTTCCCCGGTGATGATATTCCGGTTATCCGCGGGAGTGCCTTAAACGCCTTGAGTCATCCCGAAGATGAAGAAGCCAATCAATGCATTAAGGAATTGGTGGAAGCAATTGATGAATACATTCCGACCCCACAGCGCGATGTGGATAAACCGTTCCTGATGCCGATTGAAGACGTTTTCAGCATTACCGGGCGCGGCACCGTGGGAACCGGGCGGATTGAGCGCGGTAAGGTGCATGTGGGTGATGAAGTGGAAATCGTGGGAATGGGTGCCCACCGCAAGACCGTAGTAACCGGTGTGGAAATGTTCCGCAAGCTGCTGGATGAAGGTCAGGCGGGTGATAACGTCGGTCTGTTGCTGCGTGGCGTGGAAAAAACCGAGTTGCAACGCGGGATGGTAGTTGCTCAGCCCGGTTCCATTACTCCCCATACCAAGTTTAAAGCGGAAGTGTATGTGTTGAAGAAAGAAGAAGGTGGTCGTCACACCCCGTTCTTTACCAATTATCGACCCCAGTTTTATTTCCGGACTACCGACGTGACCGGTACCATTACCCTGCCGGAAGGGGTGGAAATGGTGATGCCCGGTGACAATACCCAGATGATTGTGGAGTTGCAGAAACCGATTGCCATGGAAAAAGAGTTGCGTTTTGCCATTCGGGAAGGTGGTCGGACGGTCGGCGCTGGTGTGGTTACCGAAATTATTGAATAATCGCTTGTAGAAATGAAGACCGTTAAATTAGTGGAGTTTGGAATTGCGTGAGATTATCACATTAGAATGCACAGTGTGCAAACATCGAAACTATACCACCACCAAGAACAAACGGAAGCATCCGCAGCGGGTGGAGTATAAGAAATTCTGTCGAAACTGTAACAAGCATACTGTTCATAAAGAAACGCGGTAGATGCCGGTTAGGCCCGTAGCACAATTTGGCAGTGCACCGGACTCCAAATCCGGGGGTTGGGGGTTCGAGTCCCTCCGGGCCTGCTTTAATTCAACGAGTGAGAACGGTTTAACTTGAGATTGGATGCTCATGTTTGATAAAGTGAAAGAATTTCTGGATCAAGTTAAGATTGAGATGAAAAAAGTGAGTTGGCCGGACAGGGAGGAGCTGATTAATTCTACCCTGGTTGTCTTTGTGATATCGGCGCTCTTTACATTGTTTATCTTTTTTACCGACTCAGTGGTTTCATTTATTATTAACCTCCTTTATTGAGCAAGGAAGGATGCATTGGAAAAAAAATGGTATACATTAAGGGTTTATTCCGGACAGGAGAACAAGGTTAAGTCTCAATTAGAGAATGCAATTCAATTTAAGGGCATGGAGGATGAATTCGGCAGAATCATTGTGCCTTCCGAGCCGGTACTGGAAATGCGGCAGGGGAAAAAGCGTTTGAAAAATAAGGTGTTTTTCCCGGGGTACATTCTGATCGAAATGAACTATAACACCCGGACTGCCCACCTGGTACAAGAAACCCCCGGGGTATTGGGGTTTGTTGGTCCGCGTAATAACCCTGAAGTTGTTCGTCCGGAAGAGGTTGAAGCGGTTTTGCGTAAGGTAGAACGTCAGGAAAGTGAAATTGAGAAGGTGGAGGTGCCCTTTCAGGTTGGCGATATGATTCGTGTGGTGGATGGGCCTTTTGCCGATTTTACCGGGGTTGTGGAAGAAATTAATGAAGAGAAGAAAAAGCTCAAGGTCTCGGTAAGTATTTTTGGGAGACCGACTCCTGTGGAGTTAGATTTTTTACAAGTACAATTAGAAAAATAAAGTGCGGGAACGGAAATGGCAAAGAAAATAGCAGGATTTATCAAGCTTCAAATACCTGCCGGTCAGGCAAACCCCTCCCCGCCGGTTGGGCCGGCGCTGGGGCAGCATGGGGTAAACATTATGGAATTTTGTAAGGCTTTTAATGCTCGTACCCAGGATAAAATGGGCTACATCATCCCGGTGGTCATTACCGTATATGCCGATCGATCGTTTAGTTTTATCACCAAAACACCACCGGCATCTACCCTGTTGTTAAAAGCCGCCAAGATAGAAAAGGGCTCACCGGAGCCCAATCGTAACAAAGTGGCAAAAGTAACTCGTGAGCAGGTCAAGCAAATTGCTGAAACCAAAATGCCCGATTTAAACGCCATGGATATTGAGGCGGCGATGAAGATAATTGAAGGAACTGCTCGCAGTATGGGAATTATTGTTGAGGATTAATTTGGGTGAGGTCTGTAAATGAAAAAGCGTAGTAAACGATATCGTAAAGCCGTTGAACTTATCGAGCCCCGTGAATATTCATTAAGTGAAGCCGTCAGTCTGGTCAAAAAGACTGCTTCGGCAAAATTTGACGAAACTGTTGAGGTCTCGGTGAGATTAGGCGTAGACCCCCGTCATGCCGACCAGGTGGTCCGGGGAACGGTGGCATTGCCGCACGGTCTGGGTAAAACCGTTCGGGTGCTGGTATTTGCCAAAGGTGAAAAAGCCGAAGAAGCGGAGCAAGCCGGGGCGGATTACGTGGGGTATGAAGAATACATCGAAAAAATTCAAAAAGGATGGCTGGATTTTGATGTAGTCGTTGCCACCCCCGATGCCATGAAGGATATCGGAAAATTGGGACGAGTGCTGGGCCCCCGTGGATTAATGCCCAATCCCAAAAGCGGCACGGTGACCATGGATGTGGGGAATACCGTGAAAGAAATTAAAGCCGGTAAAATTGATTTCCGGGTGGATAAAACCGGTATCGTTCATACCGGGGTGGGTAAGGCTTCGTTTGAGGCGGAAAAACTCCAGGAAAATATTAAGCGGTTGATGCAGACCATTTTTCGATTAAAACCCGCTTCTGCGAAAGGGACTTATGTAAAAAGTGTCTATGTATCCAATACGATGGGTCCTGGAATTCGCTTGGTCACCAATCCTCTGGAATTTCAGGATTAATTCAGTCACCAATTTTTAAAGATTCAAGACGAGGTATTTAGCGATGCCAACACCGCAGAAGGAAGCGATTGTTCAGGAGATGACCCAAAAATTTGCCGATGCCAACGGCATTTACCTGGCAGATTTTACCGGTGTGAATGTGAACACCATCAATGAGCTTCGGAAAAAATTCAGGGAAGCCAATATCGAGTACCGGGTGGTTAAAAATACCCTGGCAAAGAGGTCTTTTGAGAAAGCCGGTTTATCGGAGATTCAGGAATATTTAACCGGTGTCAATTCTTATGTGATCAGTTATGACGATCCAACGGTCCCTATCAAGGTCGTGGAAAAGTTAAAAAAGGAATTAAATGATAAATTCAAAATTAAAGCAGCCCTGTTAGAGGGTCAACTTGTCACCGGAGACCGGGTTAAAGCACTTGCCAGTATGCCCAGCAAACAGGAGATGCTGGGGCAATTGGTGGGAATGTTGCAATCCCCGATGACAAAGTTGGCATCCACCCTGAATGCAGCCATGACCCAGTTTGTCGGAGTGCTGAAGGCGTTGGAAGATGCTAAAAAGTAAGTGTTTTTTTATCGGTTCATATTACCATAATGGAGGTTAAATCAAATGGCAGAAATTACGCGAGATGATGTATTGAATTATCTGGAAAAAGCCACCATGTTAGAAATTTCCGAGTTAGTGAAAGCGGTGGAAGAGAAGTTCGGGGTAACAGCGGCAGCACCGGTGGCAATGCCGGTAGCCGGTGCTCCGGCAGCCGGCGGCGGTGAAGCAGCGGCTGAAGAAAAGACCGAGTTTGATGTGGTGCTGAAAGAAATCGGTTCCCAAAAAATCCATGTGATTAAAACCGTACGGGCAATTACCGGTCTGGGCTTGAAAGAAGCCAAAGAATTGGTGGAAAGCGCACCCAAGGCAGTTAAAGAAGGCGTCTCTAAGGCGGAAGCGGAAGATTTGAAAAAGCAGTTAGAAGAAGTCGGCGCCACTGTCGAAATTAGCTAAGTTTTACCCTTTCGCTGCCTGCCTGCCCATGCGGGTAGTTGTGGCTTGTTTTGTTAATCGCTAAGCCAAGAGGTGTCTCTTTGAAAAATCACAGCTTAATAGAACGCCATTCGTTTTCCAAAATCCCCACGAGCGTTGAATATCCGGATTTGTTGGATGTTCAACGTCGTTCATTTCGGGAGTTCTTGCAAGAAGACCTCCCCCCCGGTGAACGAAAGGAACAAGGATTACAGGCGGTCTTTAACAGTATTTTTCCGGTGTTAGACAGCCGGGAAAACTTTATTCTGGATTTTGTCGAGTATTATCTTGACAAACCCAAGTACTCTATTAAAGAATGTCGGGAGCGGGGGTTAACTTACGCCGTACCCCTGAAAGCGAAAATGCGTCTCTCGATTAAAGACCCCACCGGCGATACGGATGATTACACCGATACCATCGAACAGGATGTTTACCTGGGTAACATGCCGTATATGACCAACCGGGGAACTTTTATCATCAATGGGGCGGAACGGGTGATTGTGAACCAATTGCATCGAGCGCCCGGCGTCTTTTTTGATGAAAGCATTCATCCCAACGGCACCAAGATTTATTCCGCCCGGATCATCCCATTCCGGGGCAGTTGGGTGGAATTTATGACCGATGTCAACGATTGTCTCCATGTGTATATCGATCGAAAAAAGAAATTCTATGTGACGTCCTTCCTTCGCGCCCTGGGATTTGCCACGGATTATGATATCCTCTCCCTGTTTGGTTTGATTGAAACCGTTAAGTTGAAAGGTGTGGATCTGACAACCCTGGTCGGACGGAAACTGGCATCGGATGTGGTGGATAAAAAAAGCGGTGAAGTGCTGGTGGAAGCGGGCACGGTATTGGATGAAGAATTGCTGGAAGCAATCAAAAAGAAAAAGATTGATTCCCTGGAACTGGTGCAGGCAACAGACCCTTCCATGCCCAATATTATTCTGAATACCCTGGCAAAAGACCCCGCGAAAACCGAAGAGCAGTCTCTCCGGTTGATTTACGAATTGTTACGCTCCGGGGACCCCCCCGATCTCGACACGGCACGTGACTTGTTGAAAAAGATGTTCTATAACCCCAAACGCTATGAATTGGGCGCAGTGGGTCGCTATCGGTTGAATAAAAAATTAGGATTGGAAATCGATTATGAAAATACCGTGCTCACCCAGGAAGATTTTGTCGAGATCGTCAAATACCTGATTGATTTACGAGATGGCAAACGGAGCACCGATGATATCGACCACCTGGGAAATCGCCGGGTAAAAACTGTTGGAGAACAGTTGGCAGCCCAGTTCAACCTCGGGTTGACCCGGATGGCGAGAACCATTAAAGAGCGGATGAATTTGGGTGATGCCGAATCGATTACCCCCCAGGAACTGGTGAATGCCCGGGCAATTACATCGGTGATTAATACCTTCTTCGGTACTTCCCAGTTATCCCAATTTATGGATCAAACCAATCCTCTCTCCGAATTAACCCACAAGCGCCGGATGAGTGCCCTGGGTCCGGGTGGGCTAACCCGGGAACGTGCCGGATTTGAAGTACGGGATATTCATTATACCCACTACGGCAGACTGTGCCCTATCGAGACGCCGGAAGGTCCCAATATCGGTTTGATTTCTTCCTTAAGCGTGTTGGCACGGGTGAATGATTTCGGATTTATCGAAACGCCATACCGCAAAGTGGTAAAAGGTAAAGTGACCGATGAAATTGAATATTTGTCGGCAGATGATGAAGAGCGGGCAGTGATTGCCCAGTTTAATGCACCAATTAATGTTAAAACCGGTAAATTCGAGAAAGAGCTGGTTAAGGTGCGAAAGCGGGGTGACTTTTTGATGGTGCCCCCGGAAGAGGTGCAATATATCGATGTGGCATCCAATCAGATTCTCTCCGCATCCGCTTCGCTAATTCCGTTCGTGGAGCATGATGACGCCAACCGGGCGTTGATGGGGTCTAATATGCAGCGTCAGGCAGTGCCGTTGCTGCGCCCGAAAACCCCCATTGTGGGAACGGGAATGGAAAAGAAAGTAGCACATGATTCCGGAGCTTTAATTATATCCGATGTGAATGGTGTTGTAGAAGAGGTGGATGCCAATAAAATAATTATCAAAGTGGATACCGAGAAATCGGATGAACCCCGGCTGATTTTAACCGGTCAACAGCAGCGAAAAACGTATGAATTGATGAAGTTTGTCAGAACGAATCAAAACACCTGCATCAATCAACGTCCGTTGGTGAAAGCCGGAGACCGGGTGGAAAAAGGTCAGGTGCTGGCCGATGGACCTGCCACCGAAGGCGGGGAGTTGGCTTTGGGGCGCAATGTACTGGTAGCCTTCATGCCCTGGAACGGTTACAACTTCGAAGATGCCATTGTGATATCCGAACGGCTGGTAAAGGAAGATTATTTCACCTCCATCCATGTGGAAGAGCATGAAATTCAAGTTCGGGATACCAAACGGGGTGAAGAAGAACTCACCCGGGAAATTCCCAATGTGAGTGAAGACGCCACCAAGAATCTGGATGAAAACGGAATTATTCGGGTTGGAGCCGAGGTGAAAGCCGGCGAAATTCTGGTGGGTAAGGTAACCCCGAAAGGGGAAACGGAACCGACTCCGGAAGAAAAGTTGTTGAAAGCCATTTTTGGCAGTAAAGCCGGTGACGTAAAAGACGCTTCTTTAAAAATGCCAGCCGGGATGCAGGGGATTGTAATTGACACTCGCTTGTTTTCCCGGAAAAAGAAAGACCCCAAAACCAAAAAAGAAGATAAGAAAAAACTGGAGTTGCTGGAGAAGGAAACCCAGCAGCGGATTTCGGAAATTGAAGCACGGATGCGGGCTTATCTGGTAGAAACTTTCGGCGATAAACCGACCAGGGGAATTGAAACACTCGCCGGTAAGAAACTGGTTAAAGCCGGTGGTAAAATCACCAAAAAAACATTTGAAAATATTGAGCTGGATTATATCGACTACACAACCCCCTGGTTTGATGACGATAAGCTAAACGAAAAAGTTCACCGAATCTTTGTAGAATACAAGACCCTGTTGCGGGAGATTGATAACGAAGTCCGTACGGAAAAGCATAAAATTATGATTGGTGATGAATTGCCGCCCGGAATCGTTCAGTTGGCAAAGGTGTATGTTGCCCAGAAACGGAAATTAAAAGTGGGTGACAAGATGGCCGGTCGGCACGGAAACAAGGGGGTGATCGCCAGAATTGTTCCGGAGGAAGATATGCCGTTTCTCCCTGACGGCACCCCGGTTGACATCGTACTGAATCCGCTCGGGGTACCTTCGCGGATGAACCTGGGGCAGATTTTTGAAACCACCCTGGGTTGGGCAGGAAAAATCCTCAATAAATATTATGCTACCCCGGTGTTCGATGGAGCAACTTACGAAGAGGTATTAGATGAATTACGGAAAGCCGGTCTCCCCTTAACCGGGAAAATGAAGCTCTATGACGGGCAAACCGGTGAAGAATTCGCCCAGGAAGTGACGGTGGGTTACATCTATATGATGAAACTTTCCCACATGGTGGATGATAAGATCCATGCCCGCTCCATCGGTCCATACTCGTTGATTACCCAGCAACCCTTAGGTGGGAAAGCACAGTTCGGTGGTCAACGATTCGGAGAAATGGAGGTCTGGGCGTTAGAAGCCTACGGTGCGGCGCATACCCTTCAGGAGATATTGACTTACAAAAGCGATGATGTGCATGGTCGAACCCGGGTCTATGAAGCGATTGTGAAAGGGGATAATCTGCCGGAACCAGGACGCCCCGAATCTTTTAATGTACTGGTTAAAGAACTTCAGGGACTTGGCTTGAATGTGAAAGTAGAATAAATTCTCGGCTCCCTGTTCAGGGAGCCATATCTTTCGGGTTCATGGGCTGGCTGGAGTCTGCTTCCCTTTGTTTCTGATGAGTGATATATTTTTTTAGCTATCCGATAGCAAAGCAAACAAAACGTTAACGTTTAAGAAGGAGTAAGTGAGTTTGGAAACTTATCCTGCTAAAGGTCAGATTTCAAAAATATCAATCGGTTTGGCATCCCCCAATGTCATTTTGGAAAACAGTCATGGGGAAGTGACCAAACCGGAAACCATCAACTACCGGTCGTTTAAACCGGAGAAGGATGGTTTATTCTGTGAAAAAATATTTGGTCCTGTGAAAGATTGGGAATGTCATTGTGGAAAATACAAACGGATTCGTTATAAGGGAATTATCTGTGATCGGTGCGGTGTAGAAGTGACGACCAAGAGCGTGCGCCGGGAGCGAATGGGGCATATCAGCCTGGCAGTTCCGATTGTGCATATCTGGTATTTTCGATCGACACCCACCAAGATCGGCTACTTATTGAATATTTCCCCCAAAGATTTGGAACGGATTATTTATTATGAAACGTATGTGGTCATCCAGCCGGGTAACAGCGGGTATAAAGTGGGTGATCTGCTCAGTGAAGAAGAATATGGAAACGTTCTGGAGAAGCTTGCCCCGGAAGAACTGAACTTACCGGATGATAGCCCGGATAAATTTAAAGCCGGTATGGGCGGTGAAGCCATCCGGGAAATGCTTCGTCAAATCGATATCGAAGAGTTGGCTGCCGAATTGCGTCAAGCACTGCGAACGGAAAAATCTCAACAGAAAAAACACGATGCGTTGAAGCGTCTTAAAGTTGTAGAAGCCTTTCGTACCCGGGAAAATGGGGAATTTAAAAACAAACCGGAATGGATGGTGCTGGATGTGATTCCGGTAATTCCGCCGGAATTACGCCCCCTGGTGCCGTTGGAAGGGGGACGCTTTGCCACCAGTGATTTAAATGACCTCTATCGCCGGGTGATTATCCGCAATAACCGCCTCAAACGATTAATGGATATCAAAGCACCGGAAGTAATTTTACGGAACGAAAAACGGATGCTTCAGGAGGCGGTGGATGCCCTGTTCGACAATACCAAACGCACTACCGCTATCCGCAGCGACGGTAATCGCCCCCTGAAATCGCTCTCCGATATGTTAAGAGGGAAACAGGGACGGTTCCGGTTAAACCTGCTGGGAAAACGGGTGGATTACTCCGGGCGTTCGGTGGTTGTGGTCGGTCCGAAACTAAAATTGTATGAATGCGGTCTGCCCAAAGAAATGGCAGTGGAATTGTTTAAACCGTTCATTATCCGCAAATTGCAGGATCGACGGATTGTGAAGACCGTCAAAAGTGCCAAACGCTTTGTCGATAAACGGGATGCCGTGGTCTTCGAAATTCTGGAAGATATCGTCAAGGAACATCCGATATTATTAAACCGTGCACCCACGCTCCATCGCCTGGGGATTCAGGCCTTTCAACCGGTATTGATCGAGGGAAAAGCGTTGGAAATTCATCCCCTGGTTTGTGCGGCATTTAATGCTGACTTTGACGGCGACCAGATGGCAGTACACGTGCCGTTAAGTTTTGAAGCGCAAATGGAAGCCCGGATTCTGATGTTGGCTTCTCATAACATCCTCTCGCCTGCCAGCGGCAGACCTTTGGCAATTCCCTCTCAAGATATGGTTCTGGGATGCTATTTTATTACCAAAGAACGAGACGGCGTACCCGGCGAAGGAAAGATTTTTTCCTCACCCCAGGAGGTGGTGATTGCCTACAATGACAAAAAAGTCCATCTTCATGCGAAAATCAAAGTTCGCTACAACGGGGAACTCATCGAAACAACGGTCGGACGAGTAATTTTTAATTCGATTGTTCCGCCTGAGTTAGGGTTTGTCGATGAATTAATGACCAAAAAAGCATTGGAGAACTTGATTTCCAGAGTATTCTTAACGATTGGGAATCAACGTACCGTAGAATTTTTAGATAGCCTCAAAGAATTGGGATTCCGCTTTGCCACCGTTGCCGGCACCAGTATCGGTTTGGATGATGTGGTCGTACCGGATCGGAAATCCCAGATTATCGAGAAAGCCTATGAAGAAGTGCGGATGCTGGAAGAGCAGTATCGGATGGGCTTTATCACAGATGGTGAACGCTATAATAAGGTGATTGATATCTGGACCCGGGTGACCGATGAGGTTTCCAACGAATTATTCAAATTGCTGCAGGATCACAAAGAGGGATTCAATTCCCTTTATATGATGTCGAATTCCGGTGCCCGGGGAAGCCGGGAACAAATCCGCCAGTTAGCAGGCATGCGCGGCTTGATGGCAAAACCACAAAAGACTCTGACCGGGCAAACCGGGGAAATTATCGAAAACCCGATTACTGCCAATTTCTTTGAAGGGTTATCGGTTCAGGAATACTTTATCTCCACCCATGGTGCTCGCAAGGGGCTGGCAGATACAGCCCTGAAAACTGCTGACGCCGGGTATTTAACCCGTCGCCTGGTCGATGTTGCCCAGGACGTGATGATCAATGAATATGATTGTGGTACCATTCTGGGGATCGAAACCACTGCCATTAAAGAGGGCGAAAACGTTATTGAACCGCTGGCTGACCGCGTGTTAGGGCGTGTGGCAGTCGATGATATCTACGATCCGTTGGGCGGAGAATTAATTGTGAAATCCGGACAGGTAATGGATGAAAAAGTTGCCGAACAAATTGAAAATGCCGCCATAGAAAGCATTAAAATTCGTTCCGTACTTACCTGTGAATCGTCCCGGGGAGTGTGTGCCTTATGTTACGGCAGGAATTTGGCGACCGGTCGAATGGTGGACCTTGGTGAAGCGGTTGGCGTGATGGCAGCGCAGAGTATCGGTGAGCCCGGCACTCAGCTTACCCTGAGAACGTTCCACATCGGTGGAACTGCCGGCCGGATCGCTGCTCAATCGGAAGTGATGGCACGCTTTCCCGGCATTGTTCAATTTGAGGAATTAAGAACATTAAAATCCGTTATGGAAGAGGATGGAAAAGAAATTCCAATTGAAATATGTATTGGCAGAAACGGCAAAATTAATATTGTGGATGAAAAAGGTCGTCAGTTAATCAGCTACAACGTTTCCTATGGCGCCAAATTGTTAGTTAAAGAAGGCGAAAAGGTGGAACGGGGTAAGATTCTGTTTGAGTGGGATCCCTATTCCTCCGTAATTCTGAGTGAACAGGGCGGTGTGGTGAAGTATGTCGATTTGATGGAAAATATCACCACACACGAAGAGCTTGATGAACAGACCCTGCAGAAGCAGCGGGTGGTCATTGAATCCCGAAACAAAAATTTGAGTCCCCACATCTCCATCATTGACGAAGAGGGGGAAGAACTGGCAACCTACATTTTGCCGGTAAAAGCCCATATTCTGGTAAATGATGGGGAGCCGGTGAAGCCGGGGCAGGTGCTGGCAAAAATCCCACGAGAAATCGGTAAAACACGTGATATTACCGGTGGGTTGCCGCGAGTGGCAGAATTGTTCGAAGCCCGAAAGCCCAAAGAACAGGCAGTGGTCAGTGAAATTGATGGCGTGGTAAATTTTGGACCGATTAAACGCGGCATCCGGGAAATCACCGTGGAAGGACCTCTGGAAAAGAAAAAATACCTGGTGCCTTACAGCAAGCACGTATTGGTTCATAATGGCGACTACGTCCGCGCCGGTGAAATGCTGACCGACGGCGCTATTTCCCCCCAGGATATTCTGCAAATATTGGGACCCAATAAAGTGCAGGAATATTTGGTGAATGAAATTCAAGAGGTCTATCGTCTCCAGGGGGTGCGTATCAACGACAAGCATATTGAAATTATCGTGCGTCAGATGATGCAGCGGGTGAAGGTGCTGGATGCCGGTGATACCCGATTCCTGGAAGGTGATACGGTAAACAAATTTGTCTTTAAAGAAGAAAATGAAAGAATCCGTAACAAAGTAATCATTACCGAGGTGGGTGACTCCCGCTTTAAGCTCAACCAGAAAGTGGATCGGGTAAAATTTGAATACACCAATCGTCAATTGACGAAAGCGGAGAAGAAATTAGCGGAAGCCCGTCCCGCCCAACCGGCAACTGCCGAACCGATTCTATTAGGAATTACTCAGGCAGCCTTAACCACCGACAGCTTTATTTCGGCGGCTTCATTCCAGGAAACGACCCGCGTATTAACCGATGCCGCCATCGCCGGTAAGGTAGATTATCTGTACGGCTTAAAAGAAAATGTTATCGTCGGTAACCTCATTCCGGCTGGGACCGGTTTGAAGAAATTCAAACAACTTCAGGTAGAAGTAAAAACCGAAGCCGGGGAGGTGGAAGAACTCCCGGAGGAGGTTCCGGCGAAATAACCGCCTTACCTTAACGGTGTTAAAAAGATCGTTTCTCTCTGTTTGGGAAACGATCTTTTTTTGGAAAGCAGATACGCTGAAAAGAAAAACGGTATTCAGTGGAAGAGTGATTTCAGCAACTCTGCTTTCGCTGTTTCTGTATTTAGGGCTCGTTTGACAGGTCCTTGTAAAATAAAAATTCAATTGACAAAATTATAACTTAATGTTAAATTGAGAGTCTGTGATTTTTGATAATTAACGAGGAGAAAGTTTTGCCAACAATCAATCAATTGATTCGGTCAGGACGTCAAAAAGTTGAGAAAAAAAACAAAGCACCGGCGCTTGGCAAGTGCCCTCAGAAGAGGGGGGTATGCACCCGGGTGTATACCACAACTCCCAAAAAACCCAATTCGGCGCTGCGTAAAGTTGCCCGGGTGCGGTTAACCAATGGTATTGAAGTCACTGCTTACATTCCCGGTGAAGGCCATAACCTCCAGGAACACTCCATCGTGATGATTCGCGGCGGCAGGGTGAAGGATTTACCGGGGGTGCGTTATCATATTATCCGGGGTGCCCTGGATACCAGCGGCGTGCAAGACCGGAAACAAGGACGGTCGAAATACGGTACCAAACGACCCAAAAGTTAGGGTAAGGATTGAGGATTGAATTATGAGAAGAAGAAAAGCACCTGAACGAAAAGTATTGCCGGATCCCAAGTATCATAGTGAGTTGGTGAGCAAGTTCATTAACGGGTTGATGCTGAAGGGGAAAAAGAGCAAGGCGGAAAAGATTTTTTATGGTGCAATGGATATCATTGAAGAGAAAATGAAAAAAGACCCGTTGGAAGTGTTTCAGAAAGCCATGGAAAATGTTGCCCCCTTGTTGGAAGTTCGGTCCCGCCGGGTCGGAGGGGCAACCTATCAGGTTCCGGTAGAAGTGCGCGAGAAACGACGGCGTTCCCTTGCCATTCGCTGGCTGGTTGGGTTTTCCCGGAAACGATCCGAGCCCACCATGGCGGAACGACTGGCAAACGAACTGATGGCTGCCTATCGCAATGAAGGCTCTGCTGTGAAAAAACGGGAAGATACCCATAAGATGGCGGAGGCAAATAAAGCATTTGCCCATTTCCGCTGGTAAATGATAAAATTTTTTTATTGAAGTTTCTGGAGTCAGGAAAAAGAGATGTCAAGAAAGTATCCCTTACATAGAGTGCGCAACATTGGTATTATGGCGCACATTGATGCCGGTAAAACAACCACTACCGAGCGAATTTTGTTTTATTCCGGTAAGCTGCACCGAATGGGGGAGGTCCACGAAGGTTCCGCCACCATGGATTGGATGGAGCAGGAAAAAGAACGCGGGATTACCATCACATCTGCGGCAACCACCTGTTTTTGGGGAGAGCATCGGATCAACATTATCGACACGCCAGGGCATGTGGATTTTACCGCAGAAGTTGAGCGCTCGCTGCGGGTGCTGGATGGTGCGGTCGCACTGTTCTGTGCGGTGGGCGGGGTAGAGCCGCAATCCGAAACAGTCTGGCGACAGGCGGATAAATATAAAGTGCCGCGAATTGCCTTTGTCAACAAGATGGACCGTGTCGGTGCGGATTTCTTTAATGTGCTGGAAATGATAAAAGTGCGGTTGGGGGCTCATCCGGTTGCCTTGCAGCTTCCCATGGGGCACGGCGAAATGTTTACCGGTTTGATTGACCTGGTGAAAATGAAATCGGTAATTTTTGACGAGACGACCCTGGGGATGCAGATTTTCGAGGAAGATATTCCCCGGGATATGATTGATCAGGTGGAAGATTATCGCACCCGGTTGATCGAAGCCGCTGCCGAATTTGATGATCACCTGATGGAGAAGTACCTGGAGGGTGAAGAATTAACGATAGAAGAGATAAAAGCGGCACTGCGGAAAGGAACGGTCGAAAACCTTATTGTGCCGGTCCTGTTGGGCTCCG
>CAYYGL010000120.1:0-14792 GCA_964471235.1 uncultured Calditrichaceae bacterium
TCGCCAATACCGGCTATTATCGTTCCACTGACGGGGGTGAAAATTGGACCAGGTTTTTTACCGGCGACATTACCGACATCGCTATCGATCCCCTGGCAACGCATCTGATTTACATTACCCGATGGGGAGCTGGCGGCGGAGTTTATAAATCCACCGACGGCGGCAATTCCTGGTTTCAGCTAACCAGTGGGTTGCCAACGACTAACGTGGGCAGGTCTGCCATTAGCTTGTGTAAAATCAACGCCAAAATGCTCTATGTGTCTCTTGGACGGAATGATAATCACACCCTGATGGGAATTTTCAGATCTACCGACAACGGGCAAAACTGGATCGATGTTTCGCCTCCCGATCTTTCGGTCATCGGCGGGAATGCCTGGTATAATAACGTCATTTCCGTGTGTCCGACCAATCAAAATATTGTGTTAGTTGGGATGACCCAGCTTTTGCGAACCACCAATGGCGGTGCGAGTTGGAGTCTGATTAATACACCGGCGGTGCATGTGGATCACCACGCCATCACCTGGGCGGATGACGGGATGACCGTGTGGAACGGAAACGACGGCGGTATCACCAAATCTACCGACCAGGGAGCCAACTGGTTTACCGAAGGGAATTCCTTCCCCATTACCCAGTTTTACAATATCGATGTTTCCCGAACCGATCCCCACGTTACCTTTGGCGGTGCCCAGGACAATGGTTTAATCGGGATTACCCAAAGCGGGGGGGCTTGGTGGCAGCGAAAAGGTGGCGATGGCGCCGGTATCGCCATTGATCCGGAGGATGCTTCACGAATTTATGCGGTTGATGGTGCATTTGGAGGCGGTGTGTTGTTCCGGAGATTTCGCTCTACCAATACCGGGCTGCAATGGATAACCTTCACAATAGGCATTACCGGTGATATGAACTGGACGCCCAAGATACGCACCAACAATCGGGATGCCGATATTCTCTATACCAACGCTAACGAATATGTGTACATTTCCCAAACGCCGCACGACATCTGGCAAAAACTGAATACCACCCCCTTTCCGGTAACTGTTTCTGAGATCGCCGTTTCACTGGATGGTATTGTATATGCCGTTCTGAATTCGGACATTGATGGCCAACGGCTGCGGGTTTATGTGAATGGAAATTGGTATGAACGAACCAATGGACTACCGCCCGGCGCCCGGGTACGTAAAGTAGTGCCCCACCCGGTTTGGCCCAACAAGGCATACGTGTTGATGGATGGATTGAACACACCGGGCGAAAAGATTTTTCGCACCGATAACTATGGCATTTCATGGATAAACGTCACCGGGAATCTCCCCAATGTGCCGGTTGCGGACCTGGTAATTCTACCGTCCTTATTTAATGATAACCATCTTTACCTGGGTACCGAGTTTGGGTGTTACCGAACAACTGACGGGGGATACAGCTGGCATCGCTGGAATTTTGGTATGCCGGAAGCCAATATCATTACCGAGATGGATTACATCGACAGTTTGCTGGTGAATGGGAAATTCTACGTGGTGGCAGGAACCTATGGCAGGAGCATCTGGATGAGAGAAGTGCATGCCGACGACCCGGTCCGCATCTCTCCCACTGAAAACCAGACGCCGGAAACAATTGTGCTCCATCAAAATTACCCCAACCCTTTCAATCCCAGCACAACCATTGCTTTCGACCTCCCTCACGCCTCCCCAACGGGGCAGGCACGCATCACGCTTCACGTATTCGATATCACCGGCAGGAAGGTACGCACGTTGGTGAATGGGAGGGTATCGGCGGGCAGCCATGAAGTGGTGTGGGACGGTCGGAATGATGCCGGTCAGCCGGTTGCCAGCGGGGTTTACCTGTACCGTTTACGTGCGGGGGATTTCCAACAAGCGCGCAAAATGGTGCTGCTGCGATAGTGGGGCGAGTCTCCAGACTCGCTAAACAACTCAGAGAGTCACTCTGTTACAAAGACAGTCTCCCCTGAGACCCCATTTTATGACAGAATCCCTTAGCGACTATTTCTGAGGAGGATTAAGGTTTACAAGAAAAGAACCAAATGTATTTCATCAACTCCAGGGGCCCCATCATGTATAAACTCGAATTGATTACCACAGTGAATACTTCACCGAAGTTCAGAAGATCGATAAAAGAGATATTCCACGAAGGACTCCAAATTCAAACGATGTGGGCAGGTATTACCCTGCTGGCAGTCGTTTATGCCATCACCCCAATCAATTTAAATGAAGTGATCGTGGGTGAACAGGTGGCGATTATCCGTGATGTGAGCTTATCCATGCACGGAAGTGAAGCAAAACTGAAACGGCAGCTTGCTCACCTGCGCGCATCGCGTGGGGAGCTTCCTGAAATCGTAGTGAATGGACTGGGGATCAGCATAACTTCGGATCGGTACAATCTATTGAATGGCATCAGGGAATTGCTAAAACGCAATCCCAATATCGACGCTTTATTCGCTTATTCGGATTTTGAAGTTATAGACAGGTCTTACTGGCATATCGATTCTACAGGGATGGAGTATCTTCTCCGCTTTTTGAAGGAGAAACAGATTCGGCTCTATTTCTCTTCCGTTCGTTATAGACCTCCGGACCCTTATGCATTCCTTGCCAGAGAAACCGACGGAAGAATTTTACCTAATAAATAGAAAGGAGATTATACCATGGTCATTGATGGAGTAAGTGCTATCGCTCTGATATTAATAGCCTCGTTTGGCATCGATCGTATCAATACCGGTCTATTCTTCATCCTGGATTTTTTCCCGCCATGGCGTAAGATTTTTCCAAATCCCGAAGAGATTGCAGAAGAAGTATCCCGACATAGAGCGCAACGGAAACGGAAGCTCCTCTATCAACTGCTGGCAGCCATTCTGGGGGGAATAGTTCTGGCATACTTTGGTGAAGTGCGCATTTTCCGAGCGCTGGGATTTAACAACACCCATCCCATTTTAGACAGTGTAATGACGGGGTTGATTTTAATGGCAGGCGCTGATCAGGTGGCAGGATTGTTGAAAGTGACCGGTCTTCCATGGACAAAAGGAGAATCTACTTCCAGCAAACCCATCGAAATTCGAGGAAAGCTGATATTGGAGGATGAAAGTCGAAAGTAGCCCCGGGAACAACAATTACCAGCCAGGCAAACTCAATCGTGGTTGGTCCAAAAATTCATTACAGAGGTAGTATAATCATGAAAAAATCACTGCAAAGTTTAAAATATAATCTGATCCTCATCGTGCTGTTATTGCTTTTTGGTAGCCTTACAGCCTGTATGGCGCAAACCAAACCGGACCCCAAACCACCGATGAAAAAAATTCCATTTCATCTTCTGGTGCAATCCGGGGTTTCTGTTAGACTGGAAAAAGATACCTTAAAAGCTTCTCCAAAACCCTACCCGCTTTCTATCAAATATTATGTACAAAAAGGACGAATTTATTTTACCGAACCCTTGCATCAGCAGGAAGTCTCCTTTGTGGCGAGGAATCTCCAAAGCATCTCCATGACTGCCTCGCATCGCGGGCTCAGTATCATTGCCAATTACAAAGACGTTATATCGAATGGCTCCCGGTGCTGTGTCAGTTGTCCTGAAACCGGTACCTCTGCCTATGGGATGCAGGTCTGGCTGGATTGCAATACGAAACAAGTGTGTTGTGGTGAATAAAATGCGTTTTTCACTTTAAGCGGTTTTCAGGTCTCGGTGGAGAAAGATGTGGTTAATCAGATAATCCTTACACCGGTTCTTAGTATCTCTTTGACAAAGGGGTTGTCGGAAGAAAACTCTTCCGGACGAAACGGATGCACCTCGATGGAGCGCTCGGTTTCCAGAATAAACGGGAAAAGGATTTTGCTATCTTCAAACGGATCACCTGAGAAATCCGGTGATACGATGGCTAAATCGATATCGCTCCATTCATGGCGGCTGCCTCTTACTGAAGAACCGAATAAATATGCCTGAACGATTCTGATTCGTTTAGAGGCTAAGCGGAGAAAGAAATGAACCTTCCGATCTATGTCTGTTTTACGACTCATGTATGTAATCATTCTATCGGAGTATTTTAAACATATTCGACATATTCACTGAAATCAACAGTTGAATTATGGAAACAGGAAGTTTCTATCTGCAGCATTCGCAATAAACTCAGTACAAATAGAAAAACTTAACCGGAGGGTAAGTCATGATTCGAAATATATTTTTAACAGTTACCGGGCTGACAGCTTTATTGGTACTGTTAGGGATCTGTTTTTTCACAGGCGACCCGAATTCACCGGGTGAGGAAAATCCGGATAGGCTCCGGAATCAGGAAGCAGAGCCGATTCCCGCAGCAAAGCGACAGATTCAAAACCCGCTGAAAAACCAACCGCTTTATTTCGAAGCCAACCAGGGGCAATGCGATGCGACAGTGAAGTTTCTCTCCCGTGGAAAAGGCTTTGTGCTCTTCCTTGCGTCTGAGGGGACCGTGTTCACATTTCGGAATTTGGATTTGGGATTTCGAGTTGAAAACGAGCTTAGACAGGCTGACCTGAATCAGCAATCCGAAATCCGCAATCACCAATCTGCTGCTGTTCACATGCACCTGGTCAATGCCAATGCGCCCGGAACTATTGAAGGTCTCAATCCGCTGCCCACCCGGGTAAACTATTTCATCGGCAACGACCCGGCAAAATGGCGCAGTGGGGTGCCCACCTTCGCGCGGGTAGCTTACCGGGAAATCTATCCGGGAATTGACCTGATTTACTACGGCAACCCGGGAGAGGTGGAGTTTGATTTCCTGGTTTCCCCGGGAGCAGACCCGGAGCGGATTGAGTTGGCTTTTGAAGGTACGGATTCCCTGGAATTCACAGAAGAAGGAGCGTTGTTACTGCACGCCCAACACAGTGTTCTTCAGGTATTGCCCCCCAGGATTTTTCAGGAAATTAACAGCGTGAAGCACCCGGTAGATGGGCATTATGTGTTTCGTGGAAAAAATCGGGTCGGATTTGAACTGGCATCGTATGCCGTTGCCTATCCACTGGTCATCGATCCGGTGCTGAGTTTTAGCTCCTATCTGGGTGGATCGGCAAACGACCGCGCCACGGATGTTGCAGTGGATGGCTCCGGAAACATGTATGTGTGCGGCTACACGCTCTCCGCAGACTTTCCCACCACCTCCGGAGCGTTTGATGAAACCCACAATTTGGGTTTCGATGCCTTCATTGTGAAAGTGGATACTGCCAGCGGGATGATTGATTACGCCACCTATTTAGGCGGCAGCGGGGATGACCGTGCCCTGGGCATGGACGTGAACGGCAGCGGGCAGGTGTTCATCACCGGGCGGGCCTGGAGCGGCGATTTTCCCACCACCCCCGGTGCGTATCAAACTACCCCCAGCCCGGCGGGAGATGCCTTTGTCACCAAACTGAATACCGGCGGTACCTCCCTGGTCTATTCCACCTACCTGGGCGCCAACGGCGTTGAGGAAGGTGGCGATGTGGCGGTGGATGGCCAGGGTATAGCACATGTGGTTGGCAATACCGGCTCTACCGATTTTCCGGTCACTGCTAACGCCTTTCAGCAAACGCCAGGGGGATTTGGCGACGCTTTTCTGGTACGCTTTTCTTCTTCCGGAAATCAATTGATTTATGCCACCTATCTGGGCGGTAATGGGATCGACGAAGCCAATGGAGTGGCAACCGACGCATCCAACCGTTCCTACATCACCGGCATCACCTACTCCACCGATTTTCCCACTACCGGGGGTGCCTTTCAATCCAACAAACCCGGCGGGCAGTTCGACAGCGAAGGTTTTGCGGCAAGATTCAACAGCGGCGGCACAGTCAGCTACGTCACCTACCTGGGCGGAAACGGGGACGATGCCGGCTATGGAATTGCAGTGGATGGCAGTGGAAACGCCTATATTACCGGGCAAACCGCTTCAGCAGATTTTCCCACTGTCGGTGCTTTTCAATCGAATCTCAGCGGCAGTGCAGATGGATTCACCACCAAATTCACCAGCAGCGGCAGCAGTGTAAGTTATTCCACCTATCTGGGTGGCAGCGGCAGCGAGGCCGGTCGGGGCATTGTTGTGGATGCCCAGAACCGGGCATACGTCGCCGGAATCACCAATTCTTCCAATTTCCCAATCCAGGATGCTATCCAACCCAGCCTTGCCGGGGGCACAGACGGTTTTATCACCCGGTTTACAAGCAGCGGCGACATGCTGGAATTTTCCAGCTACTTTGGCGGCAGTGCGGGGGATACCGCCAGGGCAATTGCCCTGGATGGTGACGGCAACATGTACCTGAGCGGATATACTGCCTCTGCCGATTTTCCAACCCTGAATCCCTTTCAACCCAACAGTGCCGGTGCACTGGATGCTTTCCTCTCATGGATTGCAGCCGACGTAGCGGTTTTTCCGGACTGCAACAATAACGGGGTGCCGGACAGCCTGGATATTGCCAATGGTACCTCCCAGGATTGCAACAACAACGGCGTGCCGGATGAATGCGACATCGGCGGCATCAGCGACGATTGCAACGGCAACGGCATCCCCGATGAATGCGACATTGCCGGCGGCACCTCTCCGGATTGCAACAACGACGGCATCCCCGACGAATGCCAGTTGATTGGCAACGATTGCAATAACAATGGCATCCCTGATGACTGCGATATCGCCATGGGCACCAGTAACGACTGTAACAACGACGGTGTGCCGGATGAATGCCAGTTAGTTGGCAATGATTGCAACAACAATGGCATTCCCGATGACTGTGAAGGTCCGGATTGCAACCAGAACGGTATTCTGGATGAATGCGAAGCGCTCATTAATCCCTTACCGGCGGATACGATGACCTCCATCTATCTCGCCCCCAACCATGACCACAGCAGCGAACCGGTGTGCGGTATGGTGAATCCCGCCCTCAGCGCCGACGGCAGGTTTATCGCCTTTGAATCCGGTGCAAACAATTTGATCCCGGGCGATGGCAATGGCGTAAGCGATATTTTTGTTTATGATACCTGGACTGGAATACTGGAACGGGTTAGTGTCTCCAACAGTGGGATGGAAGCCAACGGCGCTTCCTATTGCCCAACCATCAGCGATGACGGAACGTTGGTAGCATTTACCTCCGATGCGGACAATCTGGTGCCCAATGATCTAAACGGCTTTGCCGATGTGTTTGTGCACAATCGCCAGACCGGGGTAACAGAGCGGGTCAACATCTCCAGTAACGGCGATGAGGCCAATGGAATAACGCTAAATGCACCGATGATCTCAGGTGATGGGCGTTTTGTGGTGTTCTCTTCATTGGCAACGAATCTTATTCCCAACGACAGTACCTTTAATGAAGAGATGTTTGTGAGGGATTTGCCAAACGGTATCACCGCCCGCCCGGTCGCCTTCAATGACAATACGTTCGAAATTTTCGCTTCTTCCATCAGCCAGAGCGGTCGTTTTCTGGGATTCTCCGTACCCGATCAACCGGAGTTGGATTCCCTGGACACAAATTTCGATTGGGATATTTACATCCACGACCGTGACCCGGATGAAAACGGAACATTTGATGAAGGCAATGGCATAACCGAACTGGTTACGGTTTCCGACAGCGGGGAAATCGGAAACAACAACAGCTTCAGCCAGCCGTATATAAGCGCCGATGGTCAGTTTGTCGTGTACGCTTCTCAGGCAACGAATCTGATTGCCAATGACGCCAACGGCACCATATCCGATCTGTTTGTGCGAAATCGACAAACCGATACCAACGAACTGGTCACCATCTCCACCGGGGGGCAGCAGGCAAATGATTTCACCTTTGCTTTTTTCGGCAAATACATGTCCGATGATGGAAGATTTGTGGTGTTTGCTACCGCAGCAGATAACCTGGTAACGAACGATACCAACGGTGCGCAGGATATTTTCCTTCGCGATCGGCTGAATGGCACCACCATCCGCATCAGTCGTTCCGGTAGCGGCGCAGAAGCCAACGGCGCCAGCTTCACCCCGGCCATTAATACCAACGGGCAATATAGTGTTTTTTCATCGCCAGCAGACAACCTGATTCCCGGTGATATAGATAATGTCAGCGACATCTTTGTGGTTCAAAACGATATAGTAACCGGCATCAAAGAAAATGAAGGTGGTAAATCACCCGTGCAATCATTTCTTTTGCACCAGAACTACCCCAATCCGTTTAATCCTACCACGAATGTGGAATTCGGATTGCCGAATGCGGAATGGGTGAAGTTGGTGATCTATGATGTGGTGGGTAGAGAGGTGAAAATGTTGGTGAACAAGCGGCTGCCTGCAGGAAAGCATACCGTGCAGTGGGACGGCACCAACGACGCCGGAGAGCCGGTCGCCAGCGGGGTGTATCTGTATCGGCTTAAAATTACAATCCCATCGAAGGGAGAAAGTAGGGAGGTGTCTCAAACACGGAAGATGCTGCTGGTGCGCTGAACCTATTTATTGAAAAAGTTTTTGTTTGCACATACAAATATAATTTCCTATATTATGCGCCATGAGTTGTGAAAAGGATTCAAAATATTGCACCTGTCTTTACTATTCGGCTAATGCCTTAGCGCGAATTATGACCAAACTCGCCGAAGAGGAGTTCAGCATCACCCAACTGGCACCCTCCTATGCTTTTTTGTTAATGACGGTGAACGATAAGCCGGGAATTCAGCCGAAGGAAATCAGCGAGAAGATGATGCTCACCCCTTCTACGGTGACGCGGTTGATAGAAAAAATGGAAATAAAGGGCTACCTGGAGCGAAAATCGGTTGGGAAATTCACCGAGGTTTACCCCACAGAAAAGAGCCGGGAGCTGGATGCTAAAATCCATGAAGCCTGGATGAATTTGTTCCGGCGGTATGTGGGCATATTAGGAGAGGACGAGAGTAAGAAATTAACGGATGAAATTTATCAAGCTGCGTTGAAGTTGCAAAGATAACTTTAACCACGGACATAGGCAGATTGAATACGGATACAAAAACAGGTTTAAAAGAGGATTGATTTAAGGCTTATTAAAAAAAATCCATGTTTCATCCGCGTGTATCAGTGGCTCTCTTTTATTTTGCCACGGATACACGCGGATTGAACACGGAAAAAGATCAAAAAATTAATACATTAAAAAGGCATAAAATCATCGGTATTCAAATCAGCCGGAATAATTCTTTTGATAAAATCTAAACAAAAAAAATCCGCGTTTCATCCCCCAACGGGGCAGGCGCGTTCATCCGTGGCTTTTAATTTTTGCCACGGATGCACACAGATTAAACAAGGATATAAAAATAGGTTGAAAGAGGATTGATTTAAGGCTTATTAAAAAAAATCCATGTTTCATCCCTCAAAGGAGCAGGCGTGTTGTTCCGTGGCCATAAATAGAAAATTTTTTTGCCCTAAATGGTTGTATGCACAAACAAATACACAAAGGAGATTTATGATGAAGATTGGAATTTTAGGCACCGGCGCCGTGGGCAGAACCCTCGCTACAAAGCTCATTGAAGACGGGCACGAGGTCATGATCGGCACCCGGGATGTTGTGAACACCCTGGCGCGCAACAAAGCAGACGGGTACGGCAATCCGCCGTTCACTGAATGGCTTTCAGCGCATCCCTCTGCAAAGCTGGAGAGTTTCTCCGATACGGCAGCGTTCGGGGAAGTTCTTTTCATCACCACCGCCGGGCTTGCCGCACTAAATGCCATTGATCTTGCCGGGAAGGAAAACTTTAGCGGTAAAATCGTGGTGGATGTCACCAACCCGCTGGATGCATCCGCAGGCATGCCGCCTAAATTTGCGGTCACCCTGGGAAATTCCCTCGGTGAGCAGATTCAACGCCACATCCCGGAAGCCAAAGTGGTGAAGGCGTTCAACACCATCGGCGCCCACATCATGGTCAGCCCGCAACGGGAGGAGGGCGTACCGGATTTATTGATTGCCGGGAATGACGCCGATGCCAAAAAATGGGTAAACGATTTGGCGCTATCCTGGGGCTGGAATTCCACCGTGGACCTGGGCGGCATCGAAAACGCCTACTGGCTGGAGACCTTTGCCATGACCTGGATTGTGTACGCATTTAACAATAATAGCTGGAATCATGCGTTCAAATTTTTGAGGAAATAGTTCAATCCATTATTTTTTGCCACGGTTTTGCACACCTGCCCCGTTGGGGGATTGAACATTTATAAAAACAGGTTTAAACAAGGATTGATTTGAGATTTGTTTCAAAAAAAAATCCGCGTTTCATCCACCAACCGGGCAGGCGTGTTGTTCCGTGGCTCCCTTTTATTTAGCCACGGATGTACGCGGATTGAACACGGATATAAAAACAGGTTTAAAAAGGATTGATTTGAAGTTTATTTTCTAAAAAAATTCGCGTTTTATCCCCCAACGGGGCCGGCGTGTTCATCCGTGGCTTATAAACAAATGTTACATCTTAACAGAAAGGCAAAACAGTGAATATGCAGTCATCCTACACCCTCAACAACGGGGTGAAAATACCGGTAATCGGGCTGGGGGTTTTTCGCGCCCCGGCCGGAGAGATCACCCGCAATGCCATTCACCATGCCCTGGAAGCAGGATACCGTCATATCGACACCGCGAAAATCTACGCCAACGAGCAGGATGTGGGCATTGCCATCGCCGAAAGCGCCATTCCCCGGGAGGAAATCTTTGTCACCACCAAACTGTGGAACGACGACCAGGGATACGATTCCACCTTGCGGGCACTGGATGAAAGTCTGGATAAACTGCAAATGGCGTATGTGGATTTATACCTGATGCACTGGCCCGTACAAGGGTTGCGATTGGAATCCTGGAAGGCGATGGAACAGGCATACCGCAACGGTAAAGCACGGGCAATCGGCGTCAGCAATTTTATGCAGCGCCATGTGGCGGAATTGCTCGACCACTGCGAGATTGTTCCGGTTATTAATCAGATCGAGCTTTCGCCTTACAATTATCTCTACCGCAAGGAGACCATCGATTTCTGCCTGGAACACGACATCGAAATGGAAGCCTACAGCCCGCTGACCAAAGGTCGCAAGTTAGACGATTCGAACCTGCTGAAATTGGCGCAAAAATACGGCAAGACCCCGGCGCAAATTCTCATTCGCTGGGCACTGGAGCATGAGTTTGTGGTGATTCCCAAATCGACCAAGAAAGAGCGCATCATCGAAAACATTTCGGTGTTCGATTTTTCCATCTCCGAAGAAGATATGGATTTTCTCGATGGGTTGAATGAAAACCTGGTCACCGGGTGGGACCCCACTGATGCGCCCTGAGAGGAGGCAAAGCATTTATAATTTGCCACGGATTTACACACCTGCCCCATTGGGGGATTAAACAGGCTACAAAGATAGGTTTAGAAAAAAGGATTGATATGAAACTTATCTCAAAAAAAATCCGCGTTTCATCCCCAACGGGGCAGGCGCGTTCATCAGTGGCTTAAAAAATCATTCAACACATAAAAAAGGAGAATTATTATGTATGTGATCACAGGAGCAACCGGAAATACCGGTAAACCAATCACACTGGCATTGCTGGAAGCCGGCAAACAGGTGCGCATCATCAGCCGCGATCCAGCTAAAGCAAAAGACCTCACCGATAAAGGCGCCGAGCTTTTTGTGGGTGAAACTACCGATGCTGAGTTACTGAAGAAAGCCTTTGACGGCGCCACCGCGGTGTATGCCATGATCCCGATTGATTGGCAGACCAACGATTACACCGCGCATCAGGTGAAACATGCGGAAGCCATTGCCGAAGCATTAGAATACTGCAAAGTGCCCTATGTAGTATCGCTGAGCAGCCAGGGCGCGCACCTGGAGAGCGGTTCCGGGGTGGTGCTGGGGCTGCATAAAATGGAAAAACGCTTCGATGCCATTCCCGGTTTGAATACCCTGCATTTGCGCCCCACCTATTTCATGGAAAATACCCTGGGCATGATCGACTTGATCAAACAGGCGGGAATAATGGGCTCGCCGGTGCGGGCGGACTTGCGCTTCCCGGTAATTGCCACCCGGGACATCGCCGCTTATGCCGCCAAACGGTTGCTGGCGCTGGATTTTTCCGGCCACAATCTGCAGGACCTGTTAGGTGCCCGGGATGTGACTTACCCGGAGATGGCAAAAGTGTACGGCGCCGCCATCGGTAAACCGGATTTGCAATATGTGGAATTCCCCTATGATGATTTCCGCAAAGCCATGCTGGAGCAGATGGGCAGCAGCGAAAGCGTGGCGGATAATATGATCGAATTCATCAAAGCCATGAACGCCGGCAAAGTTTTAGAGAAAGCCAAACGCGACGCCGAAAGCACCACCCCGACGAGTATTGAAGATTTTGCGCAGGTGTTTGCACAGGTTTCTCATGGTTGATCTTACAATTTAACCAATCGGATGGACTATTTTGAATTAATAGCCACTGATTTACACACCTGCCCCGTTGGCGGATTGAACACGGATATAAAAACAGATTTAGAAAAAGGATTGATTTGAGGTTTATTTATAAAAAAATCCGCGTTTCATCCGTGCCCATCCGCGGCTCTTTTTTTCGCCACGGATGCACACACCTGCCCCGTTGGGGGATTGAACACGGATATAAAAACAGGTTTAATAGAAAGATGGGTTCCAGTCTTATTTCATGATATAATCCGCGTTTCTTCCGTGTTCTTCCGTGGCTACTATACTAATAACAGGAAGGAAAACTTTTTTATGCGCACTGTCTTTATTTTGTTGAGTGTTCTATGCATATCCGTTTTTGCCCAGGATACGCTCAAGGTCATGACCTACAACCTGGAAGGCATGAAGCCCGGCACTGACCCGGAAACCCGGCTATTCCACATCATCCAAAAGTTGAAGGTGCTTGATCCGGACATCATCGGCTTGCAGGAGATCAATGAATTGCTGAATGGCGCCAATAATCAGGGGCAGCGGATCGCTGATTCCCTGAGCGCCCATTTCGGCGTTCCCTATCATTTTTACCAAAGCTTCACCCATCTTTCCTGGAACAACCAGTTTCGGGAGTATATCGGCATCATTAGCAAATACCCGGTGCAGAACCAGGGGTTCCTGTCGCTGGTGCCGGGTGTCTTTCCGCGCAAGGTGGTGTGGAATTACATCGACACGCCCCTGGGGATGGTGAATATGTTTAACACCCACCTTTCGTATAACAGCAGCACGGTGCGGGTGCAGCAGGTGCAGCAAATTATCGCCTACATTATTCAAAAAGAAACTGCTCATAGCGGAATCGCTTCTATCCTCAGTGGCGATTTTAATGATCCCCCCACCGCTCCCACAATTCAACTGCTCACCAATACCGGCGGCGACACGTTCTACGTCGATAGTTATGCGGATGCCAATCCCGGCGATCCCGGCTACACGGTACCCTCCGGCGCACCCAACACACGCATTGACTATATTTTTCTTAAAAATACCGGCAGTTTAACGGTATTTGATTCCCGGGTGGTCATGGATCAGCCCTACAGCGGGAATAACTACTGTTCCGATCACCTGGGGGTGCTCAGCCGGTTTACCCTGTTTCCCACCGGCATCAACGCGGGGCAGGGGAGCATCCCACGACAATATCACCTGGAGCAGAATTATCCCAATCCCTTTAACCCGATAACGAATGTGGAATTCGGCATCACCGGAGGGGCAGGTTGGGATGCGGAATGGGTAACGCTGACAATCTATGATCTACTGGGGAGAGAGGTCAAAACACTGGTGAATGAGCGTTTGGGGACAGGCCGTTACACCGTCCAGTGGAACGGTACCAACGATGCCGGGAAGCCGGCGGCGAGTGGGGTATATCTGTATCAATTGACCGTAGGACAGGCTTCCCAGGACAGGCCGGGGCAGGCCAGCCTGTCATTTACGCAGACCCACAAGATGGTTTTACTTCGGTAGCATTCCGCAAGCTGAAGTTTGCCCCGAAAAGGGTGCTTTCGGTGCGACTGCCGGTTTGTTTTTATAAGAAAATTGCCCCGCCCCTGTGCTCAAAGGAAAACAGGAACGGGGCATAATTATAGGCGTCCAGGAAATTCCCGGGCAATCAATGCGTAGTGTGTGCCCGGTTGGCATCGGCTTTTTGTTTCATCTTTGCTTCGTCGGCATTCCAGGATTACTGGCAGTGCATGCAGCAGACTTCAGCAGCCGCGACAGATTCTCTCCCCCCTGCGCCATGACTTTGTCGTGACTGCGCTCCATATAGCTGCGCACACCGGGCAGTTGGCCCAGCAGCCGCAAGGCCGGACGGGTCACGCCGACCCGCCAGTCGTAAGTGACAAGGGTATCCAGGCCCCTGGCGCTCAAATTCCAGATGCCGCTACCCACGAAATCCCCGTCAGCCTTCAGGCGCAGGTATCGCGGAGCCTGCTTCTCTTCAATCTGCAAGGTAAAATCGAAGATCAATCCGGCGCTGCCCCTTACGCGGTAACCATACACCGCGCCGATGGCGCCCGCCTCGCCGGAAAGCAGCTCCGACTGTTCAAAGCCTGGCCACCACTCCGGAAAACGCTCGGGCCGGTTGAGCATCTCCCACACTTTTTCAATAGGCGCTTGAAATGACCAGCGAGTGACAAATTGGAATTGGCTCATCGTAAATCCCCGGTTTGTGAACAGAAATAATTTGCTCTGAATTTTCTTACGAAACGAATTTTCTCGCTCCGGTCTCCCGGCGCCCTGGCGCTACTTCTCCTATGCCATTAGTGACGTCAAGTGGACAAAATGCTGTCAATTTCAAAATTGGCAATTTCACTACCGGACACTTTTTTAATATGTCACCCCTGCTGGGGTTGGGACAGAGAAAACTATGGAAATTTACTATAACCATACC
>CAYYGL010000121.1:0-14726 GCA_964471235.1 uncultured Calditrichaceae bacterium
AAATATTCCGGAATACGAAATGTATTTTCGGATGGCTTTTCCCGAAGAAGCCGCCGAGGTGGATTCCGGTTTACGGGCGGATGTTATTGACTCATCCACTTATGTCCGTTCAATTGCTGCTTATGAACGGGAGTTGGTCACTCCTAATAGCCCCTACGACCGTTATGTAAAAGGAGATGACAATGCCTTGTCGGAAATGCAGAAGCGCGGTCTGGAATTGTTTTTTACCAAGGCAAAGTGTGCCGAATGCCATAACGGCCCCATGTTTAGTAACTTTAGTTTCGTTGTCCAGGGAGTGCCACAGGAAGGACCCGGCAAGAACGTTATTCCCGGGGACGATACCGGTCGTGAGGAACATACCCTTAACAGCAGCGACCGCTATGCGTTCCGAACTCCCACTTTGCGGAATGTGGAGTTAACGCCTCCATATATGCACGATGGAGTGTTTCGGACCCTGGAAGAAGTGGTACGTTTTTACAACAACGGCGCTCAGCCCCGTCATCCTGCAGTGACCGATGATATGCTGCCGGAGTCGTTGCGGCAGCCGCTGGGCTTAACGGAAGAAGAAATCGCTGATCTGGTCGAGTTTATGAAAGCCTTAACCGATCCGGGCACCACGCTGCCGGATTTTCTGCTGAGGGTACCCGAGACCGTGCCCAGCGGTTTAACCCCGGTTTTCGGGGTAAAAGCTGCTCATCCGGGTGGATGAGGAAAAACTGCCGACCGCTGGAAATTTTCATAAACTATTTTGAACCGGCTTATTTTGACGCTATGTTAAAATTTCAGAAAAAATTGAATGCTCCGGATTGTTTCGCAGGGGACTCCCCTGCGAAACAATCCGTTTAGTAGCGAATGGCGTCATCCGGGAAAGATAATGAACCATTATAAACATGCCTTGCAGCTCCTTAATACAGCGCTACATGCCGTTTCTCCGGAAGTGTTGATCCAGCAGCAGGTCTCTCGGAACAACAACCGACTGAGGATTCGGCATCATGATATTGATTTGTTCGATTTTCAGCGGGTGTTTTTGATCGGTTTCGGGAAAGCCTCCGGATATCTGGCAGCAGCCCTGGAACCTATTTTATCGGACTATCTCACCGCCGGTTTGGTGATCGTCCCTTACGGGTATATGGCTAACTGTCGAAAAGTGATACAGCGTGAAGCCGGGCATCCTCTACCGGACGAGAACGGACTATACGCCACTGCTGAATTGGTAAAAATTGCCCGGAAAGCAGGAAAAAAAGACCTGGTGATCTGTCTGATTTCCGGCGGTGGCTCGGCATTACTGGCACAATACCCCCCCCATGTGGGATTGAAAGCCATGCAGGTTACCACCGATTTGCTGTTGAAAAGCGGTGCCAATATCCAGGAATTAAACATCGTGCGGAAACACCTCTCCCTTGTTAAGGGAGGTAAACTGGCGAAGATAATTGCCCCGGCTGAATGTTACAACCTGATTATCTCCGATGTCATTGGTGACCGTCTGGATACCATTGCTTCGGGACCCACCGCACCGGATACCTCTACATTTTCCGACGCCCGGGCAGTTATCGAGAAATACCGCCTCGGGAACTCCCTTCCCCCGGAAGTTTCGGAAGCGCTGGAAACCCAAAGCGCCGGGGAAACGCTGAAAGCGGATGCCCCCGTATTTTACCGACAGTATCATATCATTCTGGGAAATAACCTGACGGCTCTGATTGCTGCTAAACAGCAAGCTCGCCAGCTGGGGTATTTTCCCCATCTGCTCAGTCGTAACCTGCGGGGCGAGAGTCGGTATGCCGCCCAGGTAATCGCTGCCACCGTGAAACAGATTATTTCCAACGGCCATCCCATTCGCCCTCCGGCATGCCTGCTCTTCGGCGGAGAAACCACCGTAACCGTTACCGGCTCCGGGTTGGGGGGGCGTAACCAGGAGTTCGTACTTTCCGCTCTGATCGAATTGAGTGATCTCGACTATCCCTTTGCCCTGCTCAGTTGCGGCAGCGACGGCAAGGATGGTCCCACGGATGCCGCCGGCGCCATCATCACCGAGTCATCCCGGGAAAAAGCCTCCCTCGCCGGTCTCCATCCCCACGAGTTCTTAGCCAACAACGACGCCTACCACTTCTTTCAAAAAATTGAAGGCTTGATTAAAACCGGACCCACCGGCACAAATGTGATGGATATCGGCATTGCCCTGATTGCCTGAGTTGCCGCTTTTAATCCGGTATCTGCCCCATGCCATCTGTTCTGAATCTTCCTGCCAATGATAGGAACGGTTGAGCCGGTATACCGGGGCGCAAACTTTGCCGCTTATTTTTTAGTTCCCTTCCCTTCCCCCTTCCCTTATATTCCTTCTCATGTTGCAATGGAAAGAAGGAAAAATGGCGTACCGAATCTCCGGTGAATTGGATCAATTATTTGACGCTCTGTTGGGGAAAGATAAATTACTGCTGTATGAGCAAATCGGCAGCAAGCTTCCCCACACCTTTCGCTTTAATCCCTTGAAAGGAGACATTTCTGCTCAAAAGGCATTGTTTTCCCGGCAGGGGTTTCGCTTTCAGCCGGTTTCTCCCCACACCAACATTTTTCAAATCACCTACCAGCCATATCCGATTGGGAAATCGCTGTCCCACTTTTTGGGGCATATCTATGTGCAGGATATCTCTTCCATGATTCCGGCGCTGGTGTTAGACCCGCAACCGGGAGAATGGGTGCTGGATATGTCCGCTGCACCGGGTTCCAAGACCACCCAGATGGGCGCGTTAATGGAAAACCGGGGGATACTGGTCGCCAATGATATTGTCCCGAAACGTTTACGGGCTTTGGGCAAAAATATCGAACGCTGGGGGTTGACCAATGTCATCGTGCTGAAATGGTACGGCGAACAGTTCGGTAATGCTTATTTTGAGACCTTCGACCGGATTTTATTGGATCCGGGCTGCTCCGGTCTGGGCACCCTGCATAAGAATCCGGAGGTAGTGAGTTGGTGGTCACCGGACCAGTGCCGACGCCTGGCAGCATCTCAGCGAAATTTAATGATGAGCGCCATTAAAGCATTACGCCCCGGCGGGGTGTTAACCTATTCCACCTGCACCCTTACGGTAGAAGAAAATGAAGCCATTGTTGATTTTGCCCTGAACGAATTTCCGGTGGAGGTTGAACCCATTGCGGTGGAAGGCGTTCCGGCACGTCCCGGGTTAACCCGTTTCAAAGAAATGCGCTTTCATCCGCACTTGCAAAAAACCATCCGGATTTACCCGATTGACAGCCTTACCGAAGGATTCTATATTGCCCGGTTGCGCAAAACCGATGCAATGCCTCATCCCCGGCCGGATAAACGGAAACCACCCCGCCATGTCACGTTCCTTCACTCCCATAATTCACCGGTCAAAAAATACCTCAATTATCTCATCAATCATTTCGACCTCCCGGAGAGGGCATTTCAGGAGTGGGTGTATCGGATGCAGAAAAACATTGTCTTTTGCAGCAAAGAGATGACAGACTTCCCTTTCTACGGTTCCCATCTCCAGATGGGACTGCCCCTGGCTACGCCCATGACCCACGGCGCCAAATTCAACACCCCGGGGTGCCACCTTCTCGGACGTCATGCCCGGCAGCATGTGGTTGAAATTGACCACCTGGAGACCCTGGAAAAATTTGTTAATCGGGAAATCACCAATATTCCGGTTGACAGCAGCGGACAAACGATCGTAAAATATAATCAGTTAGTTATCGGATACGGGGTAGCAGACCGGGGGCGGTTAAAGAGCCAGTTTCCCAAGGGAGAGTGGCGCTTTCGGTTAACCGATCCCCAAACAGAGGAGGGCAACCATCCATGAGCATGAAAAACCGGATTATATTAATCACCGGCGCCACCGGGGAATTGGGCAGAGTGGTGAGCGCAGCCTTTACCCAACATCATGCCCGGGTGATTGCCGTTTACCGTAACGCCGCGAAGTTGGAACGATTACGATCCCTCTGTCCGAACCCGGAAAACCTTAGCGGGATTGCCGCTTCACTGACTGAAGAAGATTCGGTAAACACTCTATACAACCGCATTGCAGAACAATTTGGCAGGCTGGATGCCCTGTTACACCTGGCGGGAGGATTTTGGATGGGCGGTGACATTTCCGAAACCCCGTTGCAAAAATGGCAGGAAATGATTGACCAGAATCTGACCAGTACGTTTTTATGTACCCGGGGGGCATTTGGATTGATGAAAAAAACCGGCGGTGGTGTGATGGTGACCGTTTCGGCCGCCAGCGCCCTGGAGTTGCCAGCCGGTATGGCAAGCTATGCGGTCAGTAAACAGGCGGTGCTTGCCTTAACCCGGGTGCTGGCAAAAGAGGGGCGTTCCCATGGGATTCGTGCCAATGCCCTGTTGCCGGGGATAATCGATACGGAAGCCAATCGCCGCGCCATGCCCGATGCGAAACGGGATGCCTGGACACCGCCGGAAAAAATTGCCCGGGTGCTGCTAACCCTGGTCTCGGAACAAATGAGCATTGTTTCCGGCTCGGCGATCCGGGTGTAAAAACGGGAACAGCGGCGGTTTGGAAAAATAGAGGGCAGCGAGGGGCGGCTCCCACTCTCGATAACCCGTTTCTGCTGATAAATGAGCTTTCATTGTTCAGGGGGAATTCAATGCGTTTTAAAATGTCAACGTTGATGGTTATCCTTCGTCTGGGATGGGGGGGACTGGTCAACTCTCTCTATTGGGAACATCACCGGCGAACGTTTTTCCCGCCGCCGAAAAGGGCGGTCTATAAACATGGGATGTTGCGCTGGTTTTCCCGAAATTGAAGTGCAGAGAAGTTTGATTCGTATTCCCCGGTGACTACTGGGGCGGTGTTTTACCCGCACTATCCGGCGTGACGAAGGCGGGTATTTGTCCGGGAGGGGTCGGTTTCGGAGGAACAGATTCGCCCGGAGAAGATAATACTTGAAAGTTTTCATTAAATATAAAATTCTTGATGTAAATACTGGTTAATATCTGCTGCTCCGGGTTCTCCTGGGTTTGCACGATGATGTTAAATTGAACCGGCAAAAACTGGCCGTTCTTTTTTACCAATTCCAATCGAACCGCCACACCGCTGATGATGGCGTCATTCTGATAGCGCTGACTATCCCATCCGATACATAACCACTTGTTTTCCACTTCATCGAATAGGGGATAGGTTACCACTTTCTGGGCGCCGTTCCGCCAGATTACCCTGCCCAATTGCCCGGCTCGGCTGTATGTCTCCTGAACTTCCACCTTCTGGTTTTCTTCCTGAAACTGATAGAAGACCCCGACTGTATCGCGGGCAAATTTCACCCGGGCACTATCGGGAACATCATCCAGCGGAGTTCGAATACTGTACCGATACCAATCCAGCATGATGCCATTGAAGAGATTTTTCAACTCCTGAACCCGCACCAGCACCTCCCGGCGCAGGGAATCGCTTAAATTCTCCGGCAGCGGCTGCAACACAAAATATTGGTCGGCACTGCGCGTCCAGATATATTTCAGCGGGTAATAATAATTGCTATCGGCAATGGATTTGATAAAATCGATATAAAAATCGGCTGAAATAAAACAGGAGAAATTGTTGATGGAGTCCTTACTCAACACCTGGTAATACCCGGCGGCGCGGGCTTTAAACGCTTTCCAGTCTGCTGGTGTCTCTTCCTGAGCATGCCCGCCACGAAAGAGTAAGATACTCAGGAACACCCCTGTTATCATCCATTTGACAAGATTATTACTCCGTTTCATAAGCTGACAACCTATATAATTTCATGATCCTTTACCGGCGTTTTCAACAAACCGGACCTGTTCGTCGAAAACGGACAAATTTACGGAAATGAAAGCAAAATCAAAGAATTTTCTGATAAAGAAATGGTTTTTAACCGATATGATTCACCACCCACGAATTGGTCGTTTTGCGAAGAGGCGCAGAGAACGCAGAGGTTTCAGAAAAACAAAATCTTCCCAACCCTTATCGGAAAGCTTAAGGAACGTGAGTTCGACGTCCCTTGAAATAGAACCCAGAAGCCATAGAGCGCGCTGATTGACACGGCTGATTGGCCATCATATTAAAAAAATCTGCGAAAATCCGTGCCATCCGGGTCATCAGCGTTCCATTTTTCCGATGTCGAACCGACATTACTCATAACAACGCTGGGACCGCCGCGTCTCTGCCGTTTATCCTCTGTTCACAACAGGATGCCGCACCAACGTATTACAATGTGATCCCCTCGGGAGTGACGTTGTCATTGGCAAACGGGGCTCCGTTGGAGAAGAGATCCCATCGTGATGATTTAATCAGGGTAAGGAGAGGGAAAGTCGCGTTTGGTCGGGAACCAGCCCGGGGGAAGGGTTAAAGCGGTACCTGTTTCGCTTTATGGGGCACCCCAACAGGGCTCCTTGCGGATCGAAACTCCCAAACGAAAAAAGGTGGAACTGTTCAGCGCCCCCAATGCCAATACCATCCCGTTGGAAGTGGGCGGAATAGAACCCTAAAACATTTGTTTGATCAGTTGATACTTACTGTAAATGTCATCCACATAATCAATCGTTTGTTCATACCCGTAGAAATATCCATGGGGCGGGGTGCCTTGCTCCCAGACATCCAGATGAAGCTGCCAGTAATCCGGAGTTAATAAGGGAAGCGTCTGGCGGATAGCAGACCAGGTATTGGGGTCTAACCGTTTGTAGCGGGCAATATCCCGGGCGTCAAAGATCCTCCCCGGTCCGCAGTTGTAGGCTGCCAGCGCTAATTTTATCCGGTTCACCGGGTCGGCTTCCGGAAAGTATTTTAACTGTTTATAAAGATGGTAGATGCCGGCAGTGATGTTCTCCCGGGGGTCTTTGGAAATTCGGGCAATATCCAGTTCCCGGGTAATCTCCCGGGCAGTACGGGGCATGATTTGCATCAACCCAATCGCCCCCACTTCACTCCGGGCATTTTCCTTGAAATAGGACTCTTTTAAAATCTGAGCGACGATCAACCGCCAATCCAAGCCATATCGTTTGGAATATTTCCGGATAATGGGGTAATATTCACGAATCTTCTTGTCGAAGTTCCGGGGCAGATAGCGGGCGCGGAACAGTTCCACTTCCTGCTGTCGCTGTTTCTTCCGGGCAATTTGCTTCTCGATCATCGCCACCAGAGTGTCCTGGTCCCCCCTGTTGGATGCCGCACTTGTTTGGGGAGTTGTGCAGGCGGGCAATATCAGTAAACCGGTGAGCAGTGCCCCTCCCAAATGTCTGTAAAACTGCTTCATATCCGCTTAGTTTAAACTCATCCCGATAATTAATCCCACAATTAGTCCGATCATAATGAAAATACCACATACGACGACACCGACTGCCAGGTTCCCCTTCTCCAGTTCATTGGGAATGTCAAAATGGGTAACCCGGTTGAACAACCGATAGGTGATGATTGCGGCAAAAATTCCCAGAATTACTCCCCCGATGGCATACAGAGTGTTTAAGAACAAAGGAGATTCATACCACATCGGTAACATAGACACTTCTCCTTTCCTGTCTTTGGTTTATCGGTTCTTCCGCTGAATGGCTTAACATTGTCTTTTTTCATTTATCCGATCAGTTGTCACAGGTCACTTTTGGAAACTGCGGGGATGAGAAGCCTGCCCGGCGGTGCTGCTTCGTAGGGAGCCGGTTCCCGGCAGAGGAACCACTGCCTACCGCGTTTTTCCCCCTCCGGGCACTCCGGAACATCAACGGTTCATAATGTTCACCAACAGGAACATCAACAGAGCCGCCACCGCCACTTCCAGAAAAAAGCCGGCACCTGCGGCAACGCCAAAGGCCGCCGCCAGCCACAGCGTGAGAGCTGTTTTAATCCCTCCGGGGCTCCCTTTCTCCCCAATGATTACCCCGGCGCCCACCATCCCCATCCCCAACGCCACATGCAGCACTGCTTCTCCGGGGTCTCCGGAAATCCGGTTAACCGAAGATAAGGTCATTAAGCAGGCACCCAGGGCAATGGAAATATGAAAAAACCGTCCGCTCATCAGGGCTTCACTGTTCCGAAACTGCCCTACAAAACTGCCGCTCAATACCGCTATCAGCAGTTTAATCACATTGTCAATCATTGTCATCCAATCGCTCATCAATCCGCTCGATGTTCCGTTTCTTCTCTTCTTCCGAGCATTCCGGTCATACCTGATTCCTTCCCCAAATCGTCTTCCCTTTCTGCCGCTTCCCCTGTGCCGGTTCTTCGGACGGTGTTTTAAAAGGGAAAACCGAACTCCGGCAGTAGTTTAATCCCGCCGACAACACAGAGTCAAATCCTTTTTTGCTTTTCGGGGTGGAAACAGATTTCGGCTTCCCCCCGAGAGGAAGGCGGCACATCAAATAACCCGGGGGGCTTTTGCTGCCCCCGGGAAAGCCATTCTAACAATCCTTGTTGATAATAACCCGACCGGGAGAGGAGAGCATTCTGGCGAACCGAAAGTGAGCGTGGGAGAGATGCTTGAATAAATCCTTCGTCTTCACAAGCCGGAAAGGATTCGTAGATGCCCTCCAGGTAATAACGAAACCCGGGACTGCCGGATTTATCTGCCCAGAGACACAGCAGCGGCAATAACCCGTTCATCAGGAATTGTTTGATGCGGGTGAGCCCCATGGCATGAACGGGCGGCCTGGAAATGGCACCGCTCAGCCGAAGTGCGGTCATCAATTGGGGAGAGAGGGGAATATGCAAACGACGGATCCAACGGGGCAGCAAGGTATGCAACGGCTGGCGGGAGAGGGCATCTGCCAGCAATTCCCGAAACAGGGCGGATGTGGAATACTGAAAAAGCAATTGTGCCAGACCGGCAAGCCGCGCCAGAGGGTGATTGTGGGGGCGCACCCGGGAAAAATGCCAGTCACTCAGGGCGAGCACCGGGCACTCCCCCCGTTCCCGGAAGATTTGCCACCAGCGAAGCACCTGCCGGGCTGCCGCATCCTCTGCCTCCCGGTAGCGGTTTATCAGAACGGTGTTCAGTAAATTGGCGCGCAATGCCAGCCATACCCAGATTGCCAGGGGAGAAAGATGGAGGCGTTGCCAGAGCAGTTCCCGGGTGCTGCCGGGAACATCCCACAACAACTGCCGGAAAGGAAATTGATTGTGCCGATACCCCAGGGCTTCGGCAATGACGATCATCAGAACATCGGGAAACGAAAATAGGCGCAGCCAGCGCTTCAACCGAATTTGCTTCCGGGCAAAACGTTCCTCGGCAAGAGAAGACAACTGGAATTCGTTTTCCGGGGGCGGGGGGCTTCCGGGCGTTATCTCCGGGAAGGAGGTTTCCCATTTCAACATCTGTCGGCGCCACTCCCCCAGGGATAACCGCAGGTGATCTCGAAGCACCACATGGGGAAAACGGGCGCTAAGGGCTGTTGGCGGCGGGGGATCCGCTTCCCATAATACGTGTAATATCACCCGCTGGTAACGAGGATCTCCCTCGTGCCCGTGCCGGTACCACTCTCTTGCGGTGATATGGCATTCAATGTCTCCCCCGTAACGAATGCCGTTGATGACCATCCGGGCGTGCACAAAGTCGGGACCGTCGGTGGGGTTGATTTCGCCCGGGTGCCATAATTCAATCGTATGGCCTTCTACGGAAATGAAAGGCTGTTGCAACCATTCGGGATGGCGCAGGCTCCAGTAAAGCCAATGTTCCGGCACCGGGAGAGATGTGTTTTGCACTTGTGCCATTCCTTTTTTAGGGTTATATTACAATTGTAATATAACAAAAGTAATTCAAGATTTCAACCCTTTTCGTTTTTGGCAGGATGATGGTGGATAAAAGCTCGGTGGGGAGCCGTATTGCGATGATTATGAAA
Source organism: uncultured Calditrichaceae bacterium (assembly GCA_964471235.1). GTDB lineage: Bacteria > Calditrichota > Calditrichia > RBG-13-44-9 > J075 > CAYYGL01. The sequence continues at coordinate 9,821 of CAYYGL010000121.1, forward strand.
AAAGCAGGGATCACCCAGCGGCAGTTGGCGGATTCCCTGGGCATCAGTCAGCCGGCGGTTTCCCTCTATTTGCAGGGACGCCTGCCGCCCCCGGATGTGCTGCTTAAAATCGCCCGGCTGGGCAATACCACCATGGAATGGCTGCTGACCGGGGAAGGGAGCCCCCCCTCTCCTGCTACCGGGGTCGGGGAACCCACCCCGTCGTATTTCCCCCATGCCCGGCTGCTAACCCTGTGGTCCGCCCTCCCGCCCGCCATCCGGGAAGACCTGTTGCGCCTGATGCAGCACCTCCTGGACAATGTCGATACCGCTCCCCGGAAACCCGGCGAATAAAACGGCGTTCCGGAAAGATGGGCAGCGCTGCCGATCCGGGGAAACCGTTGTTGGCGGTCAAGTTCTGGCGTTGTATGGTGTAGAACAGGTTGGGGGAAACCGCTTTCCCGTTTCAGTATTGGCGGTTCTGCAAAAAGCGGGTTAGACGAAAAAGGGGGTTCTCTTCTCCGGGCGGGGTGATTTCTGCCAGGGCGTTCAGTCCCTGCTCAATGAATTGTTCTGCTTCTTCCCGGGCTTTGGCAACAATGTTCAGGCGGTTCAGGGCAGCCTGGAAATCGGAGAAGGAGGGGAAATCGCCGGCGCGCCGGGGAAACTCTTTTTTGAGCTCAGGAGATTGCTGCACCATCTCCCGGTATTTGAGGGTGACATAAGTTTTTTTGTGCATCCGAAAATCGCTGCCGATTTTTTTTCCCAGCCGCTGCTCATCCGCCACAAAGTCCAACAGATCATCCTGAATTTGAAATCCCAATCCAATCGAGTAGCCGAATTTTTGCAGGGCGCCCACCTGGTCTGCCCCGGCATTGGCACACATGGCTCCCAGGGAACAGGCGGTTTGAAACAACCAGGCGGTTTTTTTACCGATCATATCCAGATACGCATCCACACTGACTTCTTCAGTACTCTCAAAATCCCTGTCTAAAGCCTGTCCCTCGCACACTTTTATCAAGGCTTCGGTAAACATTTGCACAACGCGATCCAGCACATTGGCGGGCGAATCCATGAGTTGCTGATACGCCAACCCGATCAGGGCATCTCCGACCAGAATGGCTGTGCCGTCATCATACTTCACGTGCAGGGTCTGAAACCCCCGCCGCAATTCATCCTGGTCCATGATATCGTCATGAATCAGGGTAAAGTCGTGGAACAACTCTACCGCAGTAGCCGCCGGCAGAGCATCCTCTGTTGTGCCGCCGCAGACCTGGCAGGCAAACAGAGTCATCAGAGGACGAATTTTTTTACTGGGAAGGTTCAAAAAATAGTGAATGGGATCCCGCAAACTGACCGGCAATTCCGGGGGCACGCTTGCCAACAGTCGAGCATGAATTTTCTTCAGTAGCGGTTCAAATGTTTCTGGCAGATGGGCACACATTTTATACGTTTATTTAAATTCGTGGAACAGGTTTAACAGTTCATCAACGGTTTGTACCCGGAGAACTTTATCGATTATCTCCGTTTTTTGAAAATTCCTGGCGATCAATGCCAGGGTTTGAATATGGGGTCCGCTAATGTCCGGTGGGGAGAGTAGTAAGAAAATGAAATGAGTGGGTTTACCGTCCAGGGAGTCAAAATCAATCCCTTCCCGGCTTAACCCGAATGACATCACCATCTCCGTTACCGCTTTGGATTTTGCATGCGGCACTGCCAATCCGTTTTCGAACCCGGTGGATAGATATTTTTCCCGCTCGATTAAATCTTTCAGTGCCGTCTCCCGGTCTGTAACTTTTCCGGCTTCCACCAACAAATCCAGCAGTTCCTCAATCACATCAAATTTCCCCGTGTGTGCCAATTCCAGGGTGACGAGTTCCTGACTTAGTAATTCATCCAAACGCATGAAAACCCCTCTAATCAATCCTGTGGTTTTTATAAATCATTTTAAATTTATTGAACAACCGCACTTAAACAAAGCTTCAAATTCTTTTTGGCAAATCTGATGTTCATCCGAGACAGCTCTGTTGTTGAGGTATTTCCAATCGTTCTTTCCGTTCGTCTGCCAACGGGTCAATCCTTCTTCCGGGAGGGAAGGAGTTTTATCATAGTGCTTACACCCGGGCATGTTGGGATAACCCTGAGGCTATCATATCATGAACGACAGCAATGAGTTGATCCCGGTCTTCAAAACGGTATGATTTTACCGATACCGGGGGATGGATGGTCAGAGTGACGGTTCCGGGACGAACAATGAATTTGCCTTTGGGTAAGATCGGGAAGGTGCCGCTCACTGTGACCGGTAATATATCGATCCCGCTGTTAATTGCCATTACAAATGCGCCTTTTTTAAAGGGCTGCAGCAATCCGGTTCGGCTGCGGGTTCCTTCCGGAAAAGCCAGTACCGATATCCGGTGCTGTTTGAGAACCTTTTCCGCCTCTTTTAAAGTTTCCAGGGCGCGAGTGTGATTGCTGCGGTCAATCTTTAACACCCCTATCGCATGCATTCCCTGGGCAAAAATGGGGATGCGGAACAGTTCTTTTTTGGCAAGTATGGTCATCCGCAGCGGTAAATAGCCCAGCAATACCGGGATATCCATGTGACTCTGATGGTTGCTAACCACTATATAGGGGGTTTGGGAGGTAATGTTGGATTCTCCTTCAACGGTAACCGTTGAACCGGAGGTCCAGACGACCAACTTTGCCCAGTTCCGGACAATCACGTTATAACTAAAGCGTGAATATTTCTGAAATAAGCCCACCACAATCACCATCAGCGCCCCGACGCCGGTTGCAGTTATCACAACAATGATAAAAAGGAGTGCTCGCAGCATCTTTCCATTCCGATGTTTGGGATTGTACTGGCATCGCTCAACAATACCCGTCATCAAAGGGCCGATTTGCGATGAGGGGCTCCGGAGGGTTCAGGGAATTGAACGGGCAGGGGGTGAAATGGCAACGAAAAGGAAAATGGTTATCACCCACCCGTCTCTTCCCCGTCTATCAATCGGTTCAGCAAGTGAATCCCTGTCGAATCATTTCCCATCGCCCCAAAGGGTATCGTATCCAACATAACAGACTTGTTAAACTTCTCTTTTAATGGCATTAAAGCCGGTATATTCCCGCAGCGGTTCCGGAATCAGAACCGAACCGTCTTCCTGTTGATAACACTCCAGCAGCGCCACCATTAAGCGGGGGGTGGCCACGCCGGAGCCATTCAGAGTATGCACGAATTCCGGCTTGCTGCCGGCGGCTCGCCGAAAACGCAGATTCATTCGTCGCGCCTGGAAAGCTTCAAAATTGCTGCAACTGGAGACTTCTAACCACTTTTTCTCTGCCGGGGACCATACCTCGATATCGTAGCATTTGGCAGCGGCAAAACTCAAATCGCCGGTGCATAATTCCAGCACCCGGTAAGGAAGTCCCAACAATTCCAGAATCCTGGAGGCATCTAACAGCAGGGATTCCAACTCCCGGTAGGACTCTTCCGGCAGTACCATCTTTACCAATTCCACCTTATTAAACTGGTGAAGTCGCAGGAACCCCCGGGTTTCCTTTCCCCAGGAACCGGCTTCCCGGCGGAAGCAGGCGGAATACGCGCAGTATTTTATTGGCAGATCATGCCCGGAAAGTATCTCATCGCGGTGAAGATTGGTGACCGGCACCTCGGCGGTGGGGATCAAAAATAATTCGTCTTTTTCCACCAGATACATATCCTCTGCCATCTTCGGTAACTGCCCGGTGCCGCGCATGCTGGCAGCATTCACCATAAACGGGGGAAAAATTTCCTTATATCCATGCTGCCGGGTATGAACATCCAGCATAAAATTGATTAATGCCCGCTCCAGTCGAGCGCCCTGCCCTTTGTATACCGGAAATCCACGACCGCTGATTTTACCACCCCGGGGGAAATCGATAATATCCAACCGCTCCCCAATCTCCAGGTGATCCGCTATGGTAAAATCAAATTCGGGAATTTTTCCCCACGCTTTTATCACCACATTATCCGAAGGATCCTTCCCGATCGGAACACTGGAATGGGGCAGGTTGGGAATCCTATCCAGCGCTTCCGCCAGCCGGTGTTCCACACGCTTTAACTGATCATCTACCTGCTTAATTTCCTGACTGATTTGACGGGTCTGTTCGATAATCGCGTGGGCATCCTGCCCCTGTTTCTTCAATCGACTCACTTCCTGAGAAAGTCGATTCCGCTCGTGTTTTAATTTTTCCACATGCTGTAATAACCGGCGGCGTTCGCCATCCAGCTCTAAAATGGCATCTACGTCACCCATTTCACCCTTATTTCGAATCCCTTTTTTCACGTCTTCGGGATGCTCTCGAATAAATTTCAGGTCTAACATAGGCGTCCTTTCCCGGGGCTGTTGGTATTTCGCTTAAGGTTTCCTCTCATCATTACCCTGCCAACCAATGATAGTTGGACAGGGTGCCGGGGTATATCCGGCGGGTTTCGTTCCTCAGGGTTCAATTATAGTAAAGATTTCGGTCGGAATCATGAACTTTATCAAAACACCCTTCCGGTAGCTCTTAACCGATAGGATTCCCCCTCCAGGTGGTCGTTGCGCGAAGAGGTGCCGAGAACGCAGCGGTTACCGAAAAACAATATCTTTCCATCCCTCATCGGAACGCTTTCGTATGGTTGAGCACCAGGAGGAAATAATTCTGGAAATTGAATAACATCGGTTCGACATCAGAAAAATAGAACGCTGATGACCCGGATGGCACGGATTTTCGCAGATTTGTACCGATTCCGTTATCTTACCACAGAGAGCACAGAGGTCATTGAGAATATAAAAAAGTGTTACTCCTCAGGAAATCGCTATTTCGGACGTAGATAAGCAAGGGTTCCTGTAGAAATCTGTTTTTGTCATCAAAACTTTTTCGTTACCGCAATGATACCAGCGGATAC
>CAYYGL010000122.1:0-14693 GCA_964471235.1 uncultured Calditrichaceae bacterium
CCCTGGTAACCCGGGGGCTGGAGATAAGCCAATCAAAAGGTGATTCGGTATTTACAGGGGTTATGTTAAACGCCCTCGGCAATATTGTTGCGGATAAATGGGGGCGCAGCCAGGCATTGGAACTTTACCAACGTGCCCATCACCTTTCCCAAATCACCGGGGATTTCTTTACGTTTGTCAGTGCCAGCCGGGGGTATGCGGAAGCATTGAAATTTTTGAACCAATCTCACGAAGCGGTGGAAATTGCCAATGCGGCTCTTCAAACCGCTGCTCATTTTCCCATGCGGCCTCTGGTCGCCAGGGTCTATTTTGAAAAAGGTCAGTCGTCTTATTTCCTGGAACATTATCATCAGGCACTGGCAGCTTATGATAGTGCCTGGAATATTCTCGTCAGGAATGAAAAGGAGAATCATTCCATTCTCAATCTGGTTACCAATGGCCAGGGAGATGTTTATAAAAGTGTTCATTTATATGAATTAGCCCATTTTCGTTATCAGGAAGGGTTACGCCTGGCACGTGCGTATCATTCCAAACGATTTTTGATTACGGCATTGCAGAAATTGGGTGACCTCCTGTTTGAAGCAAAATCGTATGATAATGCGATTCAAAATTTTAAAGAATACATTGCCCGTAGTTCCAGCGTTTACCAAAAATGTTTTGGGAACAGGCAGATTGCCGAAATTTACATCGAACAAAAAAAATACCATCAAGCAGAACCGTATTATTTGAATGCCTTATCTTTTGCTATGAAAGTAAATTATCCCATATATATTGGGTGGTGCCAGGCGGGTCTGGGTAATTTAAAACGTCTCCAGGGGGATTCGTTAAGCGCTGTGAAGTATTATCATGATGCCCTGGAGGTTGCCCGGGAAATGGCTCAAACCGAAGAAGGGTATAAATTACGGATTTTTATTTATAAGGGCCTGGGCGAAATGTTTATGAAAGCAAACCGTGCCCGGGCGGCAATAAGCGCGTTCCGAAAAGCAGCGGATTATATTGAAAAAAGCCGAACCTCTCTGAAAGTAGAACAATTCCGAATCGGCTTTTTCAGTGGATACAGTTCCGTGTATAAAAATTTAGCCCAATGTTATTTTGATCTCTACCTCCGGGAGAATAACCCGGTTAGAATTGACAGCATTTATTATTTTATGGAGATGTCCCAGGGACGTTCGTTAAAAGACCTCTCCCTGGGGAACCGAAATGATGATGAGAAATTCAAAGACAATCCTGCCTATAAGAATTATCAACTAACAACTCAAAAATTGCAAAGCTTGCAAAGAGCGTTACGAGCGAGCATCTATCAAGCAGTCCCCCAATCAACACGTGATAGCCTGTTAACCCGCATTGAATTGTCTCGTTATGAATTGTTAGAAGAACGGGTACGGTTACTGGATGAAAGTCGAGAAGACACCACCGCCAAACCTCTTCAAGCCCTTACGATTCCTCAAATACAGAATCAACTGAAGCAGTTAGGGTCCGGTTTACTTCAATATCAGATCGGGGAAAACACTTCGTTCGTGTTAGTGGTTACCGGAAACATGAAGACAGTGGTTCGCCTCTCCATCACTGCTGACGAATTAAATCAGGCTATTTCGGCATTGATGAGTCCTTTTCACCAATTGAATCAGCAAAATATTGCCGATGTTGTTTTTCGGGCAGATATAGCATACCGGTTGTACCGTGAATTGATTCAGCCGGTGGAGCAAACGGTGAAGCTTCCGGAAAATTTAGTCATTGTTCCGGACCTGGCAATGACCAATCTCCCTCTGGAGTTATTGCTCACCAGGGCGTCAGCCAAACCGTTTTTTACCCCGGCAGACCCGCCCTTGTATGCAGCAGATTTTCTGCAACATCGATACATCTTTACCTACAGCCCCACTTCGTTAACAATTCACCCTTCTCATTCAATGAGATTCCGGAAACCGAAAATCCTGGCATTTGCCAATCCTTTGCAACTTGATGAAGTACTGGCAAAAGCTCCCCCGGGAGGGAATTTTACTCGATTGAATCGATCGCATGCGGAAAGCAATCGGAAACTCCGGGAAGGCGTCTCAATAGCCCGTCGGTTTTCCCCCCTGGCGTATGCCGAGGTGGAAGCGAGCGGGATTCAAAAAATATTTCCCTCCACCAAAATTTTTATGCGCAATGAGTTTACCGAAGCGAGGTTAAAAGAAAATATCTCTCATTATGACATCATTCATTTTGCCACCCATGGGTTTGTTGGCAGTGCTTTTGATGCATTTTCCGGGCTGGTGCTGGCAATGTCGAATGATACCCGGGATGATGGTTTTCTGATGGGATATGAGATCTCCGATTTGAACCTAACCGGATGCGATTTAATTTCTCTCAGTGCCTGTGAAACCGGACAGGGAAAGTTGGTTGCCGGGGAAGGGGTGTTGGGCTTACCACGATTATTCCTGGGAGCCGGGGCAAAATCGGTTATGATGACCCTGTGGAAAGTGGATGATCAGTTCACTTCCCAATTGATGCCCCAATTTTATCGGTATCTTTTAAAAGATCAGGTTTCCAAAGCCGTTGCATTAGCAGCCGCCAAACGCTCGGTTTTAAACAGCAACGTTCAACAAAATCACTTAGCCTATCAACATCCTGTTTTTTGGGCATCTTTTGTGTTATTCGGCGATCCCGGGAACCGCTCTGTTTACCTTCCCTGGTATTTTCTCCCCGGAGCGGTGCTGTTTGGATTCTTGTTAATCGGGGGAGTCGGCTACCTGTTTTTCCGGAGGCGCCGTGTCCGGATGCTCAAATAAAAGAAAAGAAGATTTGTTATTTTAGTTACAACATTCAGTGGAAAATTGTACATGTTACAATTTTGAGAACCCTTCCGAAACAACTGACCGGAAAACCGGAAGGAACTGAAACGAAACTGCGAAGAGGGAAGGAGAGACCGGATGATAGAAGAGATCATTTGCTGGCTGCCCAAAACAGGAACTGACGGGGTGAATACCCTGCCGGAACGATCGGAAATTGCCCCGGAATACCGTTGGCAGCTAAATAGCATTTTTGCAAATGATCAGGAATGGGAAAAAACATTTGCAGAACTGGAAAGCCGGATTCCGGAGATTGAAACTTTTCGCGGGCAATTGGGAGAGTCAGCAGATACCTTGCTGGCATGCCTGAAGATGCGCGACCAATTAAATGAAACGTTCGGGAAATTGTATCTTTACGCTGGCTTGCATAACGATGAGGACACTACCAATAACCGCTACCAGGCATATCGGGATCGGGCAACCTCGTTAATGGTGAAAATTAATCAGGCAACAGCCTTTATCCAGCCGGAAATTCTGGCAATCCCGGAAAAGCAATTACAGAAGTTTATCAATCAGAAGAAAGGCTTGCAGGAATACCGGCATTATTTTGATGATTTAATTCGCAGTAAAGCTCATGTGCTGCCCCCGGAACAGGAACGCTTGCTGGCATTGGGGGGGGAGTTGGCGCAGGGTCCGTTTACCATCTTTTCTATGTTTAACAATGCCGATATCAAATTTCCATCCATTAAAGATGAAGAGGGCAGGGAAGTAGAGGTTACCAAGGGAAGGTTTTTGCGATTTATGGAATCACGCGATCGGCGGGTACGAGAGGATGCGTTTTCTGCCATGTACGGAACCTACGCCAGGTGGACCAACACCCTGGCAGCCACCCTTTCGACCGCATTGAAACGAAATATTTTTTACGCCCGGGCTCGGAAGTACCCAACCGCTCTTCAGGCAGCGTTAGACAGCGATAATATTCCGGTTTCGGTTTATGATAATATGGTGGAGACCATCAACCGTAATTTGCTGCCTCTCCACCGGTATATCTCGCTTCGGAAAAAGCTGCTGGGACTGGCGGATCTTCATCCCTGGGACTTGTTTGTTCCGATTCTCAGTGATGTTACTTTTGAGATTCCCTACGAAGAAGCGCAGCAGACGGTTCTTCAGGCATTACAGCCCCTGGGTGAGGAATACCGGTCCATTCTTCAGCAAAGTTTTTCCGGAGGTTGGATTGATGTCTATGAAAACAAGGGAAAACGTTCCGGCGCTTATTCCTGGGCAACTTACGGGGTGCATCCTTTTATCTTGTTAAACTACGACCACACCCTTAATGATGTGTTTACCCTGGCGCATGAGTTAGGCCATGCCATGCATTCGTATTATTCCCATCGTGCCCAGCCTTACCATTACAGCCGGTACACCATTTTCGTTGCCGAGGTTGCATCCACCCTGAACGAGGCGTTGTTAATGGATTATTTACTAAAACACACTGAGGATAAACGAAAGAAACTGTATTTACTGAATGAGTACGCTGATAAAATCCGGGGCACGGTGTACATTCAAACACTATTTGCAGAATTCGAGAGAGATATTCACGAGAAGGCGGAAAGCGGTGAGGGATTAACTGCCGAAGTTTTTAACCGGCTTTGCCGGGAATTGTATACCAGGTATTTCGGATCGGAACTGGTAATGGATGAGCTTTATGAAATCAACTGGTGCCGCATTCCCCATTTTTATTACAATTTTTACGTGTATAAGTATGTGACCGGATTTTCGGCTGCCATTGCCCTGGCGCAGAAAATAATCCGTGGGGATACCGCTGCCCGCGATGCCTATTTGCATTTTCTCTCCCGGGGAAGTTCCGATTATTCACTCAATCTCCTAAAAGATGCCGGGGTCGATATGAGCACTCCGGAACCGATCGAAGCCAACACGGTGTTGCTGAATCAATTGGTGGACGAGATGACGGAATTGGCGGCGGAGGATGGAAACCCATCGTAAACGAACGAATGCGATTCGCATGCACCTCGGATTAAGGTTCTTGAAAACACCATAACACTTTAGCGCTTTGAAAATGGTCATAGTATTTCTCATCCGGTTTCGAAACCACCCCCCTTTGGCGGAGCCACCCCGGCGGGAGATTCCCCCTTTCTTGCAAGAGAAAGGGAAAAAGGGTTGAATTCGAACCTACTTGATTCTCATTCAGCTATTGTTTCATAGCGAGGGAGTGTTACGAAACATCCAAATCCCAATATTACAAAAAGAAGCGAGATATCCATGCGAAGAGTACTGGTTACCGGCGGTGCCGGATTTATCGGGTCCTATTTATGTGAGCAGTTGCTGGAACAGGGCAATGAAGTGATTTGCCTTGACAACTTTTTTACCGGAAGTAAGCGGAACATCCTTCACCTGATGGATAATCATCATTTCGAGTTGATCCGCCATGATGTGATCCAACCCATTCTGCTGGAAGTGGATCGCATTTATCACTTTGCCTGCCCGGCATCACCGGTACATTACCAATTTAATCCTGTCAAAACAATCAAGACCAGTGTGATGGGCACCATCAACATGCTGGGGATGGCAAAACGGGTGAAAGCTCGGGTGATGTTAGCATCTACCTCGGAGGTTTATGGTAATCCGAAGGTGCATCCCCAACCGGAGTCCTATTGGGGAAATGTCAATCCCATTGGACGGCGAAGCTGCTATGATGAAGGAAAACGAGTAGCGGAAACATTGATGATGGATTACCACCGTCAAAACCAGGTGGATATCAAGATTATCCGGATTTTCAACACTTACGGGCCGCGGATGGCGCCCAACGATGGCAGGGTGGTCAGCAATTTCATCATCCAGGCGCTGGCAAACCGCGATATTACCATCTATGGGGATGGCAAACAGTCCCGCTCCTTCTGTTATATTGATGACCTGGTGAGGGGGATATTGGGGATGATGGAGACTGAGGAATTTATCGGTCCGGTTAACCTGGGCAACCCGGATGAATTTACCATTTTCGAACTGGCGGAGAAGGTCATTGAATTAACCGGCTCCCGCTCGAAGATTCGTTATGAACCGCTCCCGGAGGATGACCCGGAGCAGCGTCAGCCGGATATCCGTCTGGCACAAGAGAAATTGGACTGGCAGCCCACCATAAAATTGGAAGAGGGGTTAAAAAAGACCATCGCCTATTTTGAAGGGGTGCTGGCGAATAACAATAATCTGGAACGAATGCTGAGCACCTGATTGGATGCTTCCCGTCTCATCGCAGTTTAAACCAGACGGGCTTTCGATTATCCGAAAGTCACCAAACATCAATTGGGCGCATGATAAATTGCACAAATCAAAAAAGAGTAGGGGATTCCTGCCCCAATGACGACGTCACCACGTTGTGGCGGGGTCACTTCGTGGCATTCGGAGCAACGCCCCCCGTCGGGGCAGGAATGACAGCCAGGGTGCTAATTTTTATGTCATTCCGGCTGTATCCCGCCGCGGCGGGAGGAATGCCGCCACGAGGTGGCTCCGTTGGAGGAATCTTCTAACATGCAATTTGTCATGCGCCTACATTAATTTTTCTTTTCCATGAATGAAAACAACAATTTACCGGCAGGCAAAATGAACGGGGTTAAGATTTACCAACCAGGGGTTCGTTGGAAGGAAAACAGCCGCCATTGGAATTTGCTGGGCGAAGTCGATTTAAAATCCTCCCACATTTTCGGTATCGAAAGCGTTACCAATTTTCCGGGAGTCGTGGAAGGCTGGCATTCTTTGCTGAACGGCGCATTGTATATTACCTGCGTTCGGGGAATGATAAAACTCGCCCTGTTTGACAACCGGCGGGATTCCGATACCTTTGGGGAATTACAGGAAATTTTTCTGGGCGAATCCCGACCACTGATAGTGAAAGTACCGGAAGACGTGTTTTACGGCTGGAAATCGCTGCCGGAATCTTCCGCTACGGTGCTCTTATTGCTTGTTGATGCCTCCCCCGATTTTGATCACCTTCCAGAGGATTCAGACCGGATTCCCTACCGATGGTGATCCCACCCTCACCGATTTTCGACGTTATCCCGATGTTTCCGCCACATCTTCGTTCCCAAACAGTTGATCATTTAAACGATGTTCCCGTTCGGCAACTGTCTGGGCAAAATATTCGATATTTTTTGTGGAATGAAACGCCTGGTAGCCTTCACTCAAAAAATCCATAATCTCCCCAAAACCGGCAAGATGAGCAGCGCTGCGAACAATTCGCAATGACCAGCCGATAAAGGGCATCTGGCTAAGGCGGTGGATCCCCCGGATGGCTTCTACCATTAAATTGATCTGGTAGACTCGTTGAGAATAGTTCTCGCAACTGCGGTAAACCGCTCCATAGCTTTCCAGGGTGAATGGCGGCTGGATACCCAATTCCATCATCTTTTCCACCATCTGATTATCCAGGGCATCACTCAGGTCATGTAGTTCAATCACCCTGCCCACCTCATCGATAATTTCCCCCTTCAGCAATCCGCTTAATTTTTGGTGGAGTGTTTTGATGCCCTGATTGCGAAAACTGAAATCACGCGGCCCATAAATCTGCTCAAAGAAAAATTCCACCAGGCGTTTGTATTGGGGCATCCGGAAGATATCCCGGTAGGTTTCCCGGATTCGTTCCGCCTGAAACGCCTGCAAGGCGGTTTTATATTGTTGAAATTCCGATTGTGTCATCGTACAGTTCCTGCCCTCGATCAAAAGGACAAGAATATTATACTTTCCAGTTGGGATCAAGTTTTTTCGGAAGTCAATAGCGCTGGATGGGATGGCGTAGAAAGAATTGCGGTTTTTCGGTGCTTTTATTGGTGAGGAAAATCGTAGCGGAATTTCACGTTGTCGGCTTCAGCGCTAATCCGGAGTTCACCATTGGTTGCCTCCATGCAATTCGCCAGAAAAGCGGTATCGAGCTCCGGAAGTGAAATGTCCCGGATGGTTTCGGCATTGCCCTCAATCCGGACGGGAAATGACAATCCGGGGAAATTGTCATCAATAAACTTTCCGATAAAATCCAGCTCGAAGCCAATTTTTGTTTCTTGGAAAAAACTTCGCACCGTCAATATATATTCATCTTGTAAATTCATCATTTTCCGGCAAAAGTGATAGCATTCCCCGATGATGCCGCTCAGGGTAGCGTAGCGAGCCTGAAACTCGGGAACGCCCATCTCCATATCCTCGATTACCGAGACCCGGTGCTTAAAAAATAGGTCGCAGTTCAGAAAAAGAACTTCTTCTCTTAAGAAACGGCTTAAATTTATCCGGGAAACTTCCGTATAATTCTCATGGGATATTTTATAGCGAAAATTTTCGACCAATCTCCGAAGTCGGTTTCCAATGGGGATGAGTTGATCCGCTTCTTTCATTTCCGGATGCCGGGCAAACAATAGTTCCATTCTGCCTATCATTGTGCCCATAAGTCCGTTGATATTGTGGAGAAAGCCGGGGATAAATATTGCTTGAAAATTATGTGTTTTGAGCTCGAAATAAACAGAATCCTGCTCCGCGGTAGCAAGAGTGGAGATGAGTGCCAGGGCGGTTTTATCGGTGCCGCTTTCAGTGGAAACCCGCCAGGTAACAGGGTACGCCGGTGAAATCTGCCCCTGGAGATTCTGCCAACACAGTGCCGTCGGCATTTCGAATTCACCATCCAAAAATTTTTTAAAATTTTCCATGGAAAGGTTGTTCACTGCAAGAAGGTGAGTCTCGAGATTGAATTGTTCAAAATTCTTCTCATCCCAACCCCAAACAGTTCCGCTATCCGGTCTGATGGAAAGTACTTTGCCATAATGGGAAATTTCCAGGGCGATTAAATGTGCCCGCTTTAAAAAGGTATCGTCCAAAAACTGTACCGGGGACTCGATCATAAAACGTTTTTTGATGTATAGTGTATTAGAAAAATGCGAGTTAAGTGTGACTAAGAACAAATTTATTTTTATTAAGATTATTTCAAGAACCGGTAACTACTCAGATAGATAAGAGCGCAAATCCGTTCCCGAAAGAAATTGTTGATGAGAGTATTCTGAGGCGTTCTCGCAAGATTTGCCGGTAATCCCTTATCCCCACATCCACCAAACCAACAGAGTGGGAATAATTTGCAGGGTGGTATTATCCCATCCATGGGGTGTGGCGGCTTCCAAGCCCGCACAGACTACTCCCACGCCTGCCACAGCACCGATGTGCAAGAAAGTGCTGTGCCAAACTCCCAAGATCATTGTCCCCAGCAGCAGGCTGCCCAGACTGCCCAGAAACACCGCCAGGGAGCCTTCTACCGTGCGAATTGATTCTAAATTGCCAAACACCGGAACCCGGTAGGCGTGTTTCCCAAAACGAACCCCAACCGGCTCAGCAATAGCATCTCCAATACCGGTGACCAGGTAGCCAATTAACGCAAACTGCCCAAATAGAAGGTTCGACCCCATCCCCCCGATCAGGGTTGCCAGGTAGGGTAAAATGATATATCGGGTACGATATGGGGCATCCTTCTCCCGAGCCAGGGCTTCGTACCAGGGATGACCGTCTCCCCGCAGCAATGCGTAAAAAATTACCATCGAGGTAAGGGCGCCGAACAAACATACTCCCGGGAATCCCCATCGCCACTGCACGATCGAAGCTGCGCCAAAAATCAGAAAATGAAAAATTTTGCGGGAATAGCCGGTAGGATAATTCTGCCGTTGTTTGGTATACCCGGCGAATGTCAGGGAAACAGCTGCCCAGAGAAAGAAAGTAACACCGGCAAAGAGTATATCCTCCAACGGATACGAAATTTCTCCTAAAAATTTGGAAAGTAATTCCATAATATCATTGATTATAATATTTTCCTTCCGTAACATTTCTAAACAAAATACGTCTTTTTCATCAAATTCGGAAGAATTCTTTCATTCCGGTTCAAACACTGGAGGTGCAAAATGAAGCTGCGAACCATAACCCTGACTGGTCTTCTGCTGATCCTCACCGGTTTTCTTGCCTGTGGCGGTGACATCGGGGTCAACAGGGATATCGAGGTGGCAGACGGTGAAGTGCATGAGGGAAACATTACCTCGGTCAATGGCAGTATACGGATTGGCGAAGCCAGCAAAGTAGAAGGCAGTTGTCAAACCGTCAATGGTAGTATTTCCGTTGGTGATGGCTCGAAGGTTAATGATTTAACCACGGTGAATGGCAGTGTTCGGATTGCCAGTGATGTAACGGTGGATGGTGATATTAACTCTGTTAACGGGGCGGTGACGGTTCAGGAAGGGACTCAAATTGGCGGCAATGTTACAACGGTTAACGGCAATATCGAACTCAGCAATGTGAAAGTTGACCGAAACATCGTTACCATCAACGGTCAAATCGAATTACAACAACAATCGGTTGTGAAAGGGGATGTTCTCATCAAAGAGAACAAGGGCAATACCGAACATCGGCAGCATATTAACATCCGGCTGCAAGGCGGTTCCATTGTGGAAGGCGATATCATTGTAGAAGATGAAGATGCGGATGTCACCGTGTACCTGTCCGATAGCAGTGAAGTGAAAGGGCAGATTGAAAATGCCCGTGTGGAGAAAGAGTGAGGAGAATAATTCTTTTGGTGTCCTGCGCATAATTTTTGGTTAAATTATACCTGAAAAAACGATAGCGCCGGTTGGCTGTCAGAGTGAGGCGAAAAAAGCGGTGGAAGTACCATGCTTTCCTCGCTGAAAAAATTAAGTGCGGTAGATAAGTTATTTGCCCTGCTCCGGGTAATTGCCATCGCCGGGGGGGTAACCTGGCTATTCCTGACGCCGCTTCCGTCCCAACAGGCAACCAGACTGTTTCTCACTTTCGGATTTTTCTGCTTCTACAGCATTCTGCTCTATACCGTTATTTTGATGAAGCCGGATGCCATCCGCACCCTTTATTATTTTGCCTTTTTTTTAGACCTCATTTTTCTGTTCCTGCTCATTCGGCTCACCGGCGGGTTCCAGAGTGATTTCCTCCTGGCTTTTTTACTGTTGATTGCGCTTCATTCATTTTACTTCGGATTACATTTCGGGTTGTTTGTCGCAGCGCTGGCATCTGTAACCTACCTGTTTGCCGGGGGGATTTCAGCGTTTCCGGAAAATTGGGTAGTGGTTGCCCTGCGGATTGGTTTTTTCTTTTTAACCGGCGCTGCCCTGGGACTGCTCTCCCGCAAAGAAACCCAGGACCGGGAGCGCATTGAACAGTTAAACCGGGAGCTTGTCAACGAACGCAACAAACTCTCCCAAATCCTGGAAGGGATAGACGCCGGATTGATATTGCTGGATAGTGAACGTCAAATATTGTGGATGAACCGGATCAGCGAAAGCTGGTTTGATGCCAGCCAGGAGGTGTGTGGTCGGCAATGCCATGAAGTCATCTGGAAAGGAGAGAGGCATTGCACGGAGTGCCCGACGGTGCGCTGCCTGACCAGCGGAAAAATCGAAACCGGCGAACTGGAATACACTTTTCAGGGAAATGGGGATGTGCGTTATTTTCGTATTACGTCGGCTCCCCTGCCGGACGAGAATGGCAACGTGGAACGGGTGCTGGAGCTTTTCCAGGATGTCACCGAGGAAAAAGAGTTGCAATTGCACCTGATACAATCCAGCAAATTAGCGGCAGTTGGGGAATTAGCCAGCGGCACCGCCCATGAGATTAACAATCCCCTCAGTGCCATTGCCGTTTGTGTTCAGGAAATTGCCGAAGCCTTAGCCTCTCCGCGCAGTGGTAACAACAAATTCGATGTGGATATTCGCCAGAACCTGGATTATATCCGGGAGGAAATTCAGCGCTGTAAGCGCATTACCACCGGGCTGCTTAATTTGGCGCGGAAATCCGAGCACCGGAAAGTGCCGGTGGACATTAACCAGGTGTTACGGAACGTGGTCATGCTGGTAAGATACAAAGCCCGAAAAGAACGCAAGGACATTGAATTGAAGCTAACTCCCAATCTTCCTGCCGTGTCTGGAGAATCCGATGCCCTTTCCCAGGTGTTTTTGAACCTCCTGTTAAATGCTATTGAATTTACTCCCGCAGGACCAACCATCCAGATAATCTCCGGCATGCAGGATGAGATCACCCTGTTTGTCAAAATCGCCGACCAGGGATTCGGAATTTCGCCCCAGAACCTGAATAAAATCTTTCAACCCTTCTTCACCACCAAGCCGGCTGGCAGCGGTACCGGTTTGGGGTTGCCCATCAGTCAGCGGATTGTGAAAGCTCATGGCGGATGGATTGAGGTGGAATCCCAATTAAACAAAGGCACTACATTTACGGTGTATCTGCCGGTCGGAGAAGGGTAAAAAAATCGGATCCACAAAATTTATTCTGTCAAAATAAATTAACGCTAAAGTAATTCTTCAGCCCACGAACCATGCGAAAAGACACAAAGGTGTTCAATTTTAGCGCTACCAAATTTCGGGAAGTTCATTTACCATAAGCCGGGTAATGGTATGCAAAAAATTTTAATCGTAGATGATGATCAAACGTTTCGCCAGCACCTGGGGAATTTATTTCGTCGCCGGGGGTATGATGTCACGGAGGCGGAAAGCGGCGGCGAGGCACTGCGGCAATTTCGGAGAAAGCGATTTGAGGTAGTGCTGCTGGATATTGTGTTGAACGATATTGACGGCGTCGAGATTTTGAAGGAGCTTAAGCAGCTTTCCCCGGAAGTGCAGGTGATTATGATGACCGGTAATGCCACGGTGGAAAACGCCATTGCGTCCATGAAATTAGGTGCCTATGATTACCTCACCAAACCGTTCAACCTGGAAGAGCTTTTCATTCTGGTGGAACGCGCCGGGGAACTGTCCGATTTGCGCCGACAATCGGAGGTAATGCAGCGGGAGCGGGAACGGCAGCGACGTTTTTGGGATTTTGTGGGGGTGAGTGAACATACCCGGCAGGTTCGGGAATTGATAGAGAAGGTTGCGGCAACCGATGTTACCGTATTGATAACCGGTGAGACCGGCACCGGCAAGGAAGTTGTGGCGCGCACCATCCATTGGAAAAGCCCCCGCAGTGCCAGACCATTTGTGGTCATCAATTGCAATGCGATTCAGGATACATTGCTGGAAAGCGAGTTGTTCGGTTATGCCAAAGGCGCATTTACCGGTGCCACCCAGGATAAACGCGGATTGATTGAGATGGCGAACACCGGCACCCTGTTCCTGGATGAAATCGGGGATGTCAGTTACGATTTCCAGACCAAGCTGCTGCGGTTTTTAGAAGATGGCGAATATCGACCGGTGGGCAGCACCCATCACATTAAAAGCGATGTGCGCATTATTGCCGCCACCAACCGTGACCTGAAAAAACTGATGCAGGAAGGAAAATTTCGTGAGGACCTCTATTACCGGCTCAATGTGTTTAACATTCACCTGCTCCCCCTCCGGGAACGGAAGGAAGATATTCCCCCGTTAGCGGAGTATTGTTTAAAACGAATTTGTGCCAGAATGGGTCGCCCGTTGCCGGAGATTACACCTGAGGTGCTTCGGATATTACAAAACTATAACTGGTTCGGGAATGTCCGGGAACTGGATAATGTGATTGAGCGGGCGCTTATTTTAAGCGACGGTTCTCAAATCACCCCGGGGGATTTGCCTTCGGACATCAAAATCGCCAGAGAGGAACGCCCGACCGATGGTACTCCAATCAGTCTGCAAAGCATCGAAAAAGCCCATATTCTCCGGGTTCTGGAGCAAACCGGGGGCAATAAAACTCGCGCTGCTGAATTGCTGGGCATCTCTAAAAAAACCTTATACTTTAAGCTGAAAAGTTACGGCGTGATGGAGTAATACCGGTGGACTCATAAGGGATGAGTTTGCCAAACGGGCAGGGTGAATATTGAATTTCGGATTTCGAATGTTGCCCCGGCCTCACCATCCCCATAAATGCTGCTATCTTGCTTCATCCGCTATTCTTCGCTGCTTCCCTTTACTGGTTGACAAAATAAATTTTGTCGCTCCTACGTTTACAACGGATCGTCAAAACTTGTTTTGACTTTCCCTGTTTGACGAAATAATGAATTTTGGTTAATAACCGTGCTATCGACAAAAAAAATTTTGTCGCTCCTACGTTTACAACGGATCGTCAAAACTTGTTTTGACACACCGGTGGGAGCATTAAAAAATAGTCCGATTAATGATTCAAACTCCATAATTTTGTCGCTCTCCGTTTCCTTTCGACACGCACCGTTTCCTTTCGACACGCCTGATGCGGGTACCTCTATTTCTTTCGGTAAACATATCTTTTTAAAACTCCTGAAAAAATAATAGGTTAGAACGTTTCTTATTTTTCCCTTCGGCTTCATCAAAACCGGCATTCGGTTTGCCTTAATGGAATTGGAACATACTTAGAGTGAAAAGATGAAGACGGTAATCCTGGGATTGGGAAACACCTTGCTGAGTGACGACGGCGCCGGGGTGTTGGCTGCCCGGCGGCTGCAAACGGTAATCGGGAAAGCGGATGATGTTGATGTGGTGGAAAGCGGGTGGGGCGGATTTCGCATTATTGATTTGCTAAGCGGCTATGATCGGGCAATCATCATCGATGCCATTAAAACCGGGTTGCAGCCGGTGGGGTATATCCACCGGGTGGACGGTAGGGAATTGGTGCATTCGGTGCGCATGGTCTCTTTCCACGATATAAATTTCGCAACCGCCCTGGAGTTTGCCCGGGAAATGGGAATTCCCATGCCCGGGAATGTCACCGTCTATGCCATAGAGGTGGCGGAAACAGAGGTGTTCTCAGAGTTCATCACCCCGGGGGTTCGCCGGGCAATCGAGGAATGTGTTCGACAGGTGCTGGATGAATTATCCTGGCACAAGCCGATCGAAGCGGAAAAAAATCCGGAAAGGATATGGAAAACCCCTGAACCGTGAACCTTTTTGCCCAATGCTGAACCAGTGAGGT
>CAYYGL010000123.1:0-14586 GCA_964471235.1 uncultured Calditrichaceae bacterium
CTCATAAATCGCGGGAATATTCTCGAAGTCGTACAACTTCCCGCAGCAGCGGGCGTTCTTATCGTTCTTCTGGTTCAAGCCGGTCATATTCACCCCGCAGCAGCGGTTCATTCCGCTCCTCGGGCAGAAGTTCTTCCCACAGCAGCGGCAGCTTCCGCTCTTCGTCATCGAGGAGTTCCGGTAGCCGTAGCAGCGGTCGGAGCAGACGTTAACGACAGCCAAACAGTTTTAAAAATTAAATCCCGAATTGCCATCTACCGGTATAATGTGGCGCCGTTTGTTACAAATGAAAGGAATCCTCAAACAGATGGATGAAGGGAGTTCAAACTATGTTACGGAAAAAACGGTTCAGTGCAATTATACTTGGCATTGTAACATTATTGGCTACGGTGCTATCCGCCCAGAGCGCTATCGATGCCATTCGAATTGTAGAGGGTGAATCCGGATTTGGTACCCGCGCCCTCGGGATGGGTGGGGCTTACACCGGGGTTGCCAACGATTATTCAGCTATCTATTGGAATCCGGCTGGTCTGGCGGACATGCAGAAATCCCAATTCTTTGGCGAAGTTTCTCATCTCAATTTTAACAACACGGCAACCTTTACCAGTCGGGTAACCGATAACGATCAAAACTATACCAGGCTGCGTTCGCTGGGGTTCGCCTTCCCACTTCCCACAGTGCGCGGCAGCCTGGTATTGGCTTTTGGCTATAACCGGGTGCAGGATTTTGACCAGAATCTGCTTTTCTCAGGGTTTAACCGCCAGAGCAACGGGTTGACATTTAACGTGGATGATCAGGATTTTCTCTTTGACAAAGATGTTCAGCAGACTGAAGAGATTAACGAAGATGGTGGATTAAACCAATGGAGCCTGGGCGCCGGCATCGCGGTATCACCCAACTTCACTGCCGGTATCACAGCGATGGTCTGGAGCGGCAACGATGACTATGAATTCAGCTTTCTGCAGGAAGACAAAAATGATGTTTACAACCAATTCCCGGCAGATTTCCGGAGTTATCTACTAAATCGCACTTTAACTGCTGATTACCAGGCACTTGGATTGAGGTTGGGCGGCATGTTTCATGTCAGCAATGGTATCAAACTGGGCGGAACGGTTGAATTGCCGACTACGTTTACGATCAATGAAAAATCGGTTCAAAATGATGTGCTGACATTTGATGATGGATTTGAAGACCCGGTAGATTATCCAGCAAATGAATTTGAATACAAGGTAAAGACGCCATTTAAGTTTGATGCCGGCGCCTCTTTCTCTAATCAATTTATTACCCTTGCCGGGGCACTCCGCTATCGGGACTGGAGCCAGACCAAATTTAAAGTGCCGAGTAAGTTTCTCTCCGACCCGGATTACGTGGGATTGTTGGAGGAAAACCGCATCATCCGTCGTGATTACGAAGCTACCGTAGAATATCGCCTGGGCGGGGAAATTTTTCTCAGTGGAATGAATGCTCGTTTACGAGGCGGTTATGCGGTGCTGCCCTCCCCGCTGAAAAATGCCAGCAGTGATCTGGATAAAACATTTATTACCGGGGGCATCAGTTTTCTGGTGGATCGTTATGTGAACCTGGATTTGGGCTATATTCATGGAAGCTGGAAGCGGGAAACGGTGGATGAGTTTACCCCGGGCGGCACGTTTGAGGATATTTCTACCAATAAATTCTTTGTAGGATTGACCTATCGCTTTTAAATCCCTCCTCCATCGGGATTTTACAGAAGCCCCACTTTTTCTGGCGGAGTGGGGCTTCACTTTGTACGGGAGATTAAGACTGGTTATCGGAATCTCTCCGCCGGTTTTTTCGCGCCTGGTGGATCAATATCCAGACGATGAAAACCACCAGAATCGCCACAATGATCAGCAATTTGTTTTCCATGGCTTCCTCCTGCTTCTATTGGTTGAGGGCTTGCGCCCGTCCCGTTAATTCCCCCGTCACCCCATGTGACTCGCTTACTGAATCCCCAGACATTTAAAAATAAAGCTGTATTCCAGGGCGATTTCTTTCAGATAATCATACCTGCCGGACGCCCCGCCATGACCGGCACCCATGTTGATTTTCAGCAATAAAAGATGGTCATCGGTTTTGTGAGCACGCAGTTTGGCGGTCCATTTGGCAGGCTCCCAATATTGGACCCGGGGATCATTTAACCCGCCCGTAATAAACATATTGGGATAGGCTTTTGCTTCCACATTGTCATACGGTGAATAGGACTTGATATAAAAATAGTACTCCTCGATATTGGGATTTCCCCATTCCTCGTATTCCGTCACTGTTAAAGGAATGGTAGGGTCTAACATGGTATTCAGTACATCCACAAAGGGCACCCTGGCAATCACGGTGTTGAACAAATCCGGGCGCATATTGGTGACGGCGCCCATCAACAATCCCCCGGCACTGCCGCCGGCAATAACCAGCTGGTTGGGGGTCGCATACCCCTGTTCTATCAGGTGTTCCGCACAGGCAATGAAATCGGTA
Source organism: uncultured Calditrichaceae bacterium (assembly GCA_964471235.1). Taxonomy (GTDB): domain Bacteria; phylum Calditrichota; class Calditrichia; order RBG-13-44-9; family J075; genus CAYYGL01. The sequence goes on from CAYYGL010000123.1 coordinate 2,488, forward strand.
AAGGTGTTTTTCTTTTTCAACAGCTTGCCGTCTTCATACCACTGCCGCCCCATCTCTCCTCCCCCGCGTACATGGGCTATGGCGTATCCAAACCCGCGATCCAACAGGCTTAAGCGATTGCTATTAAAATACGGTTCAATGGTGGCACCATAGGACCCATATCCATACAAATAAACAGGATGGGAGCCATCTTTCCGAAAGCCTTTTTTGTACACCAGTGAAATCGGGATTTTCGTGCCGTCTGAAGCCGTGGCAAAAATTCGCTCTGATTCGTATTCGTTGGGGTCATATCCGCCCAGCACGGCTTCCTGTTTCATCAGTTTTCGTTTCCGGGTATCCATGTTGTAATCGTAAACGGAACGAGGGGTTACCAGGGAGGAGTAACTGAACCGGAGAATATTGCTGTCAAATTCGGGATTGGTTTCTCTCCAGACGGTATAAACCGGTTCGGTGAACTCGATCTCATGAGAGGTGTTATAGCGGAAATCGGTTATGTGTATTTGACGTAAGCCGGATATCCGTTCAAACAACACCAGGTGGTTTTTAAACATCTGCATCCCTTCCAGCATCACATCCTCCCGGTGAGGGACGACTTCCTGCCAGTATTTTTTTTCGGGATGCTCCACTGGTGTTTTCATCAATTTGAAGTTTTTGGCATTGTCATTGGTGAGGATATAAAAGCTGCCGGAATGATGCTCCACAGTATATTCCATCTCATGCTGACGGGGATGAATGACCTGAAATGACTTCTGCGGCTGATGGGCATTCAGAAACCGCACTTCCGTGGTCACCTGGCTCTCCAATTCCAGAAAAATATATTCCCGATCCTTTGATTTGTACAGCGAAACGAAGTATTTCTCATCCGGTTCATGATACACCAGTTCATCCTTCTCCGGGGGATTTCCCAGTACATGCCGGTATAGTTTGTAGGGGCGTTTAGCGGCATCCAGAACGGTATAAAAGAGGGTGCGGTTGTCGTTTCCCCATTCCACAGAATAGTAGGTGTTGGGTATCGCATCGCTGAGCAGTTCCCCGGTTTCCAGGTTTTTGATATAAAGAGTAAATGTTTCGGAACCGCTGGTATCCACCGAATAGGCAAGCAGGCGATGGTCGGGACTGATTTCCCGAACGCCGATTCGTAAGAAATCGTGTCCCTCGGCAAGCTGGTTTTCGTCTATCAGCACCTCCTCGGGCGCCTTCATGTTTCCTTTTTTGCGGCAGTAGATCTTGTATTGTTTGCCTTCTTCGGTTCGGGTGTAGTAATAATAATCTCCCCATTTCACCGGCACAGACAGATCCGTTTCCTTAATTCGCCCTTTCATCTCCCGGAACAGTTTTTCCTGAAGGGCATTGGTGGGTTCCATCACCGCTTTGGTATAAGCATTTTCCGCTTTAAGATAGTTTAACACCTCGGGATTATCCCGTTCCCGAAGCCAAAAATAATTATCGATCCGCACATCCCCGAACAAGGTGTCGGTTTTGGGAATCACTTTTGCCCGGGGCGGCTGTAGCCCCGGTGTCTCCTGGCAGGCGACCATCATGATTGTCATCATCCCAAAGAACATAACCAGCCATATCAGCAACGTGAACAAGTGCTTGAAAGCAAATTCCACAAAAATACCTCGATTAATATGAAGTTGCGGGTGTTGTTACATGAGTGAGTCATTTCGCTAATATACACGACTCACTGACTTACTGATTTACTGACTTACTGATTCACTGTTTCACTGAACACTGAACTCCCGAGTTCTACCCGACGAGATATTTCAGCACTTCCCGGGCATTCTCCAGGGAAGGCAATGCCACATCCGGCTGGTGTTCCCGGAGCCGCTGCAGCTCCCATCCGCCGGTTGCCACTGCCAGGCAGCGCAGCCCGTTGGCTTTTCCACAGCGGATATCCCGGGGAGTATCACCGATAACCCAAACCTTTTCCGGAGAGAAGGAGGTATGATAATACGCTTCTGCCCGACGAATTGCCAGCGGGGGCAGCAAATTGCGGTCCGTGTTATCATTTCCGAAAGCACCGATGGGGAAACAAGGATTCAAACCGGGAGTTTCCAGTTTTAACCGACCTCCCGGTTCGATGTTCCCGGTCACCAGTCCCAGGGCAAAGCGGTCATCGTTCCGAACAATTTCCAACAATTCCCGAATTCCCGGCAGCACTTCCACCCCGTCGCCATTTGCCAACAGCCTGCCCAGGTGAACCAGGTAACGTTCCAATACCCGGTCGATAGCACTTTCCACATTCGGCGGTTGGATTCCGTTTTTTGCCATCAAGGTGCGGATAATCTTCCGGTCTGTTGACCCGGCAAAATCCTTAAACTCAAACCGGATGGGTGTTCCGAATTCCTCTTCCACCGCCTGTACCATCGCCTTTTTCCCACGACCGCCGGTTAAAATAAGTGTGCCGTCAATATCGAAAAGCAACAAGGTTCGAGAATTCTTGTGCGCTTTCATGAATACCCCAGTCGTTTCAGCAGGGTGTCTTTTTTGCGCCAGTTTTCGGTCACTTTTACAAACAATTCCAGAAAGACCGGTCTTCCTAAAAACAGCTCAATCTCCTCCCGCGCTAACTTACCCACCCGCTTCAATGCGGTTCCGTCTTTCCCGATTAAGATCGCCTTTTGACTGCGCTTTTCCACCACAATGACCGCCCGGATGTAATCCTTGCCATGGGGGCGTTCCTTAAATTCTTCTATTTCCACGTGGGTGGCGTAGGGAATTTCTTCTCCATAAAACTGAAATATTTTCTCCCGGATGATCTCGGCAACAAAAAAACGTTCCTGCTGATTGCTCAGGTAATCGGGCGGAAAATAGGGTGGGTGTTTGGGCAAGCAGTCAATAATTGCCTGGAGAATGCGATCCAGCCCGTCACTTTTCAAGGCGGAGATGGGAATAGCTGCCCGGAATGGGTAAGCACGGGTATAGCTTTCCAGCATCGGCAACAATTCGCGCTTTTCAATCAGATCGATTTTGTTGAGTGCCAGGATTACCGGCTTGTTCACTTCTTTTAATTGGGTGGTTATGGCGTTTATATTTTGCCGCCGGTCGGTCACGTCCACCATGTAAAGCAGCACATCGGCATCCTGCATTGCCAGATGAACCTGCTTTAACATGAATTTTTGCAGGTTGTAACGCGGTTCCAGTATCCCGGGCGTATCAATGAAAATGATCTGGTATTCCTCGCCGGTGAGAATCCCCAGGACGTTTTTACGGGTGGTCTGGGGCTTTTTGGAAACGATGGACAATTTAAAATGGAGTAGTTGGTTCAACAGGGTGGATTTACCTACATTAGGCAACCCCACCACGGCTACATACCCGGCGCGGAAATCCGGGGAAATCGGGGGGTCGGTTGTCTGTTGCTGGTTCATGGGGTACCACTTTTTGTCGTGTTCAAGGGGGGATGGTAATTATTCGACCAGGCGCTTTAACGCATACATTCCCTCCAACAGAGGGAGAATCTGGTCCGGATGGGTATCGGTGGCAATATTGGTGGATGCCCGTTCCAGGATCATCCCGCTTTTTGCCATTAGAATATAAGCGAAGGGATGAATGGAATGAATCACTTCTTCGATTTTTTCGGGGCTCAGTTTTTTCGTCTGCCCCTGTTTGGAGGTCTCCAGTAAATAGGCGCCATCATCAAGGGAGATCATCCGCCGTTCTTCTTCCGGGGTAAACTCCCGTTTTTCCAGCCATCCGCTGGAAAGGATGGTAAAATTGATTTTGGATTTTGCCTGCATGGTCAGGGTTAAATAATATTTACGTTCGCCTTTGCCCCCTTCCGTGGTGAACGAAATCGAGATATCCTGCCCCTTGAAATTGCCGGAAAAGCGGGGGCGTTCCGCAAATCCATGGCGAATCACCTTGCCGCGGATTTTCTCCGCCAGCAACAGAAAATTGCGATGCACGGCATCAAACTGAAGCTTACGCAGCCACATTAACCCCAGCAAAACTAAAAATACCAGGGTTACGATGATCGCAATGGTTAGTAAAATGTTCATGAAATCCCTTTGTTAAAAATAAACCGGCAATGGAATAAAGCATAAAAAGAAGATCACAATACATACCCATCCCCAGAACCGCTGCCGGGATGTTAGCTCGATGGTGTCATCCAGTGTTGGGGGATGGCGCAGCCCGATAAAGGTGAGAATAATCATCCAGGGCACCCATACGCTGCCAAAGGCGCCTTTCTCAATAAACAGAATAACCGACAAGAGCACCAATCCTCCAAAGGCAAGCCGATTGAGCACTTTGGAGCGTCTCGGAAACATGGCGTAAATAATATGCCCGCCGTCTAACTGCCCGATGGGGAGGAGATTTAAGGCGGTCACCAAAAACCCAATCCAGCCGGCAAAAATAAACGGGAAATGATACGCCTCGCTCATGGGCAGCACGCCCCCGCCCAGAATCCCGTTAAAAAAATAAAAAAGCAGGGAATATCCCAGGGTCAGCGGAATCCCGCCGGAAGTATCCCAGGGGTGAATGGTCTCCACATGGGCAATAATGCCCTCCAGACCGGGCAGGGTCAGGTAGCCGTAGGTTAAAAAAATCAAACTGACCACAAACCCGGCAAGTGGTCCGGCAGCGCCGATGTCCATTAACACCCGTCGGTTGGGAATGGGCGCTTTGATTTTGATAAATGCTCCCATGGTGCCGAAATGAAATCCTTCAAAGGGTACCGGTATGTAATAGGGCAGGGTGACCGGAACCCCATGCCAGCGCGCGGCCAGGTAGTGCCCCATTTCGTGAGTGGTTAAAATTAACAGCACGGCAAAAGAATATTTCCAGCCCACCAGGATAAGCGGCAAGTGGTGCCAAACATCTCCCCATAAAATGCCCAGGTGGAATGCCCCGGTTAACATGGTGGTCACGATGGTGATGACAAATAACAAACCGTTAATCCATATTCGACCGGTTTTGGGTGCGGGAAGATTGGACGGCGAAGAGTGTGAAAAACTCCCGGGATTTTCTTCATTTTGATGATAGTTCATGTAATTGCCTCAATCAACAAGTTTAATAATACAAAAACTTTGTAGATTTCTCAACCCTGAATCGTCAATTTTGTTCAACTCTTGAAGGGCTTTTTCCGCAAAGAACGGAGCAAGTGATGATAAAATGATAAAGCACTTACTTTAAAGGGGTTGAGGATGTAAATTTTAATAATCATTATAGAGTCAATACAATTCGATTAATAAAGCGGAAGGTAGAAACATCTATGCCCGGTCCCTGTTCCCGGAGATCCAAATGAAAGGAAGCACTCCATGCCTGTCAAACACTCAAGAAACCAACGGAAAGTAATCATCAGCCTGTTGTTGATGCTAATTCTTGCCGGATGCGCGGTGGTAAAGAATCTCGCTAAAATCCAGAAACCGAAAGTCGTTGTTGCCAAAGTGCGTTTTACCGGAATGAATTTCGATAAGGTGGACCTGGCATTTGATGTGAAGATAGAGAACCCCAATCAGCTCTCGGTAAAACTGGATGCCTTTGATTATGATTTGCAAATCAACGGTGCTTCGTTTTTGACCGGGAAACAGGATGCCCAATTGCAAATTCTGGCGGAGCAAACCAGTTACCTGAAGATTCCGATTTCGCTGAAATTCAAGGAACTGTATCGCACATTTCAATCCCTGCAAAACCAGGACAGTTCCCGGTACCAATTAAAGGGCAATCTTTACTTCAACCTGCCGATTTTAGGGAAGACCGCCATTCCGGTGAGCAAAACAGGCTGGCTGCCGATGGTCAAGCTGCCCCGATTCAAATCACCGAGCCTGAAGATAGTGCGCCTGGGATTGACCGGCGCCGATGTTGCATTGAACCTCACGGTGGAAAATCCCAATGCCTTCAGCCTGCTGCTGGATAAACTGGATTATAACTTTTCGGTGAACGGCACCGACTGGGCAGGCGGAGTAACATCCAAACCGCTGCGAATTGCGGAGAAGGGGCGGGGCGCCATATCCATCCCTATTTCCCTGAACTTCTTGCAAATCGGGCAGGGGGTGATGCAATTGCTTTCCGGGGGCGGGCAGGCAACATATAACTTCACCGGCAAGGTGGACCTGCACACCTCCCTGCCCATAATTGGCAGCGTGCAACTGCCGATTCACAAATCCGGGCAACTGAGGATTGCAAGGTAAAGCTGGTGAGCTTTAAACAGCAGAGGGGTGATGAGACAGCTCCACTACATTTTATTGGTATCGATGGTCTGGATAACGGTTAGCCAGGCTCGGTCAGACAAACCGGTTCAACCGAATCGAATTATTAAAAATTGGGCAACCGCACAAACCGGGGAGTTTGCCGGTCATTTCGGGTCGATGGGCGCTTTGTTATTACTGGATGGGGTAAACGGTTCCAGTGAGGTGAGTTCTAAAGTCGTTATATTTTCTTCGATTATTGCCGGAAATCTGACAGCAAATTATTGGCTGAAGCAGGAAACGAACCAGACCTGGGATGTTTTTATCCACAATGTTTTATTTTCTGCTGCTCCAACCGTCATTTACGCCCTGGCAGTGCGGCCCGAGTTCGACGCACATCAGAATACTTTCTCAAATGTCCGCCACCAGGCTGGTCTTTTGCTGGTTTCCCTGCTGGTGACCTCGGTATTTTCTACACTGGGCAATGAAATCCTGAATTCTCCGAAACAGAGGCGCCCTGCTCGCGCCTCCCAGTATTTACAGCCATATCTATTGACCGGTCGCCAGTACGCTCAGATCGGAATCCGGGTTCAATTTTAATGACATTCTGTTTATTTCTTGTAGTTGCCCCATTAAACGTATGTGAAATAACCGCACAAATTAAAACGAGTGTGCGAACGAGTCCTGTTTTGGGTGATGATCAATTAGCGAGTGCTGATTTCTCCAAAGGGGCAGGCTGGATTTCGGATGTTTCCAACATAGTCACCCATTCTCCATCTACTCTTCTATCCATTTCCTGCTACCTGCCCCTTCGGTGATAGCTGAGAGTTGAATGCTAATTTTTTCCCTGCCACCTGCTACTGCCAACTCAAACACCCATCTCCCCATTAACGCTGATAACAATTGCTACGTTTTCCTTCTTCTAACTACCTCTTTACCTTCTCACTTGCTCCCGTTACGGACACTGTATATCCTGCAATTCATTGTCCAGTGTATCCCAGCAATGCCAGTCGGCATCTCCGAAGTGCAGGGGGTCTTTTACCCGGCCGGCTTTGGTGGTCCGATCCCATTCGATGTTGGTGTGATTATCCTGCCCTTTGTTGTAAATATCGTAAAAAGCATCATTGGGTGCCTGATTGACGATCCCATAAAAAATATAACCGCCGTTTTCCGGATGATTGGGAATAATGTTGGTGTACTTGATGTCGGCAGTGCCTTCGGAGATGTTGCGATTCCACTCGATCCCCAGAAAGGGCGTGGGGTCATTGGGTTCGTGAAAAAGCGTCCAGGTGCCGTGCTGCCCGGTGAATTCCGATAGCCCGGAATACCACAGGAAATTGGAATAAGCATTTTGCTTGGAGATATACATCTCCCATTGCACCCCATCACTGACCAATGTTGCGTGCAATTCTGCGGTATGGAGTACTCCACCGGGAGGCCGGAAGGAATAAGACCACACCCAGGAGCCGTCATCTTGCTGCACCGGCTCATGATTAAAGGATTCCGCAAATGCGGCTACCGGCACTGCAAACGTGATGGTAAGCAGGGTATTCCATACACCAACATTTAGCGCTGCCCATCCCCAATTGTGGTGCGTCAGGGTTTGGACAAACGGGGTCCCCTCGGACTTCAACAACGTGGCGGCGGTATCCGGGAAGGCATTAAAATCCATTAAAAAAGTTGATACGGGCGGAATTTCCGGTGGTTTTCCTTTTTCCGGCTGGGTGGTGTCATTCTTCTGGCAGGCAAACGTACCCATCAGGGTGACCAGGGAAATCAGTAGAAAGGTTAAAATTTTGGGATATGATTTTTTGGAAAACATGTTTTACCCCCCTTGGGTTTTGTGAAACTTTAGTGTTTTTCTACACACCATGCAAAGTAAATCATAAATCATGCCAACAATATCCTCCGCCGGATGAGGATGAAAACCTTCATTCCCGGAGTTTTCCGGCATTTCGGTACCTTTTCAATCGGGCAATGTGTGAATCCGAAGAACAGTGTGGCGAATGTTCACAAGAAAACAGCCCACCGGTAGGACTTATCCTTCTGCTTCAATCTGGCAATAGATTGGGAAATGATCGGAGGCTTCTCTGGCGGCTTTGGTTTTCGAGGCAACCGTACCGGACTGTTTTACCAGTCGTACGGGATTATTCGTCTCCAGCATATCCGGCGAGACCAGGATATGGTCAATCCATACCCGGTGACGCATGCCAAACGGAGCGCTGACAATGGGGTCCGGGAAATCCGCTGTCCACAAATCATTGCGGGTTTCTCTATCCAGACTCATCCACCACAGGGCATTGTGCAGGATCATTTTCGGCTGGAAGACCGAGCCCATCACGGTTTCCACAAAGCTGTAGCCCAACAATTGCTCAAAGGCATCCATCCCGGGACCATCATTCATATCCCCCATCACCATCACCGGGCTGCCGGGGGATTCTGCCAGCAAGGCATCCAATCGCTGCCGTAACCGCAGCGCCTGGCCCACCAGCCGTTTGCGGTTTCCCAGGGCGATTTTCTCATAATGGTGCAAATCCGTCACACTGAACACCCCCTTGGATTTGGTATGCACCAGGATTACCCGAAAATCCGGACCATCGGCGCCGACACGAAACACCGCTTCCAATGGTTTGCGTTCCCAGCGGAATTCTTCTTTCACTCCATCGGAATCGATATCCACCTGCCAGGGAGTGTAATAATCGAAGGCATCATCAATGGTGTTCAGGATTAACGGGGCACGGTAATAATAAACCAGGTTTTGCCTTCCCCGGCTGACACCCATCGCCACCTGGTAACCGGAGTCGGGCAGATAATTGTCGATAAAATATTGATGCTCTTCCGGGGAATTTGCCGCTTCGCAAATCCCTAACAGGTGCGGGTGAATTGCTTTGATGACACTGACAATACTTTGGGCTCGATTCACCTCGTCGTCTTTCACCCGGTTTTCGGTAAACATGTGATTCATGTGTTGGATATTATAGGACATAATGGTGAGTTGTACCATCTCATCCTCCCGCTTAACGGTCTCTTTTTTTGAATAGAAATGTAACGAAAAATTACAAAGAATCTATGGAATTGCAAAACCTTTTGGCCGGAATATTCCGAACAATGAAATCAGGATGCGTTTTTTTTCTGTCGTTCAATCCGCTGCATAAATCACTTATTGACACTATCCGGTTGAACCGTTAACTTGCCTACAGTAGTCGCACGAAATCAATTTGAATTATTTTTTTGTATTAAAATCATGAATTGGAGGTAAATCTATGTATGTTGTCATCGGTGCCAGTGGAAATACCGGAAAAGCCGTAGCTGAGAAATTGTTGGCTGCCGGAAAAGAAGTGAAAGTCGTCGGTCGCAATGCAGAGCATTTGCAACCGTTTGTAGATAGAGGGGCAACTCCGGCAGTGGGTTCCCTGGAAGATGTTGATTTTGTCCAAAATGCCTTGAAAGGAGCAACGGCAGCCTATGTGATGATACCACCCAATTTCGGAGCAGAAAACTTCCGGGGATATTATAATTTGATAGGTGATAATCTAATCGCTGCCCTGAAGGATAACGGGGTTCGACATGCCGTGTTTCTGAGTAGCCTGGGTGCCGAGTTATCTGAAGGGACAGGTCCTATTCTCGGTTTGGGAGATGTGGAGAAGAAACTCAATCAGATTGAAGGGTTGAATATTGTACATCTCCGCGCTGGGTTTTTTATGGAGAATCTTTATGCCGGATTGGATTTGATCAAAAACATGGGAATAATGGGATCCCCACTACGTGGTGACCTGCCCGTGTATATGGTTGCCACACGGGATATCGGCGAGCACGCAGCCAAGAGGCTCCTCGCTATGGATTTTTCCGGGAAAAATTATGATGCAATTGTGGGTCCACGGAAGTTAACCATGAACGAAGCTACTACCATTCTGGGTAAGGCGATTGGTAAAGATGATCTCCAATATGTTCAATTTCCCTACGAAGAGGCGGAAAAAGCATTTTTGGAAATGGGGATGAGTCCGGATGTAGCACGCACATTTATCGAGATGTACCGGAGCTTTAACGAAGGAGTCCACATAGCCCCGACCGCTCAGGATCAGCTTTACCAGGGTACAACTTCGATAGAAGAATTTGCCCGGGGATTTGCCGCGGCGTATAATGCGTAAATGTCCGGAGATAATCACCCTAAATTCAGAAAAGACAAATTGACCGGTTAACCGGGTATAAGTTGGGAATATACGATTCACTCCTTATACCCAACACCCCCAATATCCGGAGGAACTATGCGTTACAGACTTTTTGGGAACAGCGGCTTGAGAGTATCGGAAATTTGTCTGGGTACCATGACATTTGGAGAGAATTGGGGCTGGGGCGCTCCCAAAGAAGAAAGCCGCAAAATTTTCGATATCTTTGTGGATGCCGGCGGTAATTTTCTGGATACCGCCAATCTCTACACAGATGGTACCAGCGAAAAATACGTGGGAGAATTCATTGCCGCGAATCGGGAGTATTTTGTGCTGGCAACCAAATATACCCTGATGAATCGGAAGGGCGACCCCAACGCCGCCGGAAATCATCGCAAAAACCTGGTGCAATCGGTTGAGGGAAGTTTACGCCGACTTCAGACCGATTATATTGACCTGTTATGGGTGCACGCCTGGGATTACCTGACCCCGGTGGAAGAAGTGATGCGGGCGTTAGACGACCTGGTGTGCGCCGGGAAAGTGCTTTACCTCGGGATATCGGACACCCCGGCATGGATAGTCTCCCGTGCCAACACCCTGGCGGAAATGCGCGGCTGGACGCCTTTTGTGGGGCTGCAAATCGAATACAGTCTGGTGGAACGCACCCCGGAACGGGAACTGCTGCCCATGGCGCGGGCGTTCGGTATGGCGGTTACCCCCTGGGCGCCGTTGGCTGCCGGGGTGTTAACCGGGAAATTCCTGGGAAAAAAACTGCCGGAAGATACCCGGGTTAAGGCGGGCAGTCCCCGACTGACAGAACGCAATCTGAAGATTGCCGAAGCCGTTGTTAAAGTGGCGCAGGAAGCCGGCTGCACCCCGGCACAGGTGGCGATTAATTGGCTGCGACAACAGGAGGGGGTGGTAATTCCCATTGTGGGTGCCCGTAAAGCTGCCCAAATTCAGGATAATTTACAAGCGCTGGATTTTCATTTAACCGAAGAACACCTTGCGCGTCTCGATGAAGTCAGTCGAATTGAATTGGGCTTTCCCCACGATTTCCTGAAACGGGAATTTATCCGGGAAGTGGTGTATGCCGGGATGTACGATCAAATTGATAGGGACAAATAGTTCGGAACAGGGATTCTGGAGCAATGACCGAGTCACAACATTTTCGTAAATTAGAACAGGCTTATTTGAATGCCCGCTGCAATGAGTATTATCAACCGCAGATAAAAATTTCCCGGGGCGAAGCGGAGATAGTGATAGCGGTACAGGAAAAATACTTTCATGCTGCCCATGCGGTGCATGGTTCGGTGTATTTCAAAATGCTGGACGATGCCGCTTACTTTGCGGTCAATTCCCTGGTGCGGGATGTTTTTGTGCTGACCGTTAGTTTTCACCTCCATCTCCTGCGCCCCATTTCCCGGGGAACCATGCGGGCAATCGGGAAAGCCTACTTTTCTTCCCGAGCACTTTATGCCGGTGAATCGATTTTATATGACGATAAGGGCAGGGAGATTGCCCGGGGGAGTGGCTTGTTTGCGAAAAGTAAATTGGAGATTGGCAAGGGGTAACGCTGGCGAACAGATTTGCTGACTCAGGTTTCACCAACTAAACGAACTGTCTGAAATTACCAGGTTATCGAAGTCCGAAAAAACATTGCCGACTGCCCGCAAATCAAATACACCGATATGTTATCCCACGCTTCTAATGAACCGATTTGTGTTTATCCAGCTATTGGGCGCAAGACAAATTGCACAAATCAAAAAAGATTAGGGGATTCCTGCCCCAATGACGAGGTC
>CAYYGL010000124.1:0-14565 GCA_964471235.1 uncultured Calditrichaceae bacterium
TGGGCGGAGCCCCGGGCAACTCACCCGTTTTTTTCCCGGATCAATGGCACCGAAGGGAATTCAAATGCCCGCGGCGCCCGTTTCCCGGATACTGAAGACCTGGACGGCGACGGCACCCTCAATCTCTTCAATGATTATTTTGAATATAGCTTTGATTTGAATGATCCTACCAACGATTTCCTGGTGGACAGCACCACCTTTAAAGATGGCACCCCCACCGGATGGAAACTGTATCGCATTCCGTTAAGAGATTATAGCTTTAAGGTTGGGAACCCCGATACGAACTTTCAACAAATTTTCAGTGTGCGGATATGGATTAATGATATTCAGCCCGGTACCGGGAAATACGATTCCCTTCAGATTGCCACCATGGATTTTGTGGGAAATGAATGGGAAGAGATTGGAATTGCCGCAAGTGACACCAGTAAACCGGTTCTTGACGAGGAGAAATTCGGTGTTGCGGTTATCAATACCGAAGAGAGCAATATTTACCAGAGCCCTCCCGGGGTAACCGGTATTCGAGACCGCATTACCCGGGTGCTGTCCAAAGAACAATCTCTGGTGTTAAATTTTTTGGATTTACAGCCGGGCGCCCGTGCCGAAGCCAAAAAGCAGCTTCGCCAAAAAATTAATTTGATTAATTATAAAAAATTAAAGATGTTCCTTCATGGTGATGAAAAATTGATGGATACGGATTCGTTAATTTTTTACATGCGATTTGGCCCTACGGAAAAAATCTTTTATGAATACAGCGAGGTGGTGAAGCCCGGTTGGGCGGAAGAAAACAAAATTGACATTGATTTTGCCGAACTCGCTCAGACCAAAGATGACCAATATTTGCTGCCCGATTCCATCAATGGGCAGAAAGTCCACTTCCGGGAAGACCCGAATTACCCCGGCAAATATTTTAAAGTGGTGGGGAATCCCGGTCTCCATAACATCAACTATTTTGTCTTTGGTGCTAAAAACGCCGGCAGCAGCGAATTAACAGAGGTGCAAATATGGCTGGATGAACTTCGGGTCACCGGTGTGGAACGGAAAAGCGGTACCGCCATGCGCCTGTTTACCGAATTAGGGTTAGCAGATGTCGCCAATGTTCGCGCCCAGTGGGAATTAGTGGATGATAATTTCCGCCGCATTGAAAATAAATTTGCCAGCAATGATGGAAAAGACCGTACCCAGGAGAAGCAATCGTATTTTGCCAGTGTCCGCCTCGGTAAATTCCTGCCGGAAAGTTGGGGAATTGAGATTCCCATCGATGCCAAATATACCCGTATCCGAAGTATTCCCAAATACTTCTACAACAGCGACCGCCCCACCAATTACCAGATTTCCGGGTTCTCCAATCGCCTGAAAACATTTTTCGGCTTTAGTGATGTACCAGCAGACCTGGCAGACCAGATTAACCTCACCGAATCTCGCTCTATCGGGGGAACTTTCCGACGAAAAGACAGGCAGAGAGACCCCTGGTATTTACGCCTGACACTCAATCAACTGGTGGTGGATGCCGATTACTCGGAAAAACATGCCAGCAGCCCCACAACCGAATATAATAACAGCACTTCCTTTAGCGGGCAGGTGAGCTATAAAATTCCCTTCGGTAAAAATAATTATTTCAAACCCTTCGGCTGGCTGGGAAGAGGTAAACTCATCAATTTTTTAAGCAACATGAAGGTGTTCTACACCCCCTCGGCAACCAAAATGAGCTTTGCCCTTACCGACAACGAAAATCAGCAAAAAAATCGCCTGGAAACGCAGGCTTCCGATCCCAGCATCAATGTTAAAACCAGCCGTAAGTTCTCCATTAGCTATAAGTTGTTAGATAACTTGACTTTTGATTTATCCCGGGATTATCAGAGCGACGCATTTTTAAAAGGGTATCGTGCGAAAGATGCCTTAAACGCTATTATTCATAAGTTGGATTTTGGGGTAGACAGACGCATTTCCCAGCGATTTAGTGCCGGTTACACCCCAAAGTTGTTCTCATGGCTCAGCACCAATTATCGTTACAATTCAAATTTTGTCTATAATTTTGAAAACCCACAGATTAACGCCCGGAGTTCTACGCTGAATGTCAATCATACGTTTCATGTGGATTTTAAACCCTCTACCCTGGTTAACCAAATTTATACCCCTAAAATGACTCGCCGGAGAGGCACCAGGCGCGGCAGAGGCAGACACCCGGGAGGGAAAGCGTCCGATGAGAGTAAGAAAAAAGATGAAAAGGAAAAAGAAAAAGAGAAAAAAGGCAGTGTTCCCAACCCAGCCATGCTGTTCTGGCATTTTTTTAATGCTTTCAAAGCGGTTACCTTTGACTTTACCTTCCAAAATGACTATGGTCATCACAATTTAGCCAGGGTGCCGGTTCTGAATTACCAGTTTGGTTTTAATTCCGACCCCAGGGCAGGAGTCGATACGACGTTTGACAAAATATTCTTGCTGCCCAACATCCGTAAAAACCGGGGTGTGAACGGTTCGCTTCAAATAGACATTGTTCACAATTTGACTTCCAGTTTTAAATATAATTATCAAAAGGTAAAGACTCTGGCGAATGAGCAGCAAACCCAATCCATCAGCAATACCGTCTTCTTTACCGGGGATGATCCGGATGCCAATCCCAAACCCTGGTGGAATTTTGTTCCGGACTGGAGATTGAGCCTGTCGGGGGTGGAGAAATTACCTCTTTTCAAATTGTTCGCCCGCTCCGCTACCCTGGAACATGCCCGTACCGGTAAGTTTACCGAGAGTTCCCGCATCGAAAACGATATTAAAAAACGCGACCAGTGGGGTTATTCCATCAACTACCAGCCTTTTTTGGGGTTAACAGTGAATACGATCTGGAATGTGAATGCCACGCTACGGAAAACGCTTACCACGTCGTTTGATTACCGAACCGCCGGGGCAGTGACCAAACGGGTACAATCCGGTTTGAATATTAGTGTGAATTATTCGGTTACCAAGGGCTTCCGGCTGCCCATTCCGTTTTTAAAGAAAAAGAAACTGAATAACGAGATTCAATTCTCCCTCTCGTTTGATAAAACTTCGAGTGAAAATTTTTCCCGTGGCCCGGGGGATACCGAATTTCAGGAACTGGATATCACCCGAAATCAAAAACTTCGTCCCTCGATCTCTTATCGTTTCAGCCAGAAAGTAAACGGTACCGCTTTTTTTGAAATGAGCAGTGCCGAAAACAAACGTACCGGGAAAACCACTACCAAAGAGTTTGGCATCAATGTCAATATTGCCATCCGGTGACTCACCAATAACACCAATTCCACTGGTGTTATTACCAGGGCGCCAAAACGTGTCGTGATGCAACCAGTATGAAAAAACAATCATTAACCGAAAACATATACCCGGCAATTCGTCTTTCGCTACAGGGGGTGGATAGCGATGTATTGTCCGGCATCCTGTTTCAAGCCGGTTGTACCGGGATTGAGGAACTCAGTGATGAAGAATGGCGGGTCTATTTTCCCGGTAATTGGCAGCCGCAGGATCTGCAGCAATTCCTGGCAGCGGTTAAAGCTCTCCATCCCACATTTGATGAACAGCAGGTGGTGTTGGAACGAATCCCCCGGCAGGATTGGAATCGGGAGTGGCGTAAATATTTTAAGCCGATTGAGGCAGGGGAGGGCATCTGGGTGCGCCCGCCCTGGGAGGCGCTTCCGCCGCAGGCAGCCGGGCTGGAAATCATCATTGACCCCCAAATGGGCTTTGGCACCGGACATCATGAGACCACCCGGTTGATGATGAAAGCGATGCAAAAAACCGTGATGAAAAATGCTTCGGTGTTGGATTTGGGCACCGGATCGGGTATCTTAGCAATTCTGGCGGAGAAAATGGGTGCCCACCCGGTGATGGGAGTGGATATCGACCCGGATGCTATTGACAACGCCCGGCATAATCAGATGCTTAACCATACGGAGCATATTGAGTTTCTGGTAGGGGATATCTCCGTGGTGGGGGAGCGCACCTTTTCGCTTGTTCTGGCAAACATCCGCTTTGATGTGCTCCTCGATCTGGCGTTGCCGGTGTCTCATGCCTTAACGGATAACGGTCGCCTCATCCTTTCCGGCATCTTATCGGATGATGTAAACCGCTTGTCCTATATCTATAAACACGCCGGTTTTGTCTTGCAGGAGCGGTTAATCATGCACGAATGGGCAGCCCTGATTCTGGAAAAAGCCTGAACCTGAAGTGATAAAACCGGATCGACAAAACTTGTTTTGTCACACCAGGATCCCGGGCAAGATGTCGGTGCCGACCCTATTCCAGTGATAAAACCGGATCGACAAAACTTGTTTTGTCACCCCTGGCTTGAAGTTGAACAAGCAGACAATTACAGTGGGAAGTGAAGGATATGATAAGCAGATCGATAAAACTGGTTTTGTCAAACCGGTAATACTTTTTTTGATGCACCGCCGGTTTCTCTTAACGGAATCCACACCACGTAATACGGCAGAGAGAAGGCTATGGGTGACATCGGGTGAAATCGGAATATGTTAAACGGAATACGAAACACCTAACATTTGCAACAGGAGATTTGAATGCGCAATACATTTTTGATGTTGTGGATAATACTTATGGGGACGCTGCTGCTACTGGTTTCCTGCAGTGAGAAAACCGGTCCCATGGAAGCGCCGCCGGAGTTTACCATTGAAGCGTTTCAGGTGCCCACGATGATCAGCATCGATCGTCCCCGCACCTATACGGTGGCATTTCGGGTAACTCATCCGGGCGGCATAGAGAAAGTTAGCGAAATAACCGTCACGGTTCTGGGCGGGGATCAATCTACCATATTGCTTGAATTCCCATTGTATGATGACGGTGGCGTGCTCCATCCGGAAGATGGCGATGTGGTGGCGTCCGACGGCATCTACAGCAATACCTTTGTTTCCGACAGCACTATTTTCTCTGTGGGAAATTTCTTCTTGCAAGCCCGGGCAGTGGATGCCAATGGGGATAGTCGCACTACGCCTTTCATTTCTGCCAGCGCCATCGTAAACGCTGCCCCGGTATTGTTGTCAATAGATGCGCCGGACACCCTGTTTTCCGGCACAGACCCGGTGCTATTTTCCGCAATGGTGCAGGACAGCAACGGGGTGGCGGATATCGCGGCGATGAATTTCCTGTTGAAACGGGGCGGCAACCTGATTGTCTCCGGCACAATGGAGTTGATAAGCAGCTCCGCGCCGGACAGCGGCGTATTCGGTGTGTTTCTGGATTCCACCTTTGCTGCGGAACGACTGGGCAACTATGACCTGGAATTCCAGGCGGTGGATTTGAGTGGGGATGGATCTGCCACCCTGTCAAAACCGATCTTTTTAGAAAATGCTCCTCCCTATCTTGCTATCATCCTGTTACCGGATTCGGTTCAGAGACCTCCCCTCGGAAGTGATATTATCGATGTTCAGGTTCGGGGCAATGACCCCCAGGGCCTGGGAGATATTAACATGATAAACATGGCTATCTTCCGGATTGGCGGGGATACCACGGTTATAGAATTATTTGATGACGGAGATTTTGACAACCATCGGGATGAACAAGCGGGGGATGGCATTTTTTCCAGGGGATTGCAAGTAGCGGCAAACAGCACGGCGGATTTATTTTTCTTCGAATTTCAGGCGGAAGATAAAGTTGGCAACGTCTCGCCGGTGGTATTGGATTCATTGCGAATTCTGCCTTGAGAAAGTTAGCTCGGGGAGTTTTGATTATAAACAAAAACACTTACGGTTTTGATTCAGGAGGAAGCGCTTGTTGATACGACTCTTTCACTTTATTTCATTTACAGGCTTACTACTGGTACAACTAAGTTTTGCTCAAGTGCCATACCAATTTAAACTGAACCAATCTGTTCCGGATCGGGGCAACCTGGTGGGCAACGGCATCACCGATTTGCTGTTTAAAGACGGCTCCCTTTACGTGGGCACCGGTTTCGGATTAAGCATTACCCCGGATGACGGCGAATCCTGGCGCAATTTTACCCCGGATGACTACGGTGGTCAGGGCGGCGTTTCCGCTATGGCGGTAGGACCGGACGGCACCATCTGGATTGCCACCGCCTTCGATACCCTGGTGCAGGATAATCAACGCCTCTCCGTGGGCGGTGGAATTCGTTACCGGGAGCCGGGCAGCAATGCGTGGGGATTTATCCCCCAACCGATTGATGCCCGTGATGACACCGCTGCCGGCAAGAAACCCACTACCACGGCAGTGCAAAACGTTACCTTCGATATTGCGGTGAGGGATACCAATGAGATCTGGATTGCCAGCTTTGGCGGCGGGGTACGCCGTTCCACCGACCGGGGGCAGACCTGGGAGGTTATCACCACCGATGGGGAGCCATTTAGTGCCTTTGACAATTTAAATCACCGCGGTTTTTCGGTGATGGTGGATACCAGCGGCACGGTGTGGGTGGGTACCGTGGGCGGCATTAGTAAATCCACCGATGGCGGGAATACCTGGGAACGCTTTACTTTCAGAAATCAGAATCAGCCAATCTCCGGAAACTGGGTAATCGGCTTATGGCATAATCCGTACGATAACAGCGTCTGGGCAACCACTCTGAAATCGGTAAACGAGGGGGAATTTAATGCCATCAGCAGCACTAAAAACGGGGGGCTCACCTGGAACATCCATTTGCAGGAAGAACTCTCGGACGGCACTTTTCCCCGCTATGTGGCTTTTTACGATTCCGCGGTTTATGTCGCCACCGAGAAAGGAGTTTACAAAACCATTGATGACGGATTAACCTGGTTTCAACTCCCGGCGATTCGCGATTCGGAAACCGGGGAGGGTTTGTTTACCAGCACCTACTTTTCCGTCGCCACCTCACCGGCAACCCCGCCCTTTCACCGCCTGTGGGTGGGGTCAGCCGACGGACTGGGCAGCACTGCCAACAACGGATTTGACTGGACAGTCTTTCGCAGTTTTATCAGCACCCGCAGCGAGCGCACCAATCCCAGGGTATATGCCTATCCCAGCCCCTTCTCCCCGCTTCACAGCGACCGTCCCTGTCGATTTCAGTTTGACATTGATGATGCCGGAGTGGTCACCATTGATATCTACAACTTTGCCATGGAAAAGGTGGTGACCCTGCAGGAAAACGAAACCGCCCCGGTTAACGGAACCAATGACCGCTCCATCACCTGGGATGGCAAAGATAGCAACGGAAGGCTGGTGGATAACGGGGTTTATTTTTTCCGGGCAACCGTCGGCGGCAAAGTAACCTGGGGGAAGATTGCGGTAATCAACTGAGTTAAACGGAACGTTTAGGGCAGTATAAAGATGAGGTGAATTCCCCGGTCCCATTGGGGTGCATTTCCATTACCTCAATCCGGATGGTCTAACTTGAACAAGAAAACACTCAGGATTAACTCATGCAGAAACGACTCTATGTAATTTGGATTTTGCTCATCAGTGGTCTCTCTCTTGTGATGGCAAAAGGCAACGGGGGATTTTCCGGCGCCTTTTTGCGAATCGGTTTAGGTGCCCGCGCCCTGGCAATGGGCAATGCCCAGGTCGCCAGCGCCAATAATGGCTACGGCGTTTACTACAATCCTGCCGCCCTCCCCAATATCGATAGAAAACGCTTCTCGGCCTCCTATAATTCCATGTCCTTAGACCGCAAGTTTAGTTACCTGGGGGTTGCCATTCCCCTGAAACCATTTGCCGGGGCATCTGCCGGGTGGATACATAGCGGTGTAGGGGATTTACAGGCATATAATTCCAATGGAGAGCAGGTCGGGAAATTAGACCACGGGTTTAACGCCTTTTATTTCGGCTTTGGGATGCGCATTATTGCCCTGGCGCAGGCAGACCAGCATTTGATGGGGGTGCCGCCCGATTTGATCAGCATCGGGATTACCGTAAAATTTTTGCATGAGGGACTTAGCGATCAGGAAGATTTCGATTATTCCGGTTCCGGGGTTGGGGTGGACCTGGGAATTTTACTGAAACCTTATGCCGGCCTGGCGTTGGGTTATCAACTCAAGGATTTAAACGCCAATTTAAGTTCCAATACCGATAAGATTTTTGAACGCGGCTCTTCCTTGAATAATGATTTTCCGGTGACCCAGAAACTCGGGATTTTTTACCGGCTCCCCTGGTATGGCATCTCCGCAGCGTATGATTTTGAATGGAGCGATGCGGGGGAAGAAAAGCATCATCTGGGGATGGAAATCGATGGCGGTATCGCTGCCGCCCGGGTGGGTTATGATAATGACCACCTTACCCTGGGAGGCGGGCTGTATTTCCGGGCTTACAAAAAAGCCTATATGATGCTGGACTACGCTTTCCTCAACAGCGTCATCGATGAAGGCGTCAGCCACGTGTTCTCCTGGCAGTTCCTGTTTTGAAGAAGGGGGGATTGGTAAAGGGTAAAAGGTAAAAGGGGGGAAACCGGAGCGTCAAAACTTGTTTTGACAATAAGCCTGAGCGTGAGAATTAAATAAGAGAATAGGTACCGAGTGACAGAGCCGATTGATGAAAAACACCGGTCGTAGCCTCCATCGGAGAATCTCCTGGCACGGAATCATGCCGAATATGAGATTCTCCGATGGAGTCTCTGACCGGCATTTGGTAGCCAACTATTGTTGACCGTCGGAAACCGGAACGATAAAACGGGTATATCGCTGAATTGTTAACATGAGTTGGACGTAACTATAAATAGAAACAGATGAACCAGATAATGTTGAATCATTTTTGTACATCTTCCAGGTAATGAGTTTCTGAAAAAAAAACAAGGAAGCGAACATGAGAAACCAATTTCGGATTGCAGTAATTTGTTGGGTCATTGCTTTTTCAGCAGTCTATGCCGGTTCAGAGAACGAAGGAAAGACCGGTTTATCTTTTTTAAAGATAGGCGTGGGTGCCCGGGCGACTGGCATGGGGGAGGCTTATACAGCCGTTACCAACGATGCCTTCTCTACCTATTGGAACCCTGCCGGTTTGCTGGCTTCCTCGCAGTCCAATGTGGTCTTTATGCATAATGAGTGGATGTTGGATGTCAATGGCGAATTTGGCGCTGTGCAATTCGGAGGGAAAAAATCCGGGTTCGCTTTTCACGGCTACAATGTGAATATCGGCGACATTGCAGTGCGCACTTCGCCCAGCAGCGAACCGCTGGCGACCACCAGCGCCCATTACCTCTCCCTGGGTGCTTCTTACGCCCGTTACCTGGGGGAAAACCTGGGGGTGGGATTTACAGTCAAATACCTGTTCGAAAAGATTTTTGTGAATTCTGCTGCCGGTTATGCGCTGGACCTGGGGTTTCGTTACCAGGGCTTATCTCCCAATGTGGTTATTGCCGGGGTGATTCAGAATCTTGGGAGTATGAACACGTTTCAAAATGAATCGACCAAATTGCCTAAAATTGCCCGGGTGGGGGCGGCATATCACTTCCCTCAGCCGCTTGGCGGCGTTGAATTGCGGATAGCCGGTGACCTGGTAAAACCGCTGGATGAGAACACCCGTTTCCACCTGGGCGGCGAGGGAATCCTGTGGAATCAAATTGCCCTTCGGTTGGGCTATGCACTTGGCTATGAAAACCGTTCCCTGAGTTTCGGTGTCGGTTTCCGAAAGTCCTTCATTCAGTTGGATTACAGCTTTACACCGTTCGATAATGACCTGGGCAATGGACAGCGGTTTTCGGCTTACCTGAGTTTCTAAATTCTATGGGTCGTGCATGAATGCGGCAATTTCTACCAATCAACTTCACTTTTCCTTCTGGCAGTATACCCTCCGCCGGGTACTGAGAAATCCCCTGGGAGCTGCCGGTGTGGCGATTGTACTGCTTGTTACTCTGGTTGCGCTGTTTGCTCCCTGGATAGCGCCTTATGACCCTTTTACTCAGAATCTTACCGAAGCCCTGCGCGGTCCGTCTCCTGCGCATCTCCTGGGGCAGGACGACCTGGGCCGGGATATCCTTAGCCGGATCATTTTTGGTGCCCGGGTCTCCATGAAGGTGGGGTTCATCACGGTTTCGGTCAGTGCCTTGATTGGAATGCTGGTGGGCGCGGTTGCCGGATACCTGGGCGGCTGGGTGGATGAAATTCTGATGCGCATTACCGACATCATGCTGGCGTTTCCCGGTATCCTGTTAGCCATTGGCATTATGGCGATTTTAGGACCCAGTTTCAACAATGTTTTGATTGCCCTGTGCCTGGTGGGCTGGAAAGGATATGCCCGATTGGTGCGCGGTGAAATTCTGAAAGAAAAGGAGAAAGAATACGTTCAGGCAGCCCGGGTATTGGGGTATTCCAACGCCCGGATCATCTTCTTTCACCTGTTGCCCAACACCATTAACCCGGTGCTGGTGATGGCAACCCTGGGAATTGCCTCAATGGTCATCGCCGAAGCCGGACTGTCTTTTTTGGGATTGGGCACCCAGCCGCCGCTCCCAAGTTGGGGGGGAATGCTCTCCGAGGGAAGACAATACATTTTGCAGGCGCCTCATCTGACAACTTTTCCCGGTATTGCTATCATGATTCTGGTGCTGGGGTTTACGTTCTTAGGTGATGCCCTGCGGGATGCGTTGGATCCGCATATTAAATTTTATTCGGAGTGAAAGGTGACGAGTAACGTGCAATTCTGATATGTGAAACTTGCCGGTTGTTGATTAATATTTGGCATATTTCCCGATTTATCCGTAATTTTCACCCGCAAATTGTTAACCAAAAATTTTCGCTGGTGTTTTGAAAAAAAATAAAATCATTATTTATTGTGATGGGGCGTGTTCCGGGAATCCTGGTCCTGGCGGGTGGGGAGCGGTTTTGAAATACAAAGACCGGGAAAAAACCATTTACGGCGGTGAAAAAAATACTACCAATAACCGTATGGAATTGACTGCCTGTATCAAAGCTCTGGAGCAAATTCGCTGGGAGAAGGCTCAGGTGGATGTTTACACCGACAGCGCTTACCTGGTCAATTGCATTCAACAGGGATGGTATAAGCGCTGGCAGAAAAATGGCTGGAAGACCAAGAACAAAAAGCCGGTGGAAAACCGCGATCTGTGGGAGCGATTGTTGGAATTGCTGAACAAACATGAGGTTACCTTTCATAAAGTAGAGGGACATACCGGGGTGGAATTGAACGAATTGGCGGATGAGCTTGCCAATCGTGGGATTCATGAATTGGCGGAATAACACAAGGAGCACCAACAGCATGGAGAAGGGATTGACCTATCAACGGGTGGATGACGGCTATCTGGTGCGGTTGCCAAAAGGCGCTGCCGTGACCACATCCCTTATCGAATTTCTCTCCGAAGAGCACGTGTACACCGGCACCCTTCGGGCAATTGGCGCTTTGCAGGAGGTCGAACTCGGCTATTTTGACCTTGCCAACAAAACATACCTGCGAAAATCATTCCCGGGCATCTATGAACTGGTGTCATTCTCCGGCAACATCAGCCTGGTGGATGCGAAGCCGTTTATCCATGCCCATGCCATTCTGAGTGATGCCAATTTTAGCCCCATTGCCGGGCACTTTTTTGATGCCACGGTAGCGGTAACCATGGAAGTTCATGTCTCCCCGGTCTCGCAAACTATTTCCCGGGAAATTGACCCGGAAACGGAACTCAAGTTACTGAAACTTGCCAATCTGCTTTAAAAAACGGGCAACGGATGAAGAAAAAAGGACTATACTGGTTTAAGATTATCCTCGGGATTGGCATCGTATCTGTGCTGTATACGCAGATCAGTCAAACCGACTCCATAGGCAACGCATTCCTGTCCACGAACTGGGTAAATGTCTCCCTGTGTATTGTGCTATTGATTCCCAATCTCTACATGGCATTTTTGAAATGGTTTTACCTGCTGCACAAAAAATTTCCGGATATTTCTACGGGCGAGGTCTTTGGTTCTCTGCTTTTTGGATATACCCTGGGGTTAATTACCCCGGGCCGATTGGGAGAACTGGGCAGGGGCTTGTTTTTTCCACAGCGGGATAAAGCGGTCATCACCGGGTTGAATATAATCGATAAAGCATTCAATCAACTGGTCTTCTTCTCCCTGGGGTGCTTTTCCCTTTGGAGCATGTACCTGGGAGGATACCTTCCGGAATGGAAACATCTCCCGTTGGTATTGATACCCGCCACTACCGTCATCGTTCTTCTCTGGCTTCTGCTCCTGAACCCGGCATTCATCCGTAGATTGCTAAACAGGCTGGCAGCTCGAAACCATTTGAAATCCCGTCTTTTACGGGCAACGGCAGCGCTCAATCATTTTTCCCGCCGTGACAGCCTGGTGGTGCTGGGATTAAGCCTTGTCTGGATACTGGTGGTGGTGCTGCAATACCATGTGCTGGTGCTGGCATTCACCACCGTTTCGGTATGGGCGTCTTTTCATGCGGTCACCTCAACGTTGTTCATCAAAACCCTTTTGCCGATAACCTTCGCAGACCTGGGAATTCGGGAAGGGATTGCCATCTTTTTCTTTTCCCAATTTCAGGTATCCCGGGCTGCCGTCTTCAATGCCTCACTTCTAATCTTTATCATTAACTTTTTAACACCGGCAATTTCCGGCACTTATTTTTTGTTTCGGTTAAAATCGAAACAGCCGGAGAGGGAAATACCACTTGTTACTGAGATTGTCAGCGACCAATATCAACCTACTTCGACACCGGTAAATAGTGATATTGCCAATGATTGAAACCCTTTTCCTGCTTCTCAGCGTTTTCTACCTGGCTATTATCATATTTTTTTATACGGGCATTATTCGGGAGATGAGGCGGCAGCGAACCGGCAATGGCTGGCAGCCTCTTGTGACAGTGTTAGTACCGGCTCGTAACGAGGCGCATCGTATTCTTCCCACCCTTAACAGCCTGGCAGAACAGACATATCCTCCTACCCAACTTCAGATTTTAATCATCGATGATCATTCCACGGACAATACTGCTGAGGTGGTTCGGCAGTTTATTGAGCAACACAAGCTGAAACATTTTCAGGTGCTGCGCCATGTTACGGATGGCACCCGGCCAACCTATAAAAAATCCGCCATTAAATATGCCCTTCAATATGCCCACGGTGAAGTAATTATGACCACCGATGCAGATTGCCGGGTGCAGCCGCATTGGGTGGAATCCATGATTGCCCAATATGAACCCGACACCGGGCTGGTTGCCGGGCTGGTCACATTTGATCCCCGACTGAGCAGAACTTTTTTTCATCAACTCCAAACCCTGGAATTTGCCGGGCTGGTATTTGCCGGGGTGGGGGCAGTAGGCAATCATTACCCGTTGATTTGCAATGCCAGTAACTTAAGCTACCGCCGAAAAGCCTTTGATGAAGTTGGCGGATTTGACGGTCATGAGCATGTTCCCTCCGGCGATGACGATTTGTTGATGCAGAATATCCATCACCATACCAATTGGAAAGTGCGTTACAACCTGAATCCGTCCTCGGTGAATTTTACGCAACCGGTGGATACACTCAGGGCGTTTTTCAATCAACGGGCGCGCTGGGCATCCAAAAGCCGGAATTACCCGGGAATCGCTACCTCGATTCTGCTTTTTCTGGTTTATTTTTTTTATGTGCTTCTGTTGTTTTCTCCCTTCCTCGTTCTCGCCAGGGTGTGTTCACTCAATATTATCTTCTCCGGTTTTGCCCTGAAGGTTCTGCCGGAATTTTTTGTGATCGAGAGAGCGTTGTCAATCCTTCATCGCCGGAGATTGCTGGGCTATTTTTTGATAGCCGAAGTGCTGCAAATCCCTTATATTGTGCTGGCAGGATTTGCCGGTTTCTTCAAATTGTTTAAGTGGAAGTAGTTTTTATGATTGCTCACCGCCATCTGGCGCAATTATTTTATGCCCCGTTTAAAAATGTGATCTGGAAATACCCGTCTCATCAGAACCAAATCTACCTGACCTTTGACGACGGTCCCTATCCGCCGGTCACCCGCCCGCTGCTGGAAGCTTTAAGTGACTACCGCATTCCGGCAACTTTCTTCCTTTCCGGAGAAAATATTGTTCGCTATCGGAAGACAGCGCGGGAACTGGATTATTCCGGTCATCAACTGGGCAATCATCTGTTCCACCATTTACCCCTGTGGGAGTTGCCACTGGGAAAACGGAGCAAACGAAAACTGTTAAAGGAAATTGATTTCACCGATCGGCTAATTTTCAACCATTTCAATCAACTGCCGAAATTGCTGCGCCCTCCCTATGGCATTTTTAATCCAACCGCACTGTCGATTCTGGACAGCACTGCCAAACAAATGGTGTTGTGGAGCCTGATGGCGTATGATTTTAAGTGGGATGAGCAAAAAATATTGCGCCATCTGATACGTCATTGCACTGCCGGTGATATTGTTGTGTTCCATGACTCACCGAAAACGGAGCCGGTATTGATGAAAGTTCTCCCCCGATTTGTAGAGCACTGCCGGGCAAAGGGGTGGTCGTTCTCTCTCATCCGCTTGGAAACTTTCGGGAAAAACAAGCCGACCCGCCGAGACATCGCCGAGGAGTGAACCCCCCGGCTGAGAGGTGCAAGCATCCCGAGGGATGCTGAGGGAGCGGTCGGAGCGTCAAAATTCATTTTGACAATGGCGCACCGGCTATACGATAGGAAGA
>CAYYGL010000125.1:0-14450 GCA_964471235.1 uncultured Calditrichaceae bacterium
AAATAAGAAAATTCATCTTAGTTTATCCTGAAGTTCATCGTCCCTATAAAAACAATAACTTTTCACCAACAGTTGAAGTGAGAAATGTTTGTTACTTAACAATTGCTTAACTGCTTTCTATCCTGTTGTCAAATCAATACCCCCTGGGGAATCCTGTTCCTCGCGGATCGCAACTGATTTCCCATTGGTCTCCGGCGCGCCAGATTGCCTGGATATCCGCCAGATGCCACACCGGTTTCATCCCAAAGCCCCGTTGCTGCAAAACCTTTACCACCTTGGCAGGGAGACGGTTTTGTTCATAGAAAATGGAATCCGGCAGCCACTGATGATGGAAACGGGCGGCTTGTTGGGCATCTCTCAGGCTCATTCGGAAATCAATTTTGTTCAACAACACCTGTAATACCGCGGTGATGATAGTGGAACCACCCGGAGTTCCCAGCACACCTGTTAAGGCACCCTCCTTCTCCACAATCGTGGGGGTCATGGAGCTGAGCATCCGTTTTCCCGGTTCAATGGCATTTGCCCAGCCCTGCACCAAACCATACATATTGGGCATTCCCGGCTTGGTGGCAAAATCATCCATCTCATTATTTAATAAGATGCCGGTGCCTTCGGCAACGAAATGGCTGCCGAAGCTCCCGTTCAGCGTATAGGTCATGGCAGCGGCATTACCAAACCGATCAACAATGGAGATGTGAGTGGTTTGGGGAGACTCGCTGTAGTTGTGCGTCATTTTTCGGTACTCGGGCATCTGTTGAGATGGAAATGGACGGCTCACATCAATGGAAGCTGCCACTTCTGCGGCTCTTTTCGGATCGGAGAACAGACGGTATGGAATCTCCACAAAGTCGGGATCTGCCAGGTAAAGATTGCGCGCGGCATACCAGCGTTTTTCCACTTCACTCACCAGGGCGAGATAATCGGGGCTATTATGAGGGAGTGAATGAGCCAGATCAAATTTTTGCAGGGTATTGAGAATCCCTTCCAGCACCAAACCGCCGGAAGAGGGCGGCGGCATGGAATAGATAACATGATCGCGATAGGGAATTTTTACCGGTTCTCGTTCCACCGCCCGGTATTGATGAAAATCTTCCAGGGTAAAGATACCGCCGGCTTTCTGCACCGATGCGACAATCTTCCGGGCAATTTCTCCCTGGTAAAACGCCGATTCGCCATCGCGGGCAATCAGCTCCAGCGTATGCGCCAGGTCGAGCTGACGAAGGGTATCCCCGGGATGGGGCGGAGAACCGTTTGGAAAAAAAATTGCATAAGCGTTTGGAAAGCGTTTGAAGCGCTCTTCCCGGTGTGCCAGTCCGGCACTCAGCACCGCATCCACAACAAACCCTTTCCGGGCAAACTCGATTGCCGGGCGAAGCAGCTTTGCCCAGGGAAGGGTGCCGAATTTTTGATGGGCGAAAGATAAGCCTTTTACCGTGCCCGGTATGCCGGCGGCAAGGACCCCCACGGTGCTTTTCTCGGGCACCGGGTTGCCCTTTTCATCCCAGTACATGTCGGAATGTGCCTTCAGGGGAGCGGTTTCCCGGAAATCTATCGTGGTGACCTCACCCCTTGCGGTGCGGTAAACCAAAAATCCGCCGCCGCCTAAATTACCGGCGCGTGGATAAGTGACCGCCATGGAAAACGCCACAGTTATCAGGGCATCCAGGGCAGTGCCGCCCTGTTCCAGCACTTCCATTCCCGCTTGTGCGGCTTGCGGCTCCGCACAGGCTATGCCGCCATTGGGAGCCACAATGGTTTTGGGGGATGATTTCTGACAGTGGGAAAAAACAACTGCAATGCCAATCAAAATTACCAAAACCGGATTGAGGGATAACCGCCGGTTTATCCCGAATAACGGCATTTCGATAAACAAGGATATTGGGCGCACAGAACTTGTTATTCGACGGTTCAAACCGGATGGCATGTTACCGACAAGCCGGGATGCCTGCCGGATGAGAACAAGTAATCTCATATTCAATCGATACACTGATACCTCTTGTCAATTCTGATTATCAACGAAGCATTACGAAGATGTTTCCAATACAACCAGACCGGAAAATCTCTTTTTTATTTGACTTTAGAATGATTCAGCTTTGTGGCAAATTTGATGTTTTATCTGTCATTCCGGTTTTTTCATTAATCGGTGGAGGCGATTGATGAAAAATACCGGTCATCGATTTCTTCAGAGAATCTTCTACCACGAAAAATGCCGGAATGACCCAAATGGGCATATAGCTGAATCGTTACTTCACTTTTAAAATATCGAGCAAATCTTCGGCAAACGTTTCATTCAAAGGATGTTCTACCATCCGGGCAATCTCCTCACCGTTGCGAAAGAGGATAAACGTCGGCACCCGTTCAATATGATAGCGGGGACCCAGGTGCTTCGGGTCATCCTTCTGGCGATTGACCCCATAGAGGGTTAAATGGATGTTGTTGTTCCGGGCAGCCTGGAGGGCTTTTACCATCGGCGGTACGCCATGCCGGGAATCGGAACACCAGGTGCCCAAAAAGCACTGGATTTCCACCGGGGTTTGAATCCGTTTCAGCCGTTCCACCACCTCCGGTTTTACCGCAACCGCCTCATCAACCTCCTGCCACTCCGGAAAATTTTTTAAGATATCCTGGTAAGCAATTTCTCCCAGGAGCATTTTCTCGCCATCCACTTCCGTAACTTTACCAGCACTTTTATGGAATATACAGCCGCTCAACACAGCTAAGGCGAAAATTACAAGGATAAACCTCCCAACATGCACAACGCTACCCTTCATTTTTTAACTCCTCCAAACCTTATTCCGAGTTCCATAAACACCACAAGCTCTTCCGCTCCCATGCCGTTCATCTTTATTCTTCCATCCGTGTGGAATCCGGTAAAGTATTTTCCTGCGACACCACCTCCCGGTGGGAGCTATCGGTAGCTGCGGTATCGACGGGGGCGGTAGCCTGAACGGTTTTAATCCGTCTGGTGATGATCCCTTCCTTCCCCAACAGCAGGTTCGTTACCACCTGGTTGGCTTCTCCCAACCGTTCCAGGGTATCGCCATTCACCACAATCCGCACACCATCCGCACGCCCTAACAGCAACCGCACATGTTCAACTGCTTCCACATGGCGTTTCAAACCGGGCGTCAGGATGTATTCGGTGGTGTCTTTATCATCCCGGATCTCCCGCACCCAGGTTCGTTCCAGCGCCTGCATCTGCACAATTACCTGCGGCTTCCGGGCGCTTTGCACCACGGTGTTACCGGAAAGCTGAGGCGTTAAGGCGCTGTCCTGGCGCTGGTAGTTTTCGATCAAGTCGGATATGGTTATTTCCTTAATCTCCAGGGTACGGTTTTTCTTCTCAAAAATGTATTGTTGATAAGTGATATAGCCAGCCACCGCCACCAGGATGACGACGATACCTATCCAGAAAATGCGGTAGGCAGTGCCGGAAGGCAGATTCCGGAATGGCGAGGGAAGAGTTACCGAGAGACTTTTCTTTAGCCGGGGGGTTGAAGTGGAGGAAGATTCTCCCTCCGGGGAAGGTTGCTCCGGTTTTGCCATGCGGGGAGCTTTGGGGGTTAATCGTCCGGTAAACAAATCAAAATCCCGTAACACTTCTTCCGGATCCAAACCGATTTCCCGGGCATAGCGTCTTAAATAAATCCGTTCGTACCCATGCGGCAGGGCATCCAGGTTCCCTTCCTCAATTGCCTTCAAATACGCGGTTGACAGGCAGGTTTTGCGTTCAATCTCTTCTAACGAAATTCCTTTTTCTTCTCTCTTATCCTTCAGATTTGCATAAAATTCTTTCAACTTCCGTTTCCTTTACTTAATGTCCTTCAGGCGCAATTGCAGCTCCTTCCGACCATTCCAATAGTTTTCTTCGATGACATAAGCACAATCCAGCACCTGGTTATTGTTCAGAATATGGGGAAGGCGGTCTCCCAGGTTAAACCCGATGGCGCTCATCACCACCCCATCCTGTTCCACGGAGAGTTTGAGATGATTGTTGCCCACCACGCTCGGCTCGCCCACCACCCGTAAATTCCGGGAGACAAATACCGGGCGTAAATTCAGTGGGCCGAAGGGACCCATCAATTTTAAAAGGCGAATCAGACGCTCATCAAATTCTTTCAACTCTACTTCACAGTCTACTTTCATCACCGGCACCAGGTCTTCCTCGGTCAGTTCCCTCCGGGCAACTTCTTTAAATTTTTCAATAAATGGGGGGATGTTCTCTTCAGGGATGGTCAATCCGGCGGCATATTTGTGCCCCCCGAAGGTGGTTAAGAATTCGGAGCATTCTTTGATGGCTTCATAAATATTAAAATTGGTGACGCTGCGGGCAGACCCCTTCCCCACCCCATCCACAACGGAAATCATAATTGTGGGGCGATAGTAGCGCTCCACGATACGGGACGCCACAATGCCGATCACCCCGGGATGCCAATCCCTTTTGTAGAGCACGAAGGCATAATCGTTTTCCGGGTCTAATTTGGTTTCCACAATTTCCAGCGCTTCTTTAAAGGTGACTTCATCCACATTGCGCCGCAGCCGGTTCTCCTTCTCCAGTTCCTTTGCCATTTCCCGGGCTTTCTGCAAGCTTTCCGCTGCCAGTAGCTGCACGCCACGGCGGGCATCGCCCATCCGTCCCACAGCATTGATCCGGGGCGCCAGCACAAACACGATCAACCCGGCAGTGATTTCCTTCTTCGATAGACCGGATGACTCAATCAACGCCCGCACCCCAAAACGGGGATTGAAGTTGATCCGGTCTAATCCGTGGCGCACCAGAATGCGGTTCTCATCAACCAGGGGAACGATGTCGGCGCAACTGCCAATCGCCACAATGTCCAGGTATTCATCTAATTCGGATTGTTCCAATCCCAGGTGAGCATACAGCCCTTGCAGAAATTTAAACCCTACACCCACCCCGGCTAATTCTTTGAAGGGATAGGGGCAGTCAGGGCGTTTGGGGTCTAACACCGCCACCGCCGGGGGCAGTTCATCGCCCGGCTCATGATGATCACACACGATCACATCAATGCCAAGTTCCCTGGCATAGCGGATTTCTTCAACCGCGGTTACCCCGCAGTCTACCGTGACAATCAGATTAACGCCCTTTTCCGCGCTTTCCCGCATCGCTTCTCTGGAAAGACCATATCCTTCGGAAATGCGGTCCGGAATGTAATAACTTACCTTGGAGCCCACCATCCGGGAAAGCACCAGGTAGAGCAGGGTGCAGCCGGAAACGCCGTCCACATCGTAATCCCCGTAAACCTGGATCTTCTCACCGGTTTCCAGGGCGCGATGTAAGCGCTCCGTGGCAACATCCATATCCTTCATTAAAAAGGGATCATGGAGCTGCTCCAGGGTGGGGCGAAAATATAGCTGGGCTTTTTCAAAATTATCCACCCCCCGTTTTAATAAAATCCGGGACAATACACGGGGAATACCCAGTTCTTCAACAAGCGCGTCTACGTCTTCTTCATCAACTTCATGATGAATGACCCATTTGTACTCCATTCATACACCACCCATCTTCTTTTACATGTTTTCATATTTATATATTCCATCCTATTATTCATTTTTCGCCATATTAGATAATCATGTTAATCGTTTATAACATGAATCGCAAGTAAATTTTGTTTGCCGGCTTCCCCATCACAGAAATGTTCCGAAAGTTGCGTCTGTGCGCGTAAGGAGTTTCCGCACTGAACGGGATACATTTTATGTTATGAGGTAATTGATGTTTCCTGGAACATCGCCCGCAGGCTGGCACCGGCAAGGGCAATTCTGCCATGAAGAAATTGCCATACCGCATTTCCCGCCAGCGACCAGCGCAACATCACCCGATGAAAGATTCCAAAGCGATTGCTCTGTCTCATAAAATAACGGAGCGCTGCCATGCGCCGGAAATAAACAACTTCCGGGGGTAATCGATTTTCCGCTGCCTGATGGTGATAGACAAAGATTTCCCGCAGCACATGCACCGGCTGTTCCTGTGGAAACGCGATGGCGATGCCGTAATTATCGCCGATGCCGTAGGGGTCTAACCGCTCCTCGTACGGATGTTCCAGCAGCCATTCCCGCCGCATGACACTGGCACCCAACCCATAGACCGAGGCGGTCAATACCGGTGCGGAAAAATCGGTAACCAGCGGGAACCCCGCCAGCGAGAAGGTATTGCCGCGACGGCGATAAAATCGCTTCAGCAGCCGTAACGGGAGGCGGTTCAGAGCAGTCACCGGAATTTGATCCAGGTCGCCCCATACGGATGTCTGGAGAATAAATGTTATCAGAAGTTGGCGAAATTTTTTCGGTGGAAACCGGTATGCCCACTCGCCGGATTCATTCCGTTGCAGCACCAGCCCGGTTACTGCCCCGGCTTCCGGATGACGGTGCCAGTAGTCCATAATTTCCGGAAGATAAGACGGGGTCACTTCGATGTCATCATCACATAAAAAAACAAATGGGGCGGTGGCAGCCCGGATGCCCAGGTTCCGCTGCCGGCACACAGAAGGAGCAGCCCTCCGGTGGCGTAGCGGTAATTCGGGGAATTCCTGCCGGAGCCGCTCTTCCCCGGGCGGATCATCGCTGGCATCCACCACAATCACTTCCTTAAGCGGATAGGGCTGCTGAGACAGGGATGTCAACAGCCTTGCCAGACTAACAGCCCGGTTGCGGGTGGGGATGACAACACTCAGTTCCATTTTTCACCTCTTTCCCTGGCAATGGTAACCGGAAATTCCGCTGCCGGGTGGTAGCGCCGGATTTGTTCCAGGAGACCGGCAACATCCCCCCAAACATATTTTAGCGTTCGCCCAATCCGAATTGTGGTGAATGCTTTCCGGTTTCGCATGGCGGTAAGTGGATTTTTGAGATCGGCATCCCAAAGCACCGGATGACCTTTTTTGAGGATGAGCAACATATCTTGGGGATTCAACGAGAAAAACGATTCCATCGCATCCGGGAGGCGCTTGCGGGCAACCACCACATCAGCCGAATTTCCGGGAGTCAGACCTCCCTGGCATGGCAGCTCCCATACTCGGGCAGCCTCAGTGGTAACAGATTGATACAATTCCCGGTCTGTTAACTGGTTAAGGCGGCGCGCCAGGCGCAGATGGTGCCAGAAATTCCATTCACCGGTCAGGGTGGAATCGGTGCCAAATAAAACAGCAGTGATATCTTTTAACTGTTTTACCGGGGCGGTGCGGGAAAACAAAAAGTGATTGGAAACCGGGCACCATACCAGCGCCCGAAAACCGGCTGCCTGGTGTTGCGACATTGCCACCCCATGCACCGCAATGAGGGGGCGTTTGAAAAGATTCCAGTGCAGCAGCTTATCCACCTCTTCCCGGGCAAGTTCATTGATCCCCTCCCCCACGTGAAGCACCACCGGTGTCTTCCACCAGCGATGGAGATGCCGGAGCGGAAGATTCAGGCGCAGACGCCACCATTGTTGCAAACGAACCGAGTGGAGAGTCTGGCAATTTTGCACCACATCAATTGGCATTACCGGATGTATTGAGGAATCTTTTCCACCAGGCAGCGGATGGAGTTTCCCATGCTGCATCACCGTGGTTACCCCGGCGAGCAGATTTTTGTAGATTCCCCAGCGGTAGCGCAGTTCCGGGGGGATTTTCTCAATGCTTGCAATTAAATCGTCATGCCGGCGATGAATATCGGTGCTCCAATCCAGATAGCTGCCATATCCCCCCTCTCCTAACATGGGATACAAATCGAATTCCAGGTGGTCATGGGAATTGATCAATCCCGGGAAAATGATGGCATCGCGGAATGCAAGCGAGACGCTCCCGGGATCAATTTGCTCCGAATGCGCTGTTACCCCGGAGATCACTCCTTCCCGGATATGGATATCCACCGGTTTGTCTCCCGGTTCAACGGGAATGAGATTTCGGAGAACCATGCGCATTACTTCCCATTCTTCAATTGTTGGTAAAGCCGGTGGTATTGTTCGGCTGTCCAGTCGATGTCATGGGAAATTGCCCAGTTCAATGCGTTTTTCTGCAGGGCAAAATACTGATCGGGATGATGAATTAATCGAAGCACCTGTTGTGCCAGGGTATTCGCATCTCCCACCGCTGCCGTAGCGAAATATTTTCCCCCGAGGTCCGCAATTAATCCCACCCGGGTGCCGCTCACCACCACCCCGCTGGCGGCAGCTTCGGCAATCACCACCCCCTGCCCTTCATGGAGCGAGGTGTGAAGTAGAAAATGCGCCCAACGGTAGTGGTGCGGCAGTTGCCCATGTTCCAATTTTCCAAGAAAGGAAACCCGATCGGCAATCTCCAACTCCCCGGCAAGCTGCTGTAATTGCCCGTCCAAATAATCCGGTCCAATGATGCGCAATTCCGCCTCCGTCTGCTGGCTGATTTGGCAGAATGCTTTTAACAACGTAATTTGATCCTTCACCTCGGTCAGGTTTCCCACGTGTAAAAACCGGTACGGCGGCTTTAATGTTTTAGGAGCAGGCTTAAACAAAGTGGCATTGGCACCAATTGGAATGACGGTTGTCTCATCTCCGGTTATCCCCAATTGGGATAAAGCCTCGTGTTGAAACCGGGTAAGGGTGCAGAGGCGATCCGCCCGCCGACAGGTCCAGCGGGTAAAGCGCCGAAGGCGGGGATGGAGCAGGTTGCCATAGTTAATGGCAGGGATTGCAGCCGTTTCTCCCCCCATCAGGGTGACCACGGCAGGCAGGGAGAGTAAGGTGCCGAGCAGCACAGTGGCAAATCCGGCAGGAAATCCCCAGAAGCCATGAAGGAGGTGAAACGAGTGACGGCGGTGGTGGGAAGACACCATCCGCAGGAGCCGGTAGAACCGGCCTGGCAATGGCGCAGTTGGCGAAGCGGAGAGGGCATACACTTGAAAATTGCCTATCCGGAGCCGGCTTTTGTGCTCATCTACCCGCGCCAGAGAATATACCCGGATTTCATGAAATTGGGAGAGCCGTTCGATAAGATCATACAAAAAAGGGATGGTAACCGGGGCATGCTTAACGCCCAGCCCCCCGGGAATAACAATTGCAATCCGCATTACGTCACCTCGTCCTTGGGTACTGCCGTGCGAATCAATTGCCGGGCTTTGCGGAACACGAACGCCGGTGTATGGCGGCTCAGGCAATGCACATCGCCGTATCGGCATTCCGCCGCCATGCATTCGCCGCAGGGCAAATCGGCGGAATTTAAACAGAAGGAGTACGCTCCGATGGGTGCCGACCAGTCACTACGGCTGGCGCCAAACAACGCCAGAGTTGGGGCACCGGCAACCCATGCCATGTGCATTAAACCGGAATCTTCCGTTATTACCAGGGTTGTTTTTTTAAGGATGGCGAATGCTTCCGCTGGAGAGGTGCGACCCACCAGGTTTATCACCGCGTCGCCGATGCGTTCTTGCAAATATGAAGCGCGGGCATCCAGGCTATTCACCCCCAGGAGGAGGAAACGGGTATTTGGCGCCTGATGAGTTTGCCATAACCGGGCAATTTCCACGTAGTTCTCCAACGGCCAGTTACGGGTGGGAAAATACCCGGCAGGATTCAGCACCACTAATGGTTGTTCCGGATGCCATCCCGCTTTTTCTAACAATTCCATTCCCAACGAATCATCTTTGAGTTGTAGGGGGGCTATTTCAACAGCCGAGATGCCCAGAACATCGATGGTATGCCGGGTGCGCTCGCCGGCGGAAAGGGGAGAAAAGCGATCGAACTCACTCCAGGCGGCGGGACGGAGTACTTTGCGAATCCAGCGGCTGATGAAATTGTTCTGAAGATCGATTACCACATCATAGTGCTGCGCTAAAAGGCGGGGCAGCAGAAACAACGCAAACAGGTTCTGCAATTTGAAATTGCGCCCCCCGCCGATGGCATACACCCGGTTAAATAACTCCAATTGCCCGGGAATGTCTGCAACTTCTTTTCGGGTCAGGAAATCGATTCGGCTGCCCGGGAGCCGATTCCGCAGACTCTGCAAGTAGGGAAGGGTGATCACCACATCGCCCAGCGCCTGAAGACGGATGGCAAGGATTCGCCGGGGTGAAAACCGTTGCTGCCAGGGGATGTGTTTCATATCCGGTCGGCTCACGGTTTTCTCCCAATGTAAATCAAATTCATTTTTTTATGACGACGTATCGCCGTTAGAACATTGCGGAGGAAATTCAATTTCGATGCCGGGCGCAGGGTAAGGGCTTTGCATAAATCTGTCCGGAAAGCGTGTGTGTCCATCAAAGAACACAAGGAGTCCCGATTCCATGACCGAACATGCTGCCCGCGGTGAAAGATGCACCCGCACTCCGGGCAGATGACCTGCCCCGGGATAAGATATTCTTCATTGGGAGTGGTTACCAAAATGCGCCCCCCGGGCGTCAGAATCCGCCATAGTTCCCTTAACACTGCTTCAAGCTCTTCATTTAACAGATGCTCGATGGTCTCCAGCAAAAAAACCGCATCAAACGTATTATCGTTCATGGGCAGGGGAAGGTCGTTCAGCAGGGTTACCCCAAGGAAACGCGGATGGTGCTGTAAGCGCTGAGCTGCCATTTCCGCAGTTGCCGGGGAAATCTCAACCCCCTGGCAGATTGCACCGGCGGTCAGTAATTTCTCCAGAAAAACTCCGGGACCACAACCAAAATCCAGTATTTTACCGGAGAGGGGAATGCCCTGCCGCCGGGCAAGTTTGATCAGGGTATCTCCCACCAGACTGGCAAAATTATTGTCAACATAATCCTCCCGGGCAGACAGGAAATTCCAGAACCGCTCCGCATATTGACGATTCCAGACAATGGGATGGGGATGAAAGGAGTGCTTCATGAGATTCATCCGGTTTGACATCGTTAACCGAAATACATGGGTGGGAGGGGGCGGCGTTTGCGAAACAGGAAGATGAAGATAGCGCCAATGGCAAATCCCCCGATATGCGCCCACCAGGCAACCCCGCCGCCGGCAGCCATCCCCAGAGTCATCACTCCCTGAAAAGTCTGGATGAGTATCCAGATCAACAAAAACACCACGGCAGGGATTTCAATGAACTGGAAGAAGATGAAAATCGGAATCAGGGTTAACACACGACCGCGGGGATAGAGCACCATATATGCCCCCATAATGCCGGCAATGGCACCGCTGGCACCGATTGTAGGAACGGTGGACTGGATATTGGCAATCAGATGAATTACCCCGGCGCCAACCCCACAGAGCAGGTAAAAAATGATATAGCGACCATGCCCCATGCTGTCTTCCACGTTATCGCCGAAAATCCACAAAAACCACATGTTGCCGATAAAGTGCATCCAGCCGCCGTGCATGAACATGGAACTGAAAAACGGCACCACAATTCCGGCGATATTGAACGGATTGGTTTGCACCAGTTGAATCCAGTAGGCTGGTACCAACCCAAAAGTGTTGATTACCCGGTTCAGCGCTTCGCCCAGGCTGAGTTCATAAAAAAACACCAGGGCATTGACAACGATAATCACGATATTAACCACCGGAAATGTGGTGGAACGAGTGGAATCACGGATGGGAATCATGCAGATACCGGTTTATTGTGATGATGGTTATCTTTGAGCACCGTGTGCCTCATTAAAAAAATAGCGAGTTTTTCCCATGCTGTCAAGTTGAGAGTTATTGTTTGGATGAATCGTTCTCCGTGTGTAAACTTGAATTTCTAAAAACAAATTGTGCAGGAACAGTCGATGGGTGAGACAAAAAAGTTGATTGAAGAGATCGATGCGAAATCAACGGCAGATACCGCTAAATTTGCCAGACGCTTTGCCGGGCAGCTTCGGGATGGAGATGTGGTGGCATTTTACGGAAACCTGGGCAGCGGCAAAACGTTTATCATCCAACAGATTTGCCGATTCCTGAAGGTGCAGGAACCGGTGACCAGCCCTACGTTTACCATTATTAATGAATATCATACGGCTGCCGGGCAACCGATCTATCATTTTGATTTTTACCGCCTCCGTCATGATGCGGAATTACAAAACCTGGGGATAGAAGATTATTTTTATAACGAGAATCTTTGCCTGATTGAGTGGGCAGATAAAATCGAAACCTATTTGCCGGTTCCCCGCTATGAAATCTACATTGACTTTGTGGCGGATGAGCCGGGAAGCCGGGTTATTTCTGTCTGGCGGATTGAGGGATAGTGATTTCGAGTCTTTGACGGAGTAAAAGATAACCCGGTGAGAACTCTCACCGGGTTCAGACACTCCCCGGGATATAGAAACCGGAAGGTATGGATGATAGGTGCTATACAGCGGCAATAATTTGTTGTAAATGGGTCAGGGATAAAATGCGGATATGTTTCCGTTCGTAAGCAATCACCCCGTTTTTTTTCAATTCCGACAAATGGAGGCTGGCGGTCTCCCGGGAACTGGCAACCAGGTTGGCAATATCCTGATGGGTCAGGGGAATTCGGATTTGCCCGGTTCGTTTATCCCCCGATTTCTCATAGAGGGAGAACAGCAGTTTGCAAATTCGGGTACGCACATCACTGAACACCAGGTTTTGCAGCTTGGTTTCCAGGGAATTAATCCGCATACTCATCATTTTTAAAATTTTGTAGGAAAAGCGGGGGAATTTTTCCAGGAATTCTTCAAAATCATCTTTATTCAAAATTGCTAACATGGTAGTATTGACGGCGCGGGCAAATCCGCTGGAGAGGCTCTTGTTCAGAATGGGACCGAACACATCGCCCTGGGTGAGAATATCGATGGAGAGTTCCTTGCCGCTTTCATCCAGGTAGCCGATTTCCACATTCCCATGTTTGATAAAATAAATCTGCTCCGTGGCATCATAAGGGAGGTAGATATATTCTTTCTTCTGGAACCGCTGGCTCACCATCCGGGAACTAATCGCTTGTAAAGATTCTTTTCGAATCCCGGTAAGAAATGGGAAATGAAGGGATAACAATTCGCGGGAATCACTATCTATCTCACCATTGGAATGATCGACCTGTCGACGTGACTTGCGGCGAACCAGACGCATGGGTGGTTCCTGTACTGTGACCACACCACCTCCGGTATGATTGTTATTTTGCGAAAAATTTTTTACTGGATACATGTAAGCCTCCTGATAGTTTGTTAGTTTTCGGAAAAATTTGTCGTATGGCTACCCCTGCCCATGAACATAATTGTTAAATGATGAGAAAAACTTTCTCCAGTTTTGTTTTATTCCTACTGTGGAATTAATAGAATAGTTGTCACGAAACTATCACACTAACCTTAAGATTCAGTAAATCCGTTTATTGGGCAGAAGGATGAGAAACGGATTGATAAGATCAATATTTACCTGGAGTTGCCTCCTCACCGGACTCATCGGACAGGGCGCATGACCAATTGCACAAATCAAAAAAGATTAGGGGATTCCTGCCCCAATGACGACGTCACCACGTTGTGGCGGGGTCACTTTGTGGCATTCGGAGCAACGCCCCCCGTCGGTCCGGGGCAGACTCTTATTCCTCATACCCATAAAAATTCCGAGGGGAGTGTTTTTTCCTGTTGCCGAAAGTGTTTAGCTTGTTATATTAACGTGAGTCCGACGGAACTTGAAATAGAACGCTGATAAACCAACAAACGCTGATTTACACGGAAGATGGTCATCATATTAAAAAAGCTGCGAAAATCCGGGCCCATATCAGCGTTCGATTTTACTTAGGTCGAACGGACGGTATATGAAAAAAATCATGATGAAGGATGAAGGAAACGAAACTGAGAAGACCAGACCGTGAACCAATCGAAAGGAGCAAATTATGGCATTGATTAAAATTCCGAAAGGATGGGAAATAAAGGAGAATCGCATCACCCCGGAGGAAGTTTATCTCAACCGGCGTCAGTTCATGAAATCGATGGGGATTTTCAGTCTGGGTGCCTGGGCATTGTTAAACGGAGGTTTAACCGGGACCTCGGAAGCGGCTGCGCAGGCAACCGATGTAAAAGCCACAATCCCTCCCCAGCAACCGCCTTACCCGGTTACTCGCAATACCCGTTACCCGGTGGACCGCCCCATTACCGACGAGCTGGTGGCGGCATCGTATAATAATTACTATGAATTCACTACCAATAAAAACGGGGTATGGCGACTGGCACAGCAACTGGATATATCACCCTGGCAGATTGAAGTAAGCGGAGAAGTGCATCATCCTAAAACTTATGATTTTGACGACCTGCTGAAACAAATGCCCTTAGAAGAGCGGGTATATCGGCATCGTTGTGTAGAAGCCTGGTCCATGGTGGTTCCCTGGAGCGGTTTTCCGTTTAAAGCGTTAATCGATGCCGTGCAGCCAACCTCCAACGCACGGTATGTGCGGCTGGTTTCGTTTCATCGCCCCACACAAGCCCCCGGGCAAAAATCCCCCTGGTATAACTGGCCTTATTACGAAGGTTTAACCCTGGCAGAGGCAAGCAATGAGTTGGCGTTCCTGGTTACCGGGATTTACGGGCAT
>CAYYGL010000126.1:0-14253 GCA_964471235.1 uncultured Calditrichaceae bacterium
TTTTTATGTCATTCCGGCGAATGCCGCAACGAAGTGGCTCCGTTGGAGGAATCTTCTAACATGCAATTTGTCAGGCGCCCTCTGTAAAGTGATTCCGATACGCCAGGGAAAGCATCCCATAGCCGGTAAATTTACCCGCTTATGCAACAACGTAGAAAAATACTTCGTGCGTTGGAAAAATGTCCGGATTCCCCTCGGTTAACGACTCAGCCCTATTTCCCTTCTCCGGGAAATCCAGAGGATGCCCGGCATGGCGAAAATTGCTTTTGTTGAAACCGGTACGCCAGTGGGGAAAACCGAATCGATTTCGTTCCGGCATCACCGATTTTTCAAAACGCTCTCCTGCTACCAAACTGACTTGAATCAACAGAATCATCCCGGAGGTTACACCCGGTGTCATCATCCGGTATCTCGTAAGGGTAAAACCGAAAGACCTACACGTTTGATAATATCACCATTCGTCGGGAACAAAGATTCGATTGAAATGTAATCGAGTGTACAATGTCACCGGTAAATTGATTATAAATTTTCTACCCGATTCGTAATATTCATCTACATTGGAGGAATGCTATGGAAAAAAAATACATAAGCAACAAGCCCATTACACCCCGTTTGTTTTCTAACGACCTGCTGGAAAAACTTTCTCACGTTCATCCGGTAACGCCCCTGGTCATTTATGTGCCGGTCGTCATCTATCTGTGGTATCGTGCAGTGGTAATCAATCAACTCTCAATTGGAACCATTTTAGGTTTGTTTGGTAGTGGTGTGGTGTTGTGGACCCTCATGGAATATGTTATCCACCGCTTTGTGTTCCATTATGAACCGAAAAGTGAGTGGGGCAAACAATTGCATTTTATGTTTCACGGCATACACCACGATTACCCCCGCGACCCGCTGCGGTTGGTCATGCCACCCTCTGCCAGTATCCCCCTGGCAATTGTTGTCTATGCAATGCTGTTTTGGACCATCGGCGCCACATTTGCACCGGCGGTATTTTCCGGGGTGCTGGTGGGATATTTATTTTATGATATGATTCATTACGCTGCCCATCACTTTTCTTTGCGGAAAAGTAAAATCGGTTTATGGCTCAAGCAATACCACCTTCGACATCACTATCAGGATGATGAACATGCGTTTGGCGTGAGTAATCCATTATGGGATTTTGTATTCGGCACCAATCCGCCCCGTCCGGTGAAAAAAAACAAGGAAAAGGAAACTGCCGCCTCCTCCTGAGAAACCACCCTTACCGGGCACCACGCGCCTTAAAGGGAATTGGCGAGGTGTGCCGGCATCCCCCCCGTTCCACAAGAGATGATGAAGGGAAAGGTGTTGGTTTAATGAATTTGAGAGCTGGCTTTAGCCCCACTATTACCGGTTCTTTAAAAATGCGGTTTGCGGATTGAAGGTTACCCAGGTGTTCCACCGGGTAAAAGCGGAATTTAATTCCGGCAGTTTGCGGTCGGCAAATACCCCGCTGATGCAGGTGAGTTCATTCGTACCCTGGAGATGATACCACATGCTTTCGGTTTCCAAATCATACAGCACAAAGGTATTGTTATAAGTCCATCCGCTGGCGGCAAGGGTTAAAATCTGCCCGTCTATTTCCCGGCTGTACACGGCAGCCAATTCAACCAGCGGTCAGTAGGCAACCGCCACATAGGTGGAGTCAAACTGCTCATCCACCACCTCATGGTGGGTTAACACTGAGATGGGATATGCTCTTTGAATGTTGTTGATATCCGTTCCGATAATTAAAAAGCTCTCGTTCGGATTGGGATAACCCGGCTGCCCGGGCTGTATAAATTCCGGATTCAGAATGGGGGGAATGACGCCCGGACCCAGTCCGAACTGGAATTTATCCGCTTTCAGCCCATACACTTGCTCAGCATGGGTAACATCCCACCGCTTGCCGGAACGGTCTTGTATAAAAATTCTTCCGTTATCATGAATCACATCCTTCGGACCCGGCCCATTCACATCACTACAGCCTGTCCATACCAGAAGTAGAATTCCGACCATCAGAATCGATGTTGCTTTCATTTTCATAATTCACCCTGTTTGATGTAAAAACCTCGGGAAAAATTTAAACACAATATGGTTCTTTACCGTAAGGAGTATTACACTCACCGCAGCAGGAGGTTTGAATATCCGGAAGTGAACACCAATAGCGGATAATTTGTTTTGGGCATTGTTTATGGTTAGTTTATGGCTAAATTATGGTAATAAGGGATTATGATTCCGGTGGCAGGATGTCACACCGAAAATAAACGAGTTCCGTTACAGGCACAATCGGCGGTAATAGTCGGTTCAGGCAACAGACCATGCAGATTGGCGCAATGAGCATTTCCTGATATTTTTAATCGGATAGCCCTATCACAACATTCCGGTATAATAACGAATCAACATCATCGTATACAAAACCTTTGGACAACTTGATAGATTTAGGAGATACATATTTATGGAAGCGAATGAATTGTTAAATCAATTAAACAAGGTTGCAGAGGGCGGGGAAAAACGGATTGATCAATATATTCGGATGAGCCAGCAATTTTTGCAGAGTTCACCGGAGTGGAATGAACGGTATAACCAGATATTCCAGGAGATGTTAAAAGAGATCCACGTCTCCCGCAAAATCAAAAATATTGCCAGCGGTGCGGTTATTTTTTTGGTGATTGTTTTAATCGGGGTCATGTTGAGTGCTTATTTCCTTAAGAAGCAAAAGGATTCGGACATTGCCTTGATTGAAACCGCCCGCAATGCCCAGTTAGCATTACAATTCCGCGACGTCACTGATTCCTGGCTGGAAGTATCGGTGGATACCGGGGC
This sequence comes from uncultured Calditrichaceae bacterium, assembly GCA_964471235.1. Taxonomy (GTDB): domain Bacteria; phylum Calditrichota; class Calditrichia; order RBG-13-44-9; family J075; genus CAYYGL01. The sequence continues at coordinate 2,827 of CAYYGL010000126.1, forward strand.
AGTGACCGACCCCAGGCTAAAGGGACGACTTACCAAAATCCTTGCCGAATTTCCCTCCCTGGGCAGACATTATGGGTTGGGTCTTCAAAAACATCTAAAATTAAAACGAAACAGCAACGATACCTGGTATGTGCTTCCGGAATCCAATGATACCCATCAGGTGCTGGGGTTCGTTCAGTTACACCAGGGTTTCGGGAAACTTGACTTCCTCAAAAAACGGGTGGAACTAAACGAGGAAATCCGTTATGATGAGGTGAATGACTTTTATATCAAGATCATCGGATATAAACGACGGAACCCGGATGTTCCCGAGGATGTGGAATGGTCGGTGATATTCGGGGAACGAGAAGCTACCGGGGAGATTATCTGGAACATGGAACCGATTCATGTAAACCAGAGCATTAACGGAACTCGCATCAAAGAATCGTTTGTGACAACCCATCCATCCTGGCGACGCTTTTATGTGGTTTCGATTGGAATCGGGCGGTTGGGCACCGATCCGGCAACGCATACGAATTTTGCCTGGAATCTGCGCTCATTTGTTCGGGCTTTCAGCCTGGATTAGGGAGGTACGGATGCCCACCATCATCACCCATGGAATTGTGGGGCTTGCCGGGGGAAAGATCTTGACCCGTAAAAAACAACCGGGTCTCTTCTGGATAGTTGCCGGGCTGCTCCCCATGTTGCCGGATGCCGATGTGCTCGCCTTTGCTTTCGGCATCCCGTATCATCATGTGCTGGGGCATCGAGGGCTCAGCCATTCGTTATTGTTTGCCCTTTTGGTTGGCACCATTACCGGTCTGTTCTTCCGGAGTAAGTCAAAAAACTATCCCTGGCATTGGGGAGGATACGCTTTATTTTTCACCTGCATCATTGCTACCCATGGGGTGTTGGACGCCATGACCAACGGCGGGCTTGGGGTAGCTTTTTTCGCCCCATTCAACAATACCCGTTACTTTTTGCCCTGGCGCCCCATTCCGGTGGCTCCCATTGGGATCACCCGGTTCTTCAGCAACAGCGGTTTAAAGGTGGTTTTAAGCGAAACCGGGCTGATATGGCTACCACTCGGTATGGTAACCGCGTTCATATCCCTCTTAACACATGGGGGTGATGCCTGACACGGATTGTTTGAACGCCTTTATATACCTTTTGACGGTCGGAGTGTTTGCAGCCTCCGGGTGCCCTTTCCGCGATTCCGGAGTTCTTCTCTGGATTTCACGGAACGGAAATGACACAAAAACTTTTCGCACCACAATTCGTGGCTATCCTTGCTCGGATTTTACCGGCATCAAGATGATGGATATCCGATTTTTTTATTAAACACCAAATCTACTTTGAAGGAGGTAACGATGAGCAAACGGGGAAGTATGACCGGTGGAAAATTCCCGGTAAGTTATGGTCTTCTGCTGATCATATTTTTATTGATGTCAATCAGCGGCATCGGGTTTTCACAACAGGATATTCGCACTCAATTATTTGGCGAGGCGGATCAGGCATTTGAGGCGGCAAAGGATGCCCGGGCGGAAATATTGGCGCCCAAAAGTTATCATGAAGGAATGCGGCTATACCGGGCAGCGGAGAAGGATTTCAACAAACAAAAGAATCTGGAAAACATCCGAAAAAAACTTGCCGCCAGTAAGCAATATTTCCGGAAAGCGGTAGAAGAAACCAAATTAGCAGAGGTAACTTTTGTTTCTCCGTTAAAAGCACGGCACGATGCCGAAGCAGCGGGTTCCCCCCAATTTGCCGCCGAATTGTGGAACAAGGCAGAGAAAAAATTTCTGGAAGCCGCTCAGAAGTTAGAGGATGGAAATGTGAAAAGCGCCCGGGACAAGGCAAGTCAGGCAGAGACGTTATACCGCCAGGCGGAGTTGGATGCCATCAAAGCAAATTATCTGAATGAGGCGGTGCAGTTAGTGGAAGTGGCTGACCAGCAGAAGGTAAAAGACCGGGCGCCAATTACCTTACAACAAGCGCGCGACCTGATTGCCCGGGCAGAAAAAGAACTCAATGAAAATCGGTATGACACCGATGTAGCCCGCAGCCTGGCACAGCAGGCAAAATACGAAGCCAAACACGCCATTTATCTTTCCAATCGGATTAAACAAATGAAGAAAGATAAGCAATCCCTGGAACAGTTGCTATTGGAATCGGAGGAGCCGTTACGGCGGATTGCAGCAACACTGGATATCGTGGCAGAGTTTGACCAGGGATATGAAAAACCGACTGCCACAGTCGTCAATACCATCCAATCGTTACTGGAAAAGGTTCAGAGCCTCAGCCAGGATCTGGCAGATCGGGATCGGCAGATCAGTGATCTCCAGGCCCGTATCGCCGAGCTGGAAGCCCAACTTGGCACGGTTGCCCAGGAACAATCGGAATTGCAAAAACGGATGGAAGCGCAGGAACGGATTCGGGAACAATTTGCCTCTATCGAAAAAATGTTCGATCGGGAGGAAGCCCGGGTGCTGCGTCAGGGAGATGATGTCATCATCCGGCTGGTAGGGTTAAACTTTGACGTGGGGCAGGCGGTGATTAAGCCGGAATATTTTAGCTTACTCACCAAGGTGCAGCAAGCTATTAATACCTTTCCGGGATGTTCCCTCACCATCGAGGGGCACACCGATTCCTACGGTCCGGATAATGTGAACCTGCGGCTTTCTCAGCAACGAGCGGATAACGTTCGCCAGTACCTGCTGGCAAATATGCCCAACCTGGATGCCGATAAAGTGGAAGCGGTTGGCTATGGAGAAAGTAAGCCCATCGCCAACAATGAAACCCGGGAAGGCAGGACCAAAAACCGGCGCATTGATGTGGTAATTCATCCCAATCTGGAGGAGTCGAATTAAGGAAATACGATAGCAGCCTCTGGATACGGAGAACCTTTGCAGGTGGCTATGATGCCCCCGATTACAGAGCGGCTTTTTTTCGGAGAAATGAGAAAAATGCCAACTTTGGAACGGGATTGGATGACAGCAGCGGAAATGAAGGCAGCATTCAATATCGGATTGTGCGAAACTTACTCTTTCGGCACTTTATGTTGCCGTTATGGGGCAGTTTAATACCTCTTCAATCGCGCTTTCCAGGTCTTTCATCTGAATCGGTTTGGACACATAACCATCCATGCCGCCGGCAAGAAACGTCTCTCGGTCTCCTTTCATGGCATGGGCGGTGAGGGCAACAATCGCAATATGTTCTCCGGTTTGCTTTTCCTCTTCCCGGATGATGGCGGTTGCTTCCATACCATCCATTTCCGGCATCTGCATATCCATAAAAATAATATCGAAACGTTTTTTCTTCCAGACTTCCACTGCCTTTCGACCGTTTTCCACCAGGGTCACCTGGTGCCCTAACTTTTCCAGCAACCGGGTTACCAATTTTTGATTCACCACATTATCTTCTGCTACCAGCACTTGTAAGCGACGAGAGAACGATTTTTTCTTGCGGCGGTTTGATGCCTGCCGGTTCTTCTTTTTTTCTCGTAGCAGGTGCCGGGTTACCAACACCTGTTTATCGGAGGGAACGTCTTGTTGCTGCAACGCTGTCAAAATCGCTTGTTTCAATTGAACCGGTTTGATCGGCTTGGTGATATAACCGCTTACTCCTAATTCCCGGCAAAGAGCGGCATCTCCTCTCCTGCCGGTACGGGGGGTCATCATCAAGATACAACCCGGTTGTTCGCAAACTTTACGAACCCGTTTTATCCACTCAAACCCATCACCATCCGGCATTTGTCGCCGTAACAAAATCAAATCATATCCCTCACTGGTTGCCCCACGGTCCTGAATATATGTTAGCCCGGTTTCCATATTATCGACTGCCTGGACCTCCAGCCCCCATTGGGTGAAGAGGTTGCGGAGGTATTCCCGGTCAACCGGATTATTTTCCAGCACCAGCACTTTTAATCCTCGCAAAGAGATGGGTTCGTTGGGAGGAGTGCGGTGAGAGGCTTCCCGGCGTAATTCAAAGGCAATCGTAAAATGCATGGTGGTCCCCGGTCCTCCGATAGTGGCGTTCGAGAGGTCTCTTGCCCGTCGGGAAGGGCTTTCCACCCAAATTTTACCGGACATGTTTTTCACCAATTGGGACGTAATCGCCAGTCCCAACCCGGTACCGCCATGTTTCCGTCGGAGGGAACCATCGACCTGGGCAAAGGGACGGAAAATGATGTTCTGTTTGTCTTTTGGTATACCTCCCCCGGTATCGGAAATCATAAAATGAAGACCAACACGGTCTCCTTTTTCCCATTCGGTCTCCACTTCCATCACCACGGTTCCCTCATCGGTAAATTTGATGGCATTCCCGAGCAGATTAATGATAATTTGTCGCAATCTGCCGGGATCGCCCCAGAGAATATCCGGGACATCGGTTGCCACCAGGCAGGAAATTTCCAGCCCTTTCTGCTGCCCCTGGATGGCGATAGCGTTTGCCGAATCGCCCAGGGTATCCCGCAGGCTAAACTCTGTGGGAGTTAACTCCAACATGCCCGCTTCTGCACGGGAAAAATCCAGAATATCATTAATGATGGTTAACAGGGAATCGGAGGAAGTGCGAACGATTTCCAGGTATTCTTGTTGTTCCGGGGTCAAATCGGTTTCCAGAACAAGTTCCGTCATTCCAATAATGCCGTTTAAAGGGGTACGAATTTCATGACTGACATTGGCAAGGAACGTCGCCTTCAGCCGGGCGGCTTCAATTAACGCTTGTTCCGCTTGTTTTCGTTCGGTAATATCATGAAAAGTTGCCAGGTATGCCGGAATCCCTTCCCAAACGGTTTCTGCCACCCGCATCTCTACCACCAGCGGTTCCCGGTTTGCGGGTTGCATTTCTAACTCTGAGGTTTCTCCTATTTCCAGGGGATGGGGGAAGGGGGTGGTTGTAAACTGTTTCCCATAGCCGGAGAACAATTCCCGGGCAGCAGGATTCAGATATTGGGGTATTTTTTCTTTGTTCATTACAATCACCGCATCCACAATGCTTTCCAACAGCACCCGATAATTTTGTTCTGCGGTTTGTAAGGCAGTGGACTGTTCTCTCAGTTTCTCATGTTTTTCTTCCAGGTCTGCCTGAGCCTGCTGCAATTCCCGGTTTTGCTGTAGAGCGCTTTCAAATGTTGATATCAACAAATCCAATATTTGCTGACGTTCCGAATGGATGATATAGTTTTCTCCGGCGAAATAGAAATTGATGCCATCCTGTTCTGAAATTGATTTCCGAATTTCCCGCGTTGCAATAATGTCGCGGATACGCAACAGCAAATGATCGGCATTGTAAGGTTTTCGGATGAAATTATCCGCACCGCTTTTTAATCCCATTATAATATCATTCGGTTGGGTAAGTGAGGTCAGGAGAATCACGGGGATATCCCCTCTTTCCTTACTGTCACGAATTTTCCGGCACAATTGGTATCCATCCATCCGGGGCATCACAATATCACTAATGACCAGGTCCGGTTTCTCAGATTGAAATTTTTTCAACCCTTCCATACCATTATGGGCAAGCAATACCCGGAAATCATTTTGTTCCAAAATGTATTTCAACAATTCTGCCTGGGTTAAACTGTCTTCGACAATTAAAACCGTGTATTCCTTTTTCATTGTTATTGGTTACCCCATCTTATGAGAACGAAAAATCAATTTGATTAATAAAGGTGCTATTTCTTCATCCGAAACCACATACATTGCGGCTCCCATTTTAATCGCTTCTCCCGGCATACCATGAACCACTGAACTTGCCCGGTCCTGGGCGATGGTAAACCCGCCCTTCTCGCGCATCTGCTTTAATTCCACGGCTCCATCTCGTCCCATACCGCTTAACAGTACCCCGGCAGCCCGGGAACCAAACCCCCGGCTCAACGAACGGAAGAGGTAAGAGACCGAGGGACGCACTCCATTCTCCGGGGGATCATCGGTTAAGCGGATAGAACGGGAGCCATCAATCTTCATCTGGGCATCGTCGGGAGCCAGATAACAATACCCGGCTTGCAGGCGTTCACCCTCTCGGGCTAAACGAACCGGCAGACGGGAAGATGAATTTAACCACTCCACCAACCCGTCACTGAAGCCCCGGGCAATATGTTGCACGATCACCAGCGGTATTGGAAATTTTTCCGGCAGGGCAGTCAATATTTTCTGTAAAACCGGGGGACCACCGGTCGAAGACCCAATGCCGACAATTTCGACTTCCGGACGGTGAATCTGCTCTCTGACCGGCAAGGTAATTCGGGGAGTGGTTCTCTTCTGCGAGGAGTTAAGGCGACGACGCACCACTTTGATTTCTGAGACAGACTTAACGGTGGCAATTAACTTTTCGCAGGCTTGCTTAAAATTGGGGTGCTCCACACCGGGCGGCTTCTCCAATACTGCCAGCGCCCCATTGCCCATTGCCTGAAAAGATGATGCCACTTCATGGGCGTTTTTACTGGCGGTAACAATCACTACCGGAACCGGGTAGGTCTCCAGGATTCGCCGGGTGGCTTCCAATCCATTCATTCCCGGCATCCGCATATCCATCGTGATGACATCCGGTTTGGCGCTGCTTAACATTGTTAACGCTTCTTCCCCGTTATTGGCAATTCCGGCAACATAGATATCCGGTGCTAAACTGAAAATTTTAAACAACAGTTGTTGCACGACAGGGGAATCATCTACAATCATTACCCGAATCGGTTTGGTATTCGTCATTAAATTAGCCTTTCAATCGATTCCACTAAATTACTCTGGTCAAAATTACTTTTGACGATATATGCATTTGCGCCCACTTCAATCCCTCGTTCCAGGTCTTCTCGGGAACTGCGGGAAGTGACCAGAACCACCGGAAGGTCTCCGTAGTCAGGGTCCTGACGTATCTTTTCGGTCAGGGCAAAGCCGTCCAGGCGGGGCATTTCCACATCAGAGACCAACAGATCAACCTTTCCTTTCTTGAGCCGGGCAAATGCTTCGGCACCATCCACTGCCGTCTCTACCCGGTAACCGGCTCCTTCCAGGATATGAGACAACAAGGTTCGGGAGGTAATGGAATCCTCGGCAATCAAAATGGTTTTCCGTTTTTGTTCTCTTTTGTGAACCGAAGCCATAAAGCTATTGGTGCTCATTGATACCTGTGCAGCGGAACTCAGTAAATCCATCGTGTTCAATATTGGCACAACCTTGCCGGAACCTAACACCGTGGCGCCGCTGATATGACGCACCCGGATCAGTTGTTTCCCCAATCTTTTGACAACCACTTCATGTTCGTGTAATATTTTATCCACCGCAAAGGCAATCCTCCCCTGTCCTTTGCCCATCAAAAGAATCGGAAAAACTTGCGGGAGCGGCGCCACCTTAGATTCATCCGGAATCTGCAATACATCTGCTAAGTGTACCAGGGAAATTGCCCTGCCATCTATCGACACGGTATCCCGGTTTCCCACCGGTTTCACCTGCTCAATCTGATATCTTAGCACTCGCTCTACATTGGCGGTGGGAATAATAAATTGCTGTTGTCTCGCTTCCACCAGGATGCCCCGAAAGCGCGCCAGGGTTAAAGGGAGTAGAATACGAAACACAGTGCCGCTGCCCAACCCGGTCTCTACAAAAATTTCACCACCTAATTTTTCCACTTTCTCCCGAACGATTGACATCCCCAATCCTCTGCCGGAAAGTTCTGTCACTATCCGACTGGTGGATACTTGTGATTGGAAGATTAATTGCAACGCTTCGGATTCCTCCATACCGGCTGCTTCCGTTTCCGAGATAATCCCCTTCTCCACCGCAGACCGTTTAACCTGCTCCACGTCGATTCCGGCACCGTCATCCGCTATGGTGATTTCCACCTTCCCGGCATTATGCTGGGAAAAGGAAATGGTGATGCTACCCTGAGGAGGCTTCTTTAATTTCAATCGTTCCTCCGGCAGCTCAAGCCCATGGTCCAATGAATTTCTCAACAGGTGTACCAGGGGGTCTTTCATCTCCTCTAAAATCCGTTTATCCACTTCCACATCATCGCCTTGAATGACCAGGATGGCTTCTTTCCCCAACGTACGGGAGATATCCCGCACCACCCTGGGAAACAACTGGGTGATGGTGGAAAATGGCAGCATCAACAATTTCTTGGTATTATCCAGCAGGTTGTTTATCATCCCTTCCAGTAAATGATAATCCTGACCGAGAAATTTTAAGATATTTTGAATACGGGTGCTTAAAACATTCAGGTGCTCCTCGTTCCAGGTGAGATAGTCAAGAATTTTATCCAACTTCACATCTTCCGTTAAACCGGAACCCCCTGGAGCAGCTTGCATCTGGATAATCCGCTTTAAATGGTGCACATCTCTTTGTACTTTAGACCATCTTCGTCGATTGTGATTGACTCCCTCCTCCACTTCCCGCAGATCAGCGATTCGTTGTTCCGTTGTCAATTTAGCGCTCAACAACTCTTCAGCTTGAAACAGTAAACTGTCTAAGCGGTCGAGAGAAATTCTTACGGTTCGGGAAATTCGAGGGATTTTCTGCTTAGGCGGAGATGACGCCGGAGAGGGGCTACCGGGCAACGGCTGCTTTTTAATGGAGGCATTATGGTTACCCGGGCTCTCTTTTGAAGAAGTTGTGGAGTTGGGATCCCTGCTCTCTTTACTATCTGCGGGCTGTATTGCCTTTAACCTGGCGAAGATGGCGCCGATTTGTCTTTCCCCCGGTCCGGGTGTTCTTTCGCCCGCTGCTTCCACCAGGTGAGTTAACATATCCACCGCATGGTGAAGCACATCAAGAACATCCGGGGAAAGCGACAAACCTCCTTCTTTCATCCCGGCAAACAGGGTCTCGATTTCCTGGCAGATGCCGGCAACCTCATCCATCTGAACCGAAGCAGCTGCACCTTTCAGGCTATGCGCTTCCCGGAAAATCGTTTCAATAGTCTCATTCAGAATCCGGGGATCCGTTTCGTTTTCCAGAGTCAATAACCCTTCCGAAATTCTGTGAAGATGTTCTTCACCATCAACTACAAAAGTGCGACGCAATTCTTCCAAAAAAATTTCGTCATCATCCAAAACTCTGCTGGATTGAGAAACAACATCCTCCCGAGCGGCTTCCCGGGGTTGATTGCCCGCTTCCTCTCGCTCAGGTGCCCGGGAATCTACAAATTGACTGCCCGTTGCAACCGGGTCAATGACCTCGGGCTGGCTGTCATCACCCCCTTTCTTTACCGATTCTTTTTTCTTCGAATATTGATCCAGTTTCTGTAATAATTGGAGTGTTCCATCGGTACTTCCCATCGTTTCAGGATGAAACAAGAGTTGATCGATGGTATCAATTGTTCTGGTCAGAGTATCCAACAGTCCCTGGGGAGGGTGATAATCCGGCTGTTTCATCGCTGTTAAAACATTTTCCAGATGCTGACAGATAGTCTCGATGTTGTTTAGATTCACCGAGCGGGCAGCACCTTTTAAGCTGTGGGTTTCCCGAAAGATAATTTCAACCGCAGCCTGCCGGTCCGGCTCGGAAAGATGCTTCTCCAACTTCATTAATTGGTTTGACATTTCCCGAAGATGCTCTTCGGCTTCCATGTTGAACGTTTCCCGGAGACGCCGAAGAAATGATTCGTCAATGAATGTCATGTTCTGTTCCACTCGTTAAATATAAGGGTGCTGACATTTTGACAATAAATAAAACCTTGTTGTTCAACACCTGCATAGAAATATCTTAATTCCAACGGCACACTGATGAAGAGATGGTTTAACACCGGACTATCCTCCCCTTTGCCGGTTTCTCCTCAAGTTAATTTATATCGTTCAATCAACTCCTTGAGGTTGTTTCCAACATTCTGAAGATTGTGGGCAGCCACTTCCAGTTGGCGCATACTTTCCACATTTTGACTGCTGGCTTGTTTAACATTCTCCATCGCCAGGGTTACCTGGTCAACCCCCACCAATTGCTCGCTGCTCGATGCCGCTATCTGGTTAACCGCCTGCGATGCTTCCCGTACCGTTTCCTCTAAGCGGGCAATCGAGTTGCTGGTTTCCTGCGACAAAGCCACTCCGTTCTCCACTACCTTGCTCCCCTGCTCCGTTGCCATCACTGCCGCACTGGTTGCCTTCTGGATGTCATTCAATATCGCCCGAACTTGCGCTGTCGCTTGCTTGGACTGCTCTGCCAGATTCTTCACCTCCATCGCTACAACTGCAAACCCCTTGCCCTGCTCTCCTGCTTTCGCCGCTTCGATGGAGGCGTTCACTGCCAGCAAATTTGATTGCTCTGCCAAGTCGTTTACCGTGGCGGTTATCTCCCCGATTGACTGACTATGCTCGCTAAGTTGCACAATTCGCTCGGCAATGGATTCCATCTGATCACGAATCCGGCTCATGCCGCTGATGGTTTCTTCCACTGCCCGGGCTCCTTTTTGTGATACCTGAACCGCTGTTTGTGCGCTCTCGGCCACATATTTGGCTTTCTGTTCCGAAAGCCGGGCAGTCTGCTTTACCTCCTGGGCAGTGCTCACCGTCTGAGTAATGGCTGCTGCGGTTTCCGTGGCTGCCGAAGAAATCTGACTGATCGTGGCGGCAATCTCGTTACCGGAAGCTGCCAACACATTGATGCTTTCTGCCAGCTCCGCCGTCTGATGCCGGAGACTGGTTACCATTTCCGATAACGCAATGCCAAGGGTATCTTGCTCTGAACGAGGTTCAATTTGAACAGTTAAATCCCCCGCAGCAATTTTTCGGGCACTCTGAGTCATTTTATCCAGCTCCACAACCATCCGTTGCAACGCTCTCCCAATTTCATCATGCTCCGACCGGACCTTCACTTGAATGTTCAAATTACCGTCAGCAACCTCGTTAGCAATCCGGGCCGTCTCCCGTAAATTTTCCACCATCTCATGAATTGCCTTTCCCAACACATCTTTGTCGGAATGCACCGTAACATTGGTGGTAAGGTTGCCCCTGGCAATTTCTTCAAATTGGATGGCTTTGGCTTTAAGCTCCTGAACCATTTCCGATAACACCATCCCCATTTCATCTTTTTCATTCTGGGGTTTAATCTCGGATGAAAAATTCCCCCTGGTGATTTCACCGGCAATAGATGCCACCCGGCGCAAATTATGAACCATTCGGGCAATCGCAGTTCCAAACTGATCATTTTCCGAGTGAATTTTGACTTCGGTATTTAAATTGCCTTTGGCAATCTCATTAAACTGGGCGATTTTTGCCGATAATTCACCGAGCATTTTTTCAAATGCCGTCCCCAGTTGGTCTTGAGGGCTGCGGGCTCGGAACTCGATATCCAAATCCCCTTCCGTAATTCGGTTGGCGACTGAGACCATCAACTCAATGTATTGAAAGATGCCAAGAATAGAGTGCTGCAATTTGCTTATTTCATCATCCCGACGAATAAGGGGAATGCTGAAATTTAAGTTGCCTTGAGCCAACTGAGTTGCCCATTGGCAGGTCTGACGCAG
>CAYYGL010000127.1:0-14175 GCA_964471235.1 uncultured Calditrichaceae bacterium
CTCGTACTTGAAAGAGGTAAACCGTTACATAGCAAACCAACCTAAATTTAACATCTAAATTAGCAACTCTAAAGTTCCTTTGTTTTTTGTTTCTTTTTTGGAATTTTAGCTCCTGATTTTTTTGCTTCATTTGATTTATCTCTTCGTTGAGGCTCCTCTCCCTCAACAGATAACCCCAGGAATTTCTCTTCTTTCTGGATTAATTTTTCCAGAACATCCTCGATATTCTTATATAAATCAAGACGTGTGACTGAATTATGCACCGCACTTGTCAAGCCAGAGCGTTCAGAGATCGGAATCACATCTGAAGATTCTCCGTCATGCGAACGACCAACATTAAGTTTCTGTATATATCCACGGAACGCTGTTCCAATAACGACAAGGGATAACAAAAGCACAAAAATAGCGAATATTTGAATCGAAAGAATGGCATTCATTTAAACTCTCCCGGCTTGATGGGATGCAATAATAGCTCCAATTAAACCCAAAATTGAAATTATCGGCAGGATAACATACCAGCATTGGTGGAAAAAGAGTTCCGATTTTGCCACTGCTCTTTAAAAAATCCGTTAACACAGATCCGATAACCAAAAATGAAGCGGTCTGTAGAATTGATGCGACTCGTTCCCAACTTTTTGAATTCATCCCGGACTACTCTTCTTTTAATCCTTCTTTAAATAATTTACAACAGTCAATTGAATTTTCCAACTCAATCGACTCATTTTACTTACAACTCAATATGATAATGCATCATTTCGAATGACTATATAAATATAATACTGAGCCAAACCACAGCGGAATAAAAATTTGATTTGACAACACCACCGGCAATCATTATTATCATTGTTCTTAAATTTTAGATGAAATGCACTCAAACTCAAGAAGGATTTATGAAATCGGAACAGGAAATACCGGATCGGGAAGTTCAATTATTGGAAACCTTCAGCCAGAGTTATCAAAACATTCTGGATGAAATTCATAAAGTGATTATCGGTCAGGATGAAATTATTGAACAGTTATTAATTTCCCTGTTTTCCGGCGGGCACTGTTTGATCGTGGGCGTTCCCGGTTTAGCCAAAACGCTGTTGATTAGCACCCTGGCGGATGTACTGGATTTGAAGTTCAACCGGATTCAATTTACCCCGGACTTGATGCCCTCCGATATCACCGGCACGGAAATTATCGAAGAAGACCACAGCAGCGGCAGGAAAGCGTTTCGGTTCATCAAGGGACCGGTTTTTGCCAACATTGTGCTGGCAGATGAAATCAACCGTACCCCGCCCAAAACCCAGTCGGCATTGCTGGAAGCCATGCAGGAACACAAAGTTACCGCTGCCGGAGAAGAAATGCCGCTTGATGAACCGTTTTTTGTTTTAGCCACCCAGAACCCGATTGAGCAGGAGGGCACCTATCCCCTCCCGGAAGCCCAGTTGGACCGCTTCATGTTCAACCTGTGGATCGATTATCCCTCATTTGAAGAAGAGATCAGCATCGTCAAATCCACCACCAGCGATTACCAGGCGCAATTAACCAAGGTGATGACCGCCCGGGATATCATCGATTACCAGAACGTGTTGCGGAAAGTCACCGTAGCGGAGAATGTGATAGAATACGCAGTAAAGTTGGTGAATATGAGCCGTCCCGGGTATACCGGGGCGCCATCGTTTATCAAAGAATGGGTAAATTGGGGTGCCGGTCCCCGGGCATCGCAATACCTGATTCTGGGGGCGAAGACCCGGGCAGCTTTGCAGGGTCGCTTTACTCCCTCAATCGAAGACGTTCGCGCCTGCGCCGTCCCGGTGCTGCGCCATCGCATCGTTACCAATTTTAATGCCGAAGCGGAAGGAGTAAGCTCGCTGGATGTGGTGACGCGTTTGTTCGAAGCCATGGACTAATCAACCGGGGGAACATAATTTATGGGAAAGATAAAACCATATCCGCCGGTTAAATTAATCGCGGCAGTCACCGTCTCCCAACTCTCCCTCTGGCAAGACCTCAAGCCCCTGCTGGAATCCCGCTTCTCCCCCATTGACACCGCCCTGGATTGGTTTGACTTTACCTTTACCGACTATTACCGGGAAGAAATGGGGGCGGATCTGAAAAAACGGATGATTTCGTTCCAAAAATTAATCCCGGCAGAGGAATTACCGGCAATTAAAATTTTTAGCAATCAATTAGAAGAGCGGTTTAAACAAGCAGGCAGACGCCGGGTTAACATTGACCCCGGGTATATCTGCCAGGCAAAATTGATTCTGGCAACCACCAAAGATTTTATCCATCGCATTTACCTGGGCAGCGGAATCTTCGGGGACTTACACCTGCGCCTCCGACATGGGAAATATGAACCGCTGGAATGGACCTACCCGGATTACCAACAGCCCCAGGTGCTGGCGTATTTTACCAAGGTTCGTGATGTCTACCTGGAGCAATTGGGACTGGATTGGAACGGGGAAGGAGTGGGGAAAGAGGAATGAGTGGCGGTCACAACGTGCGGCCGTCGGAATTGTGTAATCAGTGAGCCAGCCGCAACGTGGTCACGTTGTGATATTCAGTACGTCAGTATTCAGTAGATCAGCAATTGGTGGGCAATATAGGAGGACCCTTACGTTTCACACATCACGTTTCCCAACGGAACACACAACACGAAATTACTCGTTACTCATTACGTTTTACATCTCACGCTGCACATGAAACAGGAGAGACCGACTTTGGCAAAACCAACCACTTATAAATCCGCCGGGGTGGATATTGAAAAGGCGGAGCGCTCTTTAGAGCGGCTGAAAGCGGAAATTGAATCCACCCACACCAGACAGGTGCTGTCCGGGGTAGGATTATTCGGCGGTTTCTACGACCTCGGCGATGTTCCGCTTTCCCATCCGGTGCTGGTCTCTTCTACCGACGGGGTGGGCACCAAGCTGAAGATTGCCATACTTACCGGGCGCCACGAGACCATCGGGCAGGACCTGGTCCACCATTGCATCAATGATATTGCCGTCAGCGGCGCCCGTCCGTTGTTTTTTTTGGATTATTTTGCCAGCGGCAAACTGGAACCGGGCGTGTACGAATCGGTCATCCGGGGGATTACCATTGCCTGCAAAAATGCCGGGATTCCCCTGATCGGCGGTGAAACAGCGGAAATGCCCGATTTTTACCAGCCCGGCGATTACGACCTGTGTGGCACCATCGTGGGTATTGTGGAAAAGGAACGGATTATGAATGGTGCGGCAATTGAAAAAGGCGATGTGCTGATGGGCGTCAGTAGCAATGGCTTGCACACCAACGGATTTACCCTGGCGCGAAAAGTACTGCTCCCCCGCTTCCCACTCGACGAACCCATACCGGAACTGGGGCATCCTCTAACCGATGAACTGCTGAGGATTCACACCAACTACTTTCCCCTGATTTCACAAGTGCTCGAACAAATGACGGTTCATGGCATTGCCCATATTACCGGTGGAGGGCTGAAAAAAAACACCCGTCGATTGCTCCGGGAAGGGCTTTCGCTGTACATTGATTGGGATAGCTGGGACCCGCCCCCCATTTTCAAACTGATTCAAAAAACCGGGAACGTTCCCGAAGAAGACATGCGCCGGACCTTTAATATGGGCATCGGATTGGTTTTTATTGTACCCGAAAGGGAAGTGGAACCACTGCTGTCTTTGGGGCAATCCATCGGAGAAAAGATATTGAAGATTGGGGAAGTTGGGTAACCCCGGGGACCTTCTGCTCTCTCCTTGGCCCGATCCCGGGGAAGTGACTTCACCATGCTCCCAATGAATATCGATAACCCCCTCGGAAGGATCGGAACATGTTAACAGTGCATGGGAATGAGATTCTCAACCGATTATTCGGAATGACCAAAATGGGCAAATAGCTGAATCGTTATTTTTCTTCAAAAAACCCCTTGACATTTTCATTTTGAATCGATATACTCTTTTGAGCGTAAGTGATTTCCATTTGCGCTTCTTTTTTGACAACCTTCTAAAACGTTTTAAACAATTTAAAAAGACTTTCCTAATCCCCTTGTAATTCGTTCCGAATCTGATAAGCCATGAATAAGATTGAACAGTTTATTTCAAAAATCGCGATTACCCCTTCTGCGGTACTTAAACATGGTGAGGTCTATCAAGTCACCCATGAAGAAGAGAACCTGACCCCGGTAACTTTTCATATTCGCCCCAACCGATTGATACTCCCCTTGCGGGAAGGAGAATTAATTGAGGACCCATATCGCATTCCGGCGGACACAACATATTCCCTCACCTATCCGGGAACTGCTTCTTCCAAATGTATTGTGGTTTACCAGGATGATATCAACTTCTTTATCGGTGGAAAGCCTTCTTATGAATATACCCGGATCGAACTGCAGCGCCGCAATGAAGATGAATTCGATCTCTCATTCATTTCGAACGTTCATGAATATTATCTGATACCGTTTACAAACGATTGGAGAGATGCTGCGGATCAATTCAAGGAAATCCTTGGAACTCAACAGGCAGCGGCGCCCCAAAGCCCCCCGAAATACTTATTGCAGCTTGGGGTCATTCGTCCCACCGGGGAGACCCATATTCGCAATTTCAAAGAATTTCTTCCCATCGTGGAGCTATTTCATGAGCATTTTGGTGACGGACATATCATCCATTTTTTCGGTACCAACAAAGATGGTTACGACCGCATGTTTCCGGATTACACCATAGACCCGGCACTGGGGGGCGAAAAGGCATTCGCTGCGGTTTTGCAGGAAATAAAATCCCGCAACCTGTTCAGCAGTCAACATTACAACCCCCGCCTGGCAGATACCGATTGGGTCCGCCAGAACCCTGACTATCGATCCGGAATTGTACGCAACAATGGGGAGGAGGTGATTGAACCGTATGCCGGGCAATATCATTACGTGATGAATCTCAACGATGAAAAGTGGTACCGGCGCTCCATGGAAACGGTCGATTACCTGATCGATGTGGGTTTTGATTACCTGGAGATCGATCAGTTTGTTTACCAGCGTAATTTTTATCATCCGGATAAACCCCTGGCACTGGGGTATAAACGCATGTTGGAAGATTTTCAACAACGCAATCAAAAATATTGGGTGGAAGGGTTGTCAGATATTTTTCGCCTTCCCCCGGGGAATTTTTGCCAGATTCTAATCCGGGATCGCTCTCAGTTGTGGGAGAACGGCGAAAACCGGCGGGGGTATCCGTACGGCAGAACCTATGCCGATTTTTTCATGTATCTCTGGCCGGACACGGAAGTTTCTTATCAGATTTTCACCGAGCATAAACTTTTTGACAAAATCGATGAACGGTTTAGGAAAGCAAAAGAAATCCATGCTGCCGTGTATGATATTGAACTCGGTTTTTATGATGAGTCTTATATCCCTAATTTAAAAAGACTTATCCAGGTATTGGAGCATCATGAATCCCATTAAAAAAATTGGCATCATCCATTACCGCGCCGGAAGAACCGATGGGGTTTCCCTGGAGATGGAAAAGCGCAAAACCATTCTTCAGCAATTGGGCTGCGAGGTAAAAATCATCTCCGGTCCGCTCCAAAACGGCAGCGATTTCATCATCGAGGAACTGGAATTTGATACGCCGGCAATCCGGGAAATAAAAGAAAACGCATTCGCTTATTTTAACCAAACCACCCTCTCCCCTGCCCAATTGCTCCACCGCATTCAGCAAATCTCCTCTCAAATTGAATCCGCCTTTCTCCAATATCATCAACAGGAAAAATTTGACGCTCTCCTGGTTCATAACATCTTCTCTCATGGCCGGCATATTGCCGCAGCATCGGCTTTTACCAGGATTGCCCAAAAAACAGAACTCCCCATTATCTCCACCAATCATGATTATTACTGGGAACGGGAAGAGTATCAGCACCCCACATCCCCGGAAATACAAGAGTATTTGACCACCTATATTCCGCCCAAGTTGCCCAATATCACCCACGTCAGTATCAACAGTATCGCCCGGGAGAGGCTGCTGGAATTGCGGGGGATCGACTCGGTGGTGTTTCCGGATATTTTTGACTTTTGCCAGCCACAGTGGCAGCCGCACCAATTTAATTCCGATTTCCTGAAAACCATCGGTGTGCAGCCGCATGATCTGATAGTGCTGCAGGCAACTCGTATCGTGCAGCGGAAAGGGATTGAGCTGGCAATTCACTTTGTGGAAGAACTCTCCCGCCGAAAACGGGAATTTATTGGGAAATCACTCTATAACGGAAAGAAAATTTTTGGGGACAGTGAAATTATCTTTTTGTTAGCCGGTTATGCAGAAGATTCTGCCAAATCTTACCTGGAAAAATTAAAACGGGAAATTCGGAGGAAAAACATCCGGGCAAAATTCGTTCATCGGTATATCGGGGCGCAGCGAAGTGCAGGTCCTCCTAAAATTTACAGCCTGTGGGATGCTTACGTCTATGCGGATTTGATTACCTATCCCAGTTTGTATGAAGGCTGGGGAAATCAATTCATCGAAGCGGTATTTGCCCGGAAACCGGTGGTGCTGTTTGAATACCCGGTTTTTGAAAGAGACATCCAACCGGAAGGATATGCGTACATCTCCCTGGGGAACCAATATGATACCCGGGAAGATGGATTGGCGGTTATTCCCCGGTTAACCATGCACAAAGCCGTGGAGAGCGCTGTCAAATGGTTGCTTTCCGATGAAACCCCACAAATTTTAGAACATAACGCTGCCCTCGGAAAACAATTTCATGATTACGCTGTGATGAGACAATTTTTGTCCCAAAGATTAATCTGCGGACCCGAACGGGCAATGAGAGCGATGCCGGAAGTGGCGCATCGTTGAGCCACTTTTTTTCGTAAATCTCTAAAACCTTTTAGAAAATTTAAGAGACGTCATGGCAAAAGCAACGACATTAAAGGATATTGCGGAACGATTGGGACTATCGGTACCCACCGTCTCCCGGGCATTGGGCGGACATAACGACATTGCCCTGGAAACCCGGCAATTGGTCAAAAAAACCGCCCGGGAAATGAATTATCGCCCCAATGTTCACGCCAAAAACCTGGTGACCCAACAGGTCTCCATGGAAAACATCCTGATTCTGGGGGTACCCAACGTACTGAAATCGATTGCCTTTAATTCCTACTATGCGGAAATCATGCGCGCTTTCTGCGATACCATCGATACAACCCGATATCGCCTGGTGCTCTCGGTAAGCGAAGAGAACGGACCCGATTTTATTGACTACCATAAATTAATCCGCGACCACTCTGCTTCGGCAGCCATCGTGCTGGATTTACAAATTAATGATGAACGTGTGAACGAACTCACCCGGGCAGACATTCCCCTGGTGGTGCTCGGGGAATATACTCCCCGCGGTTCCCGGCAATGCGCGGTGTGGACCGACAATGTGGAAGGAGCTTATTTAGCCACCCGGCATCTGATTTTAAGAAACCGCCGCAAAATTGCCCTGGTCGGCGGATTGATTGGGCAAATGGTCTCCCAAAGCCGACTCATGGGGTATCGGAAAGCCCTGGAGGAAGCGGATATTCCATTTGAAGAAAAATTGGTAGTGGAACCCATCGAAGTGGATGAACACGGCGGCTACACCGCCATGTATGAGTTGTTTCATCGCAATGTGGAATTTGACTCGGTCTTCTGCGCCAGTGACTTGCGCAGCATCGGGGTGATTAAAGCGCTGCGAGAACGCGGCATTTCTGTTCCGGAGGATGTCTCTGTGGTGGGCTACGACGACCTGCCGATCGCTTCCTATTTCGATCCACCCCTCACCACCATCCGCCAGCCCACTTACAAAGTGGGAGCTTATGCCATGAGAAGCCTGGAAAAATTAATTCGGGGAGAACCGGTTCCCCAGAAACGAAAAGTCTTTCTCCCGGAACTGGTCATCCGCAGCTCCGCCTGATGAGAAAGTTCAACCGTGCCATTTCCCACAACGCCCGACGGGCTTACTCACTGACTGATTACCGATTTATGGATTACTGAATTCCAGATACTGACTACGAAACCCAAATTTTCACTAAATAAAACAGATTATGCAAAGGGGGTGATAACAACTGACTCTGTAATTTGGACTAATTCTAATTTACTAAGTTCAATCATCCAACAGGAGGTCTGTTATGAAGCTATCAATAATGGGTACTGTTTTCAGTCTACTCCTGCTCTCTCTTGTCCTTTTGGGCCAGGAGAATTCTGCCAGCGGCGATTTTAACGTCGTCTGGTCGTTGAGCAGCCAACCATCAACACCGCAGGTGGTCTGGAATTCCAGCCTGGTTACCGGTCTTCCCGATTCCATCATCCACATCAAAAATGTGAAAGCCGGAATCGATATGGACCAGGATGGCAAACAGGAATTTATGGTGCCCATTTTCCATGTGGTGGATGGCGTGAATCGCCGCTCTATTCACGTGTTTGAAAATGATGGCAACGATAATTACCAGGATGTCTGGTCGTACACTTTTCCGGGTGAAGCCAGCGAATTTGTGACCCTGGATGTCAGCGACCTGGATGGCGACGGCAACCAGGAAATCCTTGCCGTGCACATTCCCGCCGTGGGCACCAATCCCTCGGTGCTCTATGTTTTCGAAAACGTGGGCGACAACGATTACGGCACCGGTCCGGTGGTACAGTGGGATTTGGGCACCCCGGGCTTAGACAAGGTGCGCCTTGCCAAAGCCGCTGACTTAGACAACGACGGCAAACAGGAAGTGGTGATGACCACCTTTACCACCAATCCTTCCATTGTTATCGCCTCGGTCAGCGACTTTGTCATTCCGGTATGGACCACCGAATTCTCCGACAACTTAGGCACTACCTCCCCGGACATTGCCGGTTTAACCATCAGCGATATGGATAATGACGGCACCCCGGAAGTGGTTTGCAGCGATGGTTCCACCGATAATTTGGTGGTGGTGGAAGCCACCGGCGCTGACACGTATGCCCTGAACCTGGTGCCCATGCCGGTCGCCGGTAAAACGGTCAGTGTGCATGGCATTGATGCCGTGGATGCCAACGGCGACGGGCGTGACGAGGTTTACTTTGCCAACCTGCAAGGTGCGGTGTGGGTGGTTGCCACCAGTGGCGACGCCATCAACCTGACCACCTCGGATATTCACATGATTGATGATACCAATGAACAATGGCTGGAAGCCAGCACCGGTGATCTGGGTTTTGGCGGTTCTGACTTTGTGATTGCTGCCAGCAACGCTACCAAGGCCGTGAATTACCGCTATGCCGGCGGGGCTTTCGGTGATGTGACCGACCCGCTCAACTACCAGGTTTCCACAGTGATTGACTCCGCGGATGTGGCAGCAATTGTGCCCGGCGGAATTCGGGTGTATGGTCTGGATTTAGCCGGTGACATGGACGGCGACGGTCTGCCGGAAATCGTTTTCTCCCGCGGCTCCACTCGCGGCGGCACCAATGCCCCGGCGCTCTTTATCGCTGAAATGCATCAAAATACCGTCTCCAGCGCTGCCCTGCCCGATTCCATCATCCACATCAAAAATGTGAAAGCCGGAATCGATATGGACCAGGATGGCAAACAGGAATTTATGGTGCCCATTTTCCATGTGGTGGATGGCGTGAATCGCCGCTCTATTCACGTGTTTGAAAATGATGGCAACGATAATTACCAGGATGTCTGGTCGTACACTTTTCCGGGTGAAGCCAGCGAATTTGTGACCCTGGATGTCAGCGACCTGGATGGCGACGGCAACCAGGAAATCCTTGCCGTGCACATTCCCGCCGTGGGCACCAATCCCTCGGTGCTCTATGTTTTCGAAAACGTGGGCGACAACGATTACGGCACCGGTCCGGTGGTACAGTGGGATTTGGGCACCCCGGGCTTAGACAAGGTGCGCCTTGCCAAAGCCGCTGACTTAGACAACGACGGCAAACAGGAAGTGGTGATGACCACCTTTACCACCAATCCTTCCATTGTTATCGCCTCGGTCAGCGACTTTGTCATTCCGGTATGGACCACCGAATTCTCCGACAACTTAGGCACTACCTCCCCGGACATTGCCGGTTTAACCATCAGCGATATGGATAATGACGGCACCCCGGAAGTGGTTTGCAGCGATGGTTCCACCGATAATTTGGTGGTGGTGGAAGCCACCGGCGCTGACACGTATGCCCTGAACCTGGTGCCCATGCCGGTCGCCGGTAAAACGGTCAGTGTGCATGGCATTGATGCCGTGGATGCCAACGGCGACGGGCGTGACGAGGTTTACTTTGCCAACCTGCAAGGTGCGGTGTGGGTGGTTGCCACCAGTGGCGACGCCATCAACCTGACCACCTCGGATATTCACATGATTGATGATACCAATGAACAATGGCTGGAAGCCAGCACCGGTGATCTGGGTTTTGGCGGTTCTGACTTTGTGATTGCTGCCAGCAACGCTACCAAGGCCGTGAATTACCGCTATGCCGGCGGGGCTTTCGGTGATGTGACCGACCCGCTCAACTACCAGGTTTCCACAGTGATTGACTCCGCGGATGTGGCAGCAATTGTGCCCGGCGGAATTCGGGTGTATGGTCTGGATTTAGCCGGTGACATGGATGGCGACGGTCTGCCGGAAATCGTTTTCTCCCGCGGCTCCACCCGCGGCGGTACCAATGCCCCGGCGCTCTTTATCACCGAGGGGCAGATGAACCCGGTCGGTATTACCGATCCCGGCACGGTGCCGCATCAATTTGCGCTTGAACAGAACTATCCCAATCCCTTTAACCCCGAGACAAACATCTCCTTTGCTTTACCGAAAACGTCTCATGTGGAACTGGTTATTTACAATGTACTCGGGCAAAAAGTGCGAACCCTGGTAAACCAAACTCTGGAAGCGAAAGTGCACACGGTAAAATGGGATGGTCGGGATGACCAGGGAGTGGCAGTACCCAGCGGTTTGTATTTCTACCGACTGAAATCTCAGCAGTTTACTCAAACCAAACGAATGCTGTTGGTACGGTAACTCTCTGAAATCCGAATCCGGTAAGCCCTGCCCTGCACCGCCGGGCAGGAGCTTACCTTAAAGGGAGTGAGATACCCGGGAACCGACATCAGAACCAGTTCACCCTTTTCAGGGCAGGATTGGTAAAAAGTATAACATCAACTTGTATTTCACATTCTTAGCTACTTTCTATTAAACTTGAGCATAACATCAATGATTCAGATAAAAGCTTGTTGACGTGCTTCGGATATCAGTGGATTTGGAGAGAAAGAGGTACACGGCGTAATATTTCGGAATACGGAAAAAACTTAATTGCACATACCTATCCCGAGGTAATAATTTTAGAACTCCGGTAATGAGTTCACCGATAACCAAAAGTTGTAGAGCATCATGAAAAACACAATTTCTGCTTTATTAATCGCGGTCATAAGTTTATTGAGCCTGGCGAATACCACCCGGGCGCAGGAGCAGTTTGTTCCCGCCGACATCAAGGCAGTGGGCGATCGAAGCTGGCGGCGGCAGGGGTTAATGAACGGTAACCTGCTGGCAACCGTCTATTTCAACACCGGGCAGGTTAGCAAAGACAAAACCTTTCCCCAATTGGAATGGCCCGTTGGCAGCGGTCATATTTATATGGATACCGTGGTGCCGTTTGTGGCAGCCCAGGCGCGGGATGTCAACGGCAACCTCATCCATCCCCTGGAAACCAATTATGAATTTTCCCTGGATGTGGCACCGGACGGGCTCACCGAATGGGGCTGGCAGCCCTTGCCGGGCTACCTGAACCTGGCGCATAACCATCCGGCGATCAGCCACCGCCCCGAAACCTGGCCCGATGTCTGGCCCGATCACCCCGACTGGGCAGGCTTCTGGAACGGTTTTTTCGGCAAGGGGATTTTTAATGCCGACCAGGAAACTTACTACGTGGTCGATGATGACGCGGATGAAGAGTTCGAATATTTCCCGGATGACACCGATCCCAACCGCCGGGGAATTGGCATGCGCATGTCCGTGCGGGGCATGCAATGGTCACAGGTTCTGGCAGAAGACGCCATCTTCTGGATATTTGACGTGACCAACGTGGGCACTCACGATTACGACAGCACCCTGTTCGGGATGTTTATTGACTCCAAGAATGGCGGGAATGACTTTGACAATGGCTTTTATGACACCTTCCTGGACTTAACCTATATCTGGGATCAGCAGGGCATCGGCACCTGGGGAGGTCCAACCGGATGGATCGGCTATGGATATCTGGAAAGCCCGGGCGTTGGTGATGACGGCATTGACAACGATGAAGACGGTTTAACGGATGAAACACGCGACAGTGGTCCCGGAACGTATATTTTCGGCCCCGTGGGCATCTATGGCCCGCCCAAAATGCACTGGTCCGGGGATGAGGATGGCGACTGGAACCCGGAAACCGATGATGTGGGTGCAGACGGCGTTGGTCCGCTGAATGAGGGCTATTCGGGACCCGATGAAGGAGAAGGCGACGGGATACCCACCGACGGAGAGCCTAATTTCGACCGCACGGATCTCGATGAAGCCGACCAGATTGGTCTGCAGGCGGTCAGCCTGCATTCCTGGGGAGATTTCCCCCTCGACCAGGATGATTTGATTTGGAACACCCTTGCCAGCCATACGTTTGACCCGGTGCAAAATTTTGACAACATTGGGGTGCTCTATTCTTCCGGTCCTTTCCCCCTGGCTTCTAAACGCATTGAACGATTTTCCCTGGCTTTGTTGATGGGCGAGGATTTCGATGATCTGGTGCGCAATAAAGACATTGTTCAACGAATTTACAACGCCAATTACCGTTTTGCCCGCCCGCCGGATAAGCCCACGGTTCGGGCAATTGCCGGGGATGGCTATGTGACCCTTACCTGGGATAACCGGGCGGAATTTTCCCGCGATCCCTTCCTGGGAATCGACCCCGATTCCATGGGCTTCAAAAAAGACTTCGAGGGGTATGCCATTTATCGCAGCACCGACCCGGGCTTGCTGGATTCCCGCCTGATAACCGACGCCTTCGGCAATGCCATCTTCCGCAAACCGGAAGCCCAATTTGATGTAAAAGACGGGGTTAAGGGAACATCTCCCATCGGCTTGCCCAACGGCGCCCACTTTTACCTGGGCGACGACACCGGGCTATCCCATACCTGGACAGATACCAGTGTGATCAACGGGCAGACCTACTACTATGCCGTGGTGGCTTACGATGCCGGCGATCCCACCATCGGCTCCGACGGATTGCCCCCTTCCATCACCAGCAGCATCATCGAACAGGATTTGCAGGGGAACATCAACACCGATAAAAACACCGCCATCGTGACTCCCGGGGTCCCATCTGCGGGATATCAACCGCCGGAACTGCAATCCTTCCCGGAACATGTTTCCGGCAACGGCACCGGGCATACCGAAACCGCAGTGGTTTTCCCGGAAGATTTCAAAGCGAATCAACACTATCAAATCACGTTTCAGGATTCGATTATGCTGACCGATTCCGGCTACACGGTTGTTACCACCACTTACACCGTGATGAATCAAACAACCGGGGACACCGCGGTCTATCGCAGCCCGTTCGTAAGCGGTGGGGATATGTTCCCGATCTTTGACGGCATCGGGGTGAAGATTTACAATGATCCGATTGACTATCTCCCGGCGGAATCGGGGTTAACCAATGGGCAATCGACCTACCAATTGGATGTGACGCCGGATACGATTGCCGCACTGAAAGGATTATACCCGGCAGATTACGAAATCCGCTTTGCCGCCAGCATTGCGGATACGTCCCGGGGCAGTGAAATCGGGTTACCGGAAATTCCGGTGAATTTTACAGTGCACAATCTCACCGAAGACCTGCCGGCGGATTTCTTGTTTTATGATAACGACGGCGACCAGCAGGTCAGCAGCGGGGATGAAATTGTTCCCCTGATTCCCGATGACTTCGCGCCCAACGGCGTGGGGTATTATACCACCTGGCGGATTCGTTTTGTGGCGTCCGGCGGAAACCCGGTAGCGCCCCAGCCCGGCGATGTGTTTACAGTTCGAGTCTCCAAACCCTTCCGCCGGGATGACAGTTTCACTTTCAAAACACTCCAACCAGCCCGGGTGGATGCCCAAAAAGCCAAATCCGATCTGGACCGTATTAAGGTAGTGCCCAATCCCTATGTGGTAACCAATGCGTTGGAGCCCCGGAATTTATTAACCTCCGGGCGGGGCGACCGGGTGAT
>CAYYGL010000128.1:0-13930 GCA_964471235.1 uncultured Calditrichaceae bacterium
TCCTGAATTCCCCAGACTTCATTCCCGATCACCAGGCAGCAGGGGAAGGGATATGGCACTTCCCAATGGGGCACGCTTTCGGCGGTGTGTTCCAGGGCGATGATCGGTATGTGCTGCGATTTCAGCCAACGGATAGCATTCAAGGCATCCGGGTAATACTCCCAGGGGACTGTTTCCGTGGCACCCAGTGCGGTTTTTTCGATTTCTTTGCGGGGCGGCGATCCGGTAATGCCGCAAAGGATCACTTTTTCCACCCGGGCGGCATCTGCCGTACGAAAAATTGACCCGACATTATGCAAACTGCGGATATTATCCAGAAGCACGTAAATGGGAAATCGACGAACGGTTTTGGCTTCCGCCGGCGTCAGGCGATGTTGTTCGATTTCTTTCAGGGATAGCTTCTTCATTTTCGGACTAATTTTACCACGGTTTCGATGTGATGAGTATGGGGGAACATATCCACCGGCTGAACTTCCACAACCCGGTAATCATTTCCCAGAACTGCCAGGTCTCGTGCCAAAGTGGTAGGGTTACAGGAAACATAGATAATTTTCGGCGGGGTAATGGTAAGAATCGCCTCCAGGACATCTTTATGTAGTCCGGCGCGGGGTGGATCGCAAATCAAAACACCGGGCGGATTGGAACCGAACTTTTGCAGATTCAACCGAACATCCCCGGCAATGAATTCACAATTGTCAATGGTATTTAAACGGGCATTGCGGTAGGCATCCTTAACCGAACTCTCCACCACCTCAAATCCCATCACCTTTCGGGCATTCCGGGCGACAAAAATCGCAATGCTCCCGGTACCGGAATATAAATCCCACACCACATCGTTTTGTATACCGGCATAAGATTTAATGACGTTATACAAATTCTCCGTCTGGATGGGGTTGGTCTGAAAAAAAGAATCGGGCGATATTTCAAAACGGTACTGCCCGATTTTCTCATACAATCTCGGTTCCCCGAACAGGGGAATAAATCGCTCCCCGGTGGCAACCTGGGCATGGCGGGTGTTAATGCTGTTCACAATTGAAGAAACGAACGGAAATTTCCGGTTGATTAGCTGAACATATTCTTTCAACTCGTTCTCAACCGGTTCGGCCGTCACCAGGTTGATCATGATGTTACCGCTGGCGAACGATTCCCGCAGCACCAAAAAGCGCAACACCCCTTCATGGGTTCGCACATGATATACCGGGATGCCGGTTTGCTGCAGATACTCCCGGCTGAAATTTAACACGGCATTCATGTTCTCGCTTTGCAGCAGACATTCCTCAATATTGATGATGCGATCGAAATGGCCGGGCACATGAAGTCCCAGGGCAAACTGTTTTTTAATGTAGCTGTTTTCCAGTTCTGCCGGAGTTAACCACCCCTTCTCAGCAAAAGAGAATTCCATTTTGTTGCGATACCCAAAAATTCGGGGAGATGGCAGCACCGGGTGCATCGCCTCCGGTTGAATATCTCCGATATGGCGGAGTGATTCTTCCACGTGCTGCTGCTTAAACAGAAGCTGCTGCTCGTAAGCAACATTCTGCCACTTGCAGCCGCCGCAATATCCAAAGTGGCGGCAGGGGGCATCCTGCCGTAGCGGGGAAGGTTTCCGCAATTCCACCGGATAGGCTTCGGCATATTGTTTCCTCACCCTGGTGATACGAGCATGCACCACATCGCCGGGCAGACTTCGTTCCACAAATATCACAAAATCATCCACATGGGCAATGCCCTTGCCGCCATAAGCCACATTTTCGATGGTCAGTTCTACCTGCTGTCGTCGTTTTGGTTTTGCCATATTGGGGTAAGGGTGTAGGGTATAAGGTTTAGGGTTTAAGGAAATCAGGGTATTGGGAATTCCGAAACCGGTTGCCCTGCTCTCCTGGGTTATTACAAGGGGACCGCACATTGCAACCGACTCACTGATGACTGGAACCCGTTCAAAATCTGGATATCAATAACACTTCCAGTCCTTCCAGTTCCGGTTTAACCACACAGACACCACCGGCGCATATTTTTCCCTTTCGCCGGGTACCGCCAAAAACAGAGAGATCAAAATTTTTTAAGAAATTGACGTCTAACTGCAAGCCTGCCCAATAATTTCGATTCGCAAACTGATCGGTACTATGTTCCCCTAAGAATGAAACAGTCCATGTCGGGGCATGGCTAAAACTAATTTGCACCGCCTGACTGTAAAATTGGCGATCGGACAGGAGCACCCGGGTATGTTGATGTTCATACACTAATTTCAGAGCATTATAATTGGAGAAATCGATTGAGGTGCTGCTGACAAAATTGAGATAACGGGCGGAGGCATCCTGCTGTCTGCTGATGACCCACAGGAATTCCCAACCAAAGGAACTCAGCCAGTCAAATTGGGCAAAAAATTCCTGGTAGAGTTTCTGTCGATTATGCCGTTCGGTCTGGCTGGCATTCAGGGTAAGCACGCCGTCTTCAATGACCGGATAACTAATCTGCGCCAGGAAACCCCGTTCATCATTGGCGTTCTGCACCAATTGATGCCGATTTAACAGGGTAAAGAGATGCTCCTGGGCAACCAGGGGCGGATTGTTGTAGGTG
Organism: uncultured Calditrichaceae bacterium; assembly: GCA_964471235.1. GTDB lineage: Bacteria > Calditrichota > Calditrichia > RBG-13-44-9 > J075 > CAYYGL01. The sequence continues at coordinate 2,578 of CAYYGL010000128.1, forward strand.
ACACCTTCTGTCACATCAAAGCGATCGTAATCTTTTAACTCTACCTGTAAACTGAGGGCGCCGATGAACAGGTTGCCGTTCAGATAAACTGCATCACCGGCATCGGAAACCCCGGGCACATCCTTTCGGGCATATTCTCCGTAGAGACTGCCAAATTTGTGATTGACCTCGGTGTAAAGCGACCCCCAATTCACGCGACCATTTTGTACCGAAGGCAGATGGGTGCTCAGGTAAGTTGCTCCGAAGTGGATCAACCGGAGGGGCTTAAGGGTAATCTCCCCGGCTGTCAGGGCACGATGCCGTACCCCGGAGCGGTCACGGGGTCTACCGGCAAGCAATTTTATATCGATAAGGGAGTGATGAGCATCCAGTTTAACACCGTCGATATTGGTATCCCAACGCAGGGTTCGGTTCTCATAAGAACGGAGCACCAATCCCCTGCCTAACAGGGCATAAAAATTCCCGGCACGTACGTTGATGCTGCCGCCCCGGTATTCCGCATAGCGCTGGTAAATCCCATGACCGCTGGTATCGAAGGAAAAGGTCTGGGGCGGCTGATGAATCTCATAACGCAACCCCACACGATATTTTTGCAAATAGGTCACCTGCGCCTCTGCCCAGTTCTCGAAAGCGGTGGTGTCTTTTTCATTGTTGGTAGAATATTCCAAATAGTTATTGCCGCTCACCTGCACCTGGGCATTCAGAGAGGTTAAGAGCAAGAATAAAATAAACAGAATAAGACTGCTTGTGTAACCAACTCGATTCATCAATCAGATTTCCCGGTATTCCATTTCCAGATTTTTTTATGATTCATCCAATTTCAATAACTGCTCAATCTCTTCGGCTAATTTCTTCTCATCTCCTTTTCGATAACCGGTATGGGTATAAACGATGGTACCGTCTTTATCCAACAAAACCGTATAGGGCGGATTGGTGCCCTGATATAATTGAATGACCTCATTGTTGGTATCCAGTAAAAATTTGAAGGGATATCGGTAGGTATTAACAAAGCCTTTCACTTTTCCCACGGTTTTGGGGTCGTCAATGGAGATGGAGAGGATGGTCAGTCCGTCATCCTTATATTTTTTGTAAATTTTTTTGAGTCTTTTCATTTCTTCCCGGCAGGGTATACACCAGGTTGCCCAGAAACTGAGCAGAATGGGGCCTTCCTCCAGATGCTTTGACAACTGGTAATCATTGCCATCCAGGTCCGGCAGCACAAAATCCGGCGCTTTTTCCTGCTGGGCGCTCATTCCCAAACTTAAGAAGAGAATCAGAATAAAGGTTGTAACCGGTAATTTCATCATTTTTCTCCTTACCAATGGTGTTGAACATTTTCTTCATAAAATATGGGGTACCCCATGATGCCCTACTCCAGCACTGTCCAGGCAGCTTGTAAGACTTCTTTGGTGGATTTTTTTTGCAGAAAGGCGATGACCTCCAGGTCTCCCTGCCACTCCGGCTGTCGGTCGAACTGAAATTCGACAGTGCGGTTTTCCCCATTTTGTAAGCTGATGGGGGTACCGTCCGGGTTGGGATAAAATTTCCGCAGCACATCGGTGAAGCGGGTCTGCCCGTTGGTGCCCGGCGAAGTGGAAAAAATCACTTCTTTTTCAATCAAAGCGATTCGCAGGAAGACATCGGACGGTAAATCTTCCAGCGCTTCAATCACAACACTGCCGGCAATTTTATCGGATGACCGGTATGTTTCCCAGAAGTCATGAAAATCCACGGTTGCCGGTGGAGAGACCTGAAAGCGGGTTTGCATGGCATCTCGTAATTGGGGTTCCAGGTTGTTGGGGGACAGGATAGTGAACACGCCATCCACTACCACTGTTGGGACCGCCAACAGACGATAGAAGGACATCCGGGCAAGATTATCGGATTCCGCAGCCAGGAAAAACGGGTCTTCACTTCCCGGAAAATTGGGATGATAAGTTAACCCGGCAGCGGAATCCACCCCGAAATCGTGCAACACCGCCTCAATCGTGGCATCTGCTACCGGGCAGGGCGGGCAATCCGTGTTGGAAAAATGTTCAATCAGAACGAAATGCTTCAATTCCAGGGAGTAAGATAACGCCAACAGGTTATCGGTATTGATTTGCACGGTTTGGCGAATCTCATTATAACCTCCCCGGATTATCCGGAGGCGATGAGTGCCGCTGAGGAGCCCCTCGATTGACAGGGGAGTTCTGCCAAAGGGAAGTTTATCCACAAACACCAGTGCCCCGGGAGGGGTCGTGGTGATTTGAATATTGCCCTCACTGGGGGATTTGTTGAGTTCGAAATCAATGGCGGTAACGGAACCCGGTTTAATAGTAATCCGGGCAGATTCCGGCAGAACTTCATACTTGCTGAGAAAGAGATGGATGACATGAGAACCTTCCGGCAAATTCTCAATCACTGCCGGGGTTCGCTTACCGGTGTCTTTGTGATCCACAAAAATTCGGGCATCGGGTACCGTAGAGGTTATTTCCACGGATCCGGCGCCCACTTGTGATGAAACAATATTGCCATCTTTAGTGGTGCATCCGGTAAGGAGAAACAAAATCATGAGTAAAGGAATCGCGAAAGCCTTCATGACCATTCAGTGGGTTTGGGATAATTTAGATTTCCGGGTGTATGGAATCCGCTTAGATTCTCCGCATGTTTACCGAAGCAGCAACAACCGGCGCACCATCCGTTGACGTTCGGTTTGCATTTCATAAAAATATATCCCGCTGGAGACCGATTCCCCCCGGGCATTTTTGCCGTTCCAGGTTACCTCATACACTCCGGGGGTGAAATCTTTATCCAACAAAACAATTACCCGCTGCCCCAGAATGTTATAAATAGAAATCCGCACCCGCGCCCGGCTTATTCCCCCTACTTCAAACGGAATAATGGTTGATGGATTAAACGGATTGGGATAGTTTGCCAACAGGCCAAAAGAACCGGTCAGAGTAAGCGACTCTTCAGGGATGCCGGTGGGCATGGTGGAAGCCGTAAAGGATTGCTCGACAAATTCGCCGGGATTATCAGCGTTTTCCACCTTCAGGGTAATGGTTGCTTCACCGGGAGTGTTGGGGTCGGTCGTGACATCCAATAAAATTGGCACGCTCTGGGAACCGAGTAACACGTGCACCATTGTGGTATCCACCCAGGGCGGATAACATAAACCGGTGGCAGAATCCCCCACGCAAATCGAACTCCCCCAGAGCGAGTCCGGTAAGTTATTCACCGTGCGTATCACCCTGAAATTTAATGGTGACGCCGTATTGTTGATGAGATTGTTATGAAAAACAATCAGTTCCCCGGGGCTTTTTTGGAGGAAGAGTTCCGGCGTCTCGAATGTGAACGTCTGCCCCGAAAGCATCCCCGGTAGCCACCCAAGGATTAACAGCATTGGTAAAATACGTTTCATAAGGTTCTACTCCTGTTTAAAACTGTTAGCGGAATTACAGAAAGAAACTGCAAAGTATATTAAACAATCTGTGAAGCTTGATACAAAAACCGGGAAAAAGGGATTCGGCATTCAGTAGGTCAGCCGCAATGCGGTCACCTTGTGATATTCAATAGGGCAGTAAGCGGTTATTCCTATGTCAACTGAGCCTCCACCACCAAATCCCCACCCCCCTATACCATATACCCTATACCCCACGGTTCGGTCATTTTCTTTCGAGTTCAAAATTTTCTGTTGCTCGCTTCCCGGCGTTTGGCATGGGCGATGGAAAGCAACGGCTTCCACTCAACACCGCTGAAACGATTTACCTGCTCGTTCCCAAACCGGAGTTTGGGAACGGGCATATTCCGAAACCATTTTAGCACAGGGGCAATTTCTCGCACTCACGGTTAAACGGATGTATCCCAGGTGAATTCTGCGCTGGAAAATTTCAAACCGGCAAACAATTAACCGAACCGTGAGTTATACCTTTTACCTTTTACTCTTTACCTTTTACCTTATACCTTTTATCTTTTATCTTTTATCTTTTACCTTTTACCCCCTCCCCCTTCCACAAATCCTTTCCGCTCATCGGCGAGGGTCTGAAGCAGCGGAGAAATAGGAGTGGAACTTAATCCATTTTCACTAAAATATGCAAGTCTTCCGGCAATTTTTTGCACCCCGACGGTGTCGGCATACCTCAGTAGACCGCCGCGAAATGCCGGAAATCCCATTGCCCACACCGAAGCGCCGTCTATAAATGCCGGTTCAGCAACCACTTTCTCGGAGAGACAATACCCGGCTTCATTGATCATCCAGAACAATAACCGTTCGCTGATTTCCCCGGCACTCATCTTCCGCCGGGGTTTGATATTTAACAATCGATAGATGGCGCTATTGACTTTCCGGGGATTGCTATCCGCATCATATAAATAAAAAGCCGTTTTCTTTCGGGCTTTTGTGAACTCTTCCGAAGCGCTTTGCGTAATTTGAGACAACATGTCTGTTACCGGTGAGTGCCCGGCTATCAGGTGCAGCAGGCGCCGCGCTTTCTCAATGCCAAATTGATCCATCCACCGGAACGGTCCCCGGCTCATCCCGAATTCTGCCATAGCATCCTCGATCGGCTCAATAGCCACACCGGAATGCAACAGCTTGAGGGCCTGATAAAAAAATTGACCGGCTAAACGGTTCACTAAAAACCCGGGCCGGTCGGCAACGATCAGAGGAACAACACCCCAATGTTGGAAAACCGTTTCGGTTAAAGCCGTTTTTTCCGGGGAAGTCTTTTCACCCGGGATGATTTCCGCCATGAGATGGGAATTGGCGGAGGGAAACAACTGAACACCGATCACCCGGGAAGGAGCCCGACATTCCCGGGCAATTGCAGAAATTGGCACGGTGGCAATATGTACGGCAATGATGGCGTCCGGTGAAGTGCGTCGGGAAACCTGGTTTACCACTTCTTTGCAGGTTGCTTCATCATCCGGGACGGCAACAAAAATCAGGTCCGCTCCGGAAAGACCACTCAGGGTAACGGTCGGGCTAACCAGGTCCATTTGTAACTCCAGGCGGCGACCGGAGAACCCGGAATCAGCTAAATATTTGTGGGTTGCCTGCAAAGCATGGGAGAGAGCTTCTTCGGAGACATCCCGCAGTCTCACCCGATGTCCCTGCAAAATTGCCAGGCGAGTCAGGGCTGTGCCGCTTTCCCCGGCGCCAATTACCCCAATTCGACCGGGCAAAATTCCGGCATCACCGGGCAGTGTTCTGTTGCGGCTGATGAGAGACCGCCGGGTGCATTCCAGGCTGAGCATATTTTTTGCCGGGTCGCTCATCACCACTTTAGTATACTGGCGGGCTTCGTATTCCAGGGCATCGGGTATATCATTTTCAAGGGAAAATTGAACACAATTCAAAACGGTCCGGTCTGCCGGATAAAAGCGACGCTCCGTTTTCTGAATCTTTTGGGAAAATCGAGCCAGAATACGTTTTCTGCCGGCTCGGGTTTTCACTTTATCGTGAAATAGCTGAGGGAACTCCCGGCTTTTATCGGTCTCTGCTGCCAGGTTCCTCAACACTTTCCGGGCAATCTCATCCACACTGGTCGACGGCACCAGTTCATTGCCAAACCCCGCCCGGTAGGCTTCCTGAGCAGAGAGTACTTTTCCATCTAATAGCATTTCTAATGCCAGTTGAATTCCGACTACCCGGGGCAGAAACACCGTGCCTCCCCAGGAGGGAATCCTCCCCCACAACGTTTGAGGCATGGAAATAGCGACTGCGGTGTCGTCACTAAGCAGGCGGAAAGTGAAATACAACGCCCATTCCGCCGCTTCTGCCTGGCACTCGCCTTCAATGACGACAACGGTGGGAAAAGGGAGATGATGCCAGCGTTCCATCAGCTTCCGGGCATGAAGGGTTTTCATATAGGCGTCGTCGAGGGAGGTAAGTGTCTGGATCTCGTGGAGATCCATCCCGGCATGAAAATGCCCCGGTTTACCACTGACCACATACACACCGCGAACGGTCCGATCTTTTTCCATCTCCCCGATTAACTGTTCAAACTCGTTCAGGGTATCGCGATTAAAGGTATTGACCGGGGAATCCGTTAAATCTAAGGTTATTTTTAAGACGCCCCCGGAAACTTCTTCGGCATGGAACATTGTATCCATACAAATTACCCAGTTAAGGATTCCTTACTTTCGTTCCAGAATAATCGCCCCGCCCTGTCCGCCGCCAATGCACAGGGTTGCCAGCCCGGTGGTCAGGTTGCGTCTTCGCATTTCTTTCAGAAGGGTAATCACCAACCGGGTGGCGGTGGAGCCCACCGGGTGTCCCAGAGCAATTGCTCCGCCATTTACGTTCAATTTTTCCCGGTCAATCCCGGATAGCAACTCCCGGTCACCGAACTCATTTTCTGCAAATTCCGGGTTGGCAAACAAGCGTTCATTGGCAATCACCACCGCGGCAAAGGCTTCGTTCAACTCGGTTAGTTGAATGTCATAATACTTCATTCCGGCATTCCGGAGCGCCAGGGCGGTGGCATAGGCGGGTCCGATGCCCATATATGCCGGCGGCACTCCGGCAAATGCATAAGAACGAATATACCCGAGGGGCTCCATTCCAAGCGATTTAGCCCGGGCTTCGCTCATCAGTAATACCACGGCAGCGCCATCGGTTATCTGGGAGGCGTTTCCCGCGGTGACGACACCGTATTTTCGGTCAAATACCGGTGGCAGCGCGGCTAACTGTTCCAGGGTTTGCTGTTTCCGAATGCCATTATCTTCCGAAACTGTTCGATAATCCGGTGCGACAAAAACCGGCACGATTTCATCCTTAAAGGCACCTTTTTCCGTTGCCCGCGCCGCCCGTTGATGACTGAGCAAGGCAAATTCATCCTGCTCTTCCCGGGAAATCTGATATTCCCGGCTTAACAACTCTGCGGTTTGTCCCATAGTTAAACCGCAGTAATAATCGGTTAAAACCAATTTCAGGGTCACCACCGGTTGAAGAAGTTTCCAGCTAAGGCGGCGCAGTTTATGGATTCTGCCCGAAAAGGACTTTGCCCGGGAATATTGTTCATACCGGGTTTTTAAATCCCGGGAAAAGAGAAACGGATACTGGCTCATGGATTCCACTCCACCGGCAATTACCACCTCCGCTGCCCCGCTTACGATTTGCTGATAACCGGAAACAATCGCCTGCAGCCCGGAAGCGCAATTCCGCTGTACGGTATAAGCCGGGGTGGTTTCGGGCATTCCCGATTTTAAAGCTATTACCCGGGCAATATTGATTGCTTCCAATGGCTGGCCAATATTGCCCCAGATTACCTCGTCGACCTCATGAAGCGGCAACTCGCTGCGGTACAACAACTCCTGCTGCAACAGGGCGCCTAACCGGTAAGCAGGGATATCCTTAAATTCCGTTCCGGCTTTACAATATGGCGTCCGAACCCCTTCAACGATGACGACTTCCTTCACCCTCTTATCCTCTGCAATTTATTTTTTGGCTTTTTTAAGGGCGCGCACGCGTTCTTTTAAACGCTTTAAATAACGCTTCCGGCGTTTCCGTTTCTCACGAGGATTATACTGTTTTCCCATATTTATACCTCCGGTTTTGGTTTAGGTAATTATCCATTTTTCCGTTAATGTATAAACTTTTCAGCTCATTCCGCCGGTTATTTGTCACGCAATCGAAGCACCGAAAGTTGGTTATCATAAAGTTGTTTGGAAACCGGGATACCAGGGATTGGTATCGGATAACCATCCGGATCATCCTGCCGAACGCAGAAAGCAGTGGGGTACAGAATTTTTGGATTTTCCGTGAAGATTATATAAATTCATTCCGGTCAATCATCTTGGAAAACTATTAAGGATCATTAGTTTAAATTATTTTTTAATCATGTTCAACTTAAAAAGATATTATTTTATGTTGATTTTACAGGTAAAGCCGGGTGACAGGGGAACCGAATAGACCAGGATTCATTCAGGAAACCCATGTCATTCGTCTTCTGTTGTATAAATGTTACCGGTTAAACCAGGATTACTTAATTTTCGGGTTTTGTGGCGATTAAAATGGCAAATTTCAATACGCATTTAATTGTCTCGGCGGCTGCCAGTGGTGCAGCCGCGACCAGCCTGTTAGGCGCCGGGGTCGCTAAACCCCAGGATGCGGCAATATACTTCTCTCTCGGCACCATCGGCGGATTACTCCCGGACCTGGACTCCGACAACTCATCTATCCTGAAATCTTTTTTCAATATCCTGGGCATCATTCTGGCATTTTCCATCGTGTTTACCCAGGTGGGGAAATTCAGTCTTGCTGAGTTGTTTATCCTGTGGCTGGGTGCCTACAGCCTGGTCAGATATGGCGCATCCGCTCTATTCACCCGCTTAACCACTCACCGGGGGATTTTCCATTCCATTCCCGCAGCTCTTTTCTTCTGGATGACCGTTACCCTGCTCACCGCTCAGTTCCTGAAGTTTACCCCGGTGCAATCCTGGCTTGCCGGTTTTTTTATCTTTCTGGGATATTTAATCCATCTTATCCTTGATGAAATTTTCAGCGTGGATTTAGCCAATCAAAAGATCAAACGATCGTTCGGGAGCGCTTTCAAATTATTCGATACCCGAAACGTCCCCGGCACCCTCATCCTGTATCTGCTGGTCGCCCTCGGTTTATTTCTGGCACCGGATTATAAGGTCTTTTTGGATTTAATCAAAAACAAAACCCTCCTCACTTCTTTAAAATCCAATTTACTCCCTTCGGGCAGATGGTTTATAAAATGAGCTATTTGTTACCTTGCTAACCTTATTACCGGACGAAGGGAAGTAATTTTAACTGTCAACGCCTGCCATAGCGACACCGTTGGTAGGGAAACGGTTGACAACACTTTTCAGGGAGATAACCGCCTGAAACAGTGGGATCAGTGCGGTTTCAGAGCAACCGTCGCTTCAATATTCACATCACCGCACTGAAAAGCCTAAAAACCGGGGAATTTCGTATGAGACATTGGCTCCGTTCCGTCATCGAAATCCGCGAAGGTGAGATGTTGATAACCGGCTTGATGATTTTATACATCTATTTAACTTTGGTAACTTATTACCTGTTAAACCCGGCACGCGACAGCCTGTTTTTAACCGGATTGGGTGCCGAACGATAGCACTCTGTCTGGTCACACGTCATCCGGGAAGCAGAGCAGAATGACGATTCATTGGTTCGGAAACTGCTCGTCTAAACTTAATAACTGCTTCATAGCGGTTGCTTTCTTGATGGAAGTTAAGGGTTGAATTAGAACCGAAATCATTATATGTTTCAGTCAACCGAATCCGACACAAAGTTGAGAGTCAGGTATGCGAACGATCATCGAGAAAGTCATTTTTCTTCAGAATATTGACATCTTTCAAGATGTACCCTCGGAAGACCTTGCCTATCTGGCTGCAATAGCCGAAGAGTTGTCTGTTGCCAGAGGGGAAGTGATTTACCGGGAGCACGAGCCTTCCGATTCCATGTACCTGGTGTTAGAAGGGCAGGTGCGGATGCATCAAAATGACCGCACGATTGACACCAAAGGGCCAAGGGAAGCGTTTGGCACCTGGGCATTGTTCGATGAAGCGCCCCGGGTAGTGACCGCCACAACTGAGGCCGATTGCCAGTTATTGCGCATCGATCGGGAAGATTTTTTTGATTTACTGGCGGATCATACCCGCATCACCCAGGGAATATTTAAAGCAGTGGTGCAGCGACTGCGAAAATTAATGGAAACCGTCGGCGAAAGTTTAGCGACGGCAAACGAAAGGTAACCTGGATCGTGACCCAAAAAACAAAGCCGACACCGGAACGGGTAGAGCAGTTGGAAAAAGAGGTGAAAGAACTCTCCCGTATTTTGGAGGAAAAACAGCGGCAATTGATGAATGCCGAAAAAATGGCGTTGTTGGGAAATTTGGTTGCCGGCATCGCCCACGAACTAAATACGCCCCTGGGAGCGTTAAAAAGCAATTGTGAATTGTTCATGCAATTTATCGATCGGATCAAAAAGATTCTCTTTTCTCCCGATGCGCCGGAGGCAATCTCTCAGAACCGGATGCTCCAGCATCTGTTTGCCAGTATCGATCAATTGAACAAGGTAAATCAAACCGCCAGTGAGCGCCTGGTGGAAATTATGGGCAGCGTTCGCCGCTATGCCCGACAGGAGGCTGAGGAACCGGTGGAAACGGATATTCATGAAATTCTGGACTGCGCCCTCTCCTTAGCCCATCATGAATTCAAAAACTCCGTGACGGTTCATAAATCTTATGGAGAACTGCCCCTCATCCCCTGTTTTCCGAACAAACTAAACCAGGTATTTCTCAATATTCTGATCAACGCCCGGCAGGCAATGGATAAACCGGGAGACATTTTTATCACCACAACCTCCGAAACGGATGGCATCACAATTGAAATAAAAGATACCGGCAATGGGATCAAACCGGAATTACTCGATCGCATCTTTGCGCCCGGCTTTACAACCAAACCAAACGGAATGGGAATCGGGCTGTCGATTGTAAAACAGTTCATCGAGATGCATCAGGGAAAAATTGAAGTGGAAAGCGAAGAAGGTAAGGGTACCACATTTCGGATTATGTTGCCGTATTCTTTTACCCCCCGGAAGTCGTAGCTTCTGAACCCTTTTCCCCCTTGATTTTATTGAAAGATAGGAGAAAGCATGATGTCACAAAACGAAGATAAGAACCAAATTGTCTTAGTAGATGATGAAGAGATGGTATTAACCAGTCTGAATACTTTTCTATCATTGGAAACCGACTATAACGTATTTACCTTCACCTCTCCGAAAGAAGCCCTCCAGTTTATCCGTGAGAATGAAGTCCACATGGTGATTTCCGATTATTTGATGCCGGATATGGACGGGATAACATTTTTAGGGGACGTACGACGCATTAAGCCGGGAGCGATCCGGATCATCCTGACCGGCTATGCCGACAAAGAGAACGCCATTAAAGCCATCAACGAAGTGGGATTGTTTCAATACATCGAGAAACCCTGGAACAATGATGACTTACTCATCATCATCCGCAACGGCTTAGAGAAACAGCGGTTGATGAAGCAACTTCAAAAAAAGATTGAAGAAATTAATAAGGCTTATGCGGATTTACAGGGATTACACCGGGAAATTGTGAAAACATTTGTATAGTCGGGGAGTTCCATGCGGAACATTTCTACGCTATTGCACCGATTCCAACCCTTTTTACCCATTCTTCAGGGTCTTCACATCCCTGAATGTAGGATATTACCCCCTTTCTCCTAATCAGCCCCCCTTTCAAGGCATCACACAAAATGTAATGCCCTTTTATTTTTTTATTCATTGAATTTTAATAATTACCCTAAAAATGCAACAAGTATTATTTAGCAAAAAAACAATATTAGCAGAGG
>CAYYGL010000129.1:0-13815 GCA_964471235.1 uncultured Calditrichaceae bacterium
CTGATTCTGGTCTTTCTGGCGGGCATATCGGGGGTGATGGCTCAAACTCCTACGGAGATTTTCCGGGAATTCAAAGACAAGATATGCCGGGTGCAGTTTTATAAAAATGTCTCTTCTCAATCTCAAATCGGCTCTTATATCAAATTAAAACAATACCGCATTGGGGTGATGGTGAAGCCGGACGGCTTGGTGATGGTCAACAGTGATGTATACCCCCTCTCTCTGGATATTCTCAGTGGCGAAGGAGCATCTTTCAGTTCCGGCGAACCGACCGATTTTAAAATAAAGTGCAGCGACGGTAGGGAATACCCGGCAGAATTTGTTGGGAAAGATGATATTTCCCAGGTGGCGTTTCTTCAGATTAACAAAGACTCCTTAACCCATGCCTTGCCGTTCGTTCAATTCCAGCCCACGGATAGTGTGACGGTCGGGGATCCGGTATACCTGCTGGAATTCCTGGCGGAGAAATACCATTTTGAACCGCTGTTTACCCCCTTGACAATCGATGCAATCATCCACTCACCCCGCAAAAAATTTCTGGTCAACAACGCGGTGACCGCGCTTTCTGCCGGCGGTCTGGTCGTCGATGGCAATGGAAAAGCCATTGGTGTCACCCTGCGAACCGAGTTTTCATATCAATTCATGTCGCCCTCGGAATTCGATGAATTCCAGAAAGAATACCTGGAGATTGCGCCCTCGGAATGGTTTACCGGTTTGATCGAGAACCCGCCGGTATTGGTGAGACGAAAATACCGGGGCAAATCCTGGCTGGGCATCGGGATGCAGGCGCTTACCCCGGAATTGAAGAATTTCTGGAATGTTCCGGCAGAGGGCGGGGTGGTGATTGATCGAATTTATCCCGAATCTCCGGCTGAGAAAGCGGGGTTGAAAATAAAGGACATTATCATTGCTTACGATGATAAACCGCTGGAAATTGACCGGGAGGAAGAGTTGAACCGAATGCGGGAACTGGTACTGCAAACTCCGCCCCACAGTCGGGTGCGTTTGAAAATTTTTCGGGATGGCAAAGTGAAGACAAAAACCGTTACCCTTGCCCCGGCGCCCCGGGCAATTGACCTGGCGGAAAAATATCAATCACCAGAACTGGGCATTGAAGTGCGCCAATTAACCTATGATGTGTTGTATGATTATAATTTTCCCCCGGATACCAAAGGGGTATATGTCTACCAGGTTGATCGAGCTTCCCCGGCTGGCATCGGCGGTCTGGAAGTAGGAAGCGTCATTACCAAAGTAAATAATAAGCCGATAACCGATCTGTCCTCATTCCAAGCGGTTATCAAGGAAGTGATGGCGCAACATCCTCCCAAAATCATGTTTCAAGTGTTGCTTCGCAGTGTGACAGATTTTGTATTTGTGGATCTAAAGTAGGAGATGGGGATTGAAGAATGATGATGGATTATTGATGATGGTTACACCTCGTTAAGTCGTATTCCCAAAATCTCATAAATTGTACATTCCATTGAATAGAATCTGTAATTACTTCAATCCTCCATTTGCTTATTTCCCGCCTTTTGCAGGTGAATTGCTCATTGTCTTTTATTGGAAACCATCCCTCAAAATTTACCGGCACAGTTTTTCCCTGCCCCCCGGATTTTTGTTCATGAACGGTGAACTATTCCTCACCTGTTTTGATTTATTTTCCTTGTAAAATCGCCAATAATTCCTTAATTTTTGTAGTTTTCAAGCTGATTATTTTAGCCGGAGGAAACGTATGAAATTTAGTATTCAACGCAATGAAATGTACGAAGCCCTTCAAAAAGTGGCGAGTGTAATTCCCCAACGCTCTACCATTACCATGACCCAGAATGTTCTGCTCAAAGCGGCGGAAAACCGTCTGGAATTAACCACCACGGATCTGGAAATCACCATGGTTTCTCATGTAACTGCGGAAGTACAGGAAGAAGGCGCCATTGCGATTCCCGGGCGATTGATTCATGATGTGATTCGGGAGCTACCGGATGTGTTGTTAACGTTTGAGTCGGATTATAATCACCGCTTACAGTTACGCTCTGAGTTTGGTGAATATAAGATTGGCGGTGAAAATCCGGCGGAATTCCCCCAAAATCCGTTGTTGATGGAAGCCAAAGAAGTGGTGTTGCCCAATGAAGTCCTACGGCGTTTGATTATGCACACCATCTTCGCCTGTTCTACCGATGAACTGCGCCCGGCATTAACCGGGGTGTTTTTCCAGGTTGGCAGCGGTGTTGCAGACTCCTCCGGAGAGGAAATCGGTGCACCGCCCCAGATTCGAGCAGTTGCCACCGATGGTCATCGGCTGGGAATGATGCGGTTTAGCGACGAATCTTTGCCGACCGAGGCGTTGCAAGCCATCATTTCCACCCGGGCATTAAACTTTGTGCTCCGCAGTGTGGAAAGTGAAGGCGTTACCACCATGATGCTGGGGGATAAACATGCCCTGTTTCACATGGATAATACCCAGTTGTTTGCCCGGTTGATCGAAGATATTTATGTGGATTACAACCGGGTGATCCCGGAGGGGAGCAATTATGAAATGATCGTTGACACTGCCAGTTTTTCTGCCTCGGTGCGCCGGGTGTCTTTGTTTGCCAATCCCCTCAGCGCCCAGGTGATTTTACAGATTGACAAGGACCGGGTGCGGGTGCATGCCGAGGATGTGGATTATGGCGGGGAAGCCAGTGAGGAACTCCCCTGCGAATTCTCCGGTGAAAATTTCCTGATCGGATTTAACTCCCGGTATTTGCAGGATGTGTTAAAACATGTGGAATCTCCCCAGGTGTTGCTGCAATTTGTCCGACCGGATCAGGCGGTAAAGGTACGCCCCACCGAGGTGGATGAAAATTTTGATCAACTGATGCTGATCATGCCGATCCGACTGGAAAATGATTGAGCCGAACGGGAAAATTAATTCTCAACAATACGCAGCATCATCCAGTTGAGCACACCCCGGATGAACCGCACTGTGATGTGAATAGAATGCAGTTAAAACAATTATCATTAATGAATTTTCGGAATTATCATGAGGTAACCATTAAATTTTCCGATGGCATCCATGTGTTATTTGGCGAAAACGGTGCCGGGAAAACCAGTATATTGGAAGCGATTCATTACCTGGCATTAACCAAAAGCTTTCGGACAGGCAACGACAGAAATTTGATTTTAACATCAGAAAAAATGTTTCGGGTTCAGGGAGTTTTTCAAAATTCGCAGGGTCAAACATTAAAAGTGGCAATTGCTTATTCAATAGATTCCGGAAAACGCTTAACCGTCAATCAGCAATCTCCCCAAACCTTTTCCGAATACATCGGTGAAGTGCCGGTTGTGCTGCTCCATCCGGCGGACCTTCGGCTCTCCCAGGGAAGTCCTCAGCATCGCCGCCGGTTTTTGGACGTCTTACTCTCCCAATCCAGTAAGGTTTATTTACATCATCTCATCCAGTATAACCGCTCGCTGAAGCAGCGGAATCAACTATTGCAGGATCCGTTAACGGAGGTACAATTGCTGCGTTCCTGGGAAGAGAACCTGGTGAATTACGGGGTGGAATTGATTGTACGCCGCCGGGAAGCTGCAGCTCGGTTGGGGGAGATGGTAACCCGGTATTATCGCCAGATCAGCAAGAGCAATGATTTGGTGACCATCGATTACCGCACCAACGTGCCGGGAACAACCGAGGCGGAAATTGCCCGGGGATATCGGGAGACATTTGACGAAAAGCGCCACCGGGAGCAAGCTTATGGCACCACGCTGGTCGGTCCCCATCGGGATGATTTGATGTTTTTATTAAACGGAACACCCATGCGGGAATATGCCAGTCAGGGTGAACATAAGACCCTGGTAATAGCCTTAAAATTAGCGGAGTTTCATTTTTTGCAGGAACAGCGTGCCAGTTCACCGATGTTGTTGTTTGATGATATCTTCGGTGAGTTGGATGGCAATCGAATTCGCCTGATGCTGCACCAACTAAGCAACATTGGGCAGGTATTTGTTACCACCACTTCCCGCACGTTTTTTGATAAGGTGCAGGAATTTGAAGCGCCGATTCGTTTTTACCGGGTGGAGAATGGCACGGTTCACTTAACAGACACTTGAGCGATATCAATGCAAGTGCCTGAAAAAAATATCTTTGGGGTCGTTTTTGGCGCGAAAGTTTAGTATATTAATGTTTACTAAAATTGGGATTTTAAAATAGCGTCTTTTTAATAAGTTTTATTACGCAAACACTATCTAATACGATATCTCAAGTTGTCAAACAGGATTAAATAGTGAATCTTACTAACTTAAATTTTTCAAAGAACTTACGCTTACCCTGTGAATGGATATGGCACACACTCCCGAAAAACATATCCGCGATTCCCTGCTGCGGCTTTTCAAGTCCCTGGGGATGCGGGAGCGCTTCGAGGAAAATTTAGCCATTGCTCTATGGGATTCCACGGTGGGAAAAGAAATTGCCCGGCATACCGAACCGTTCAAGGTGGTAAAGGGCATCCTGTTTGTCAAAGTGGCAGATGATGTCTGGCGAAATGAATTAATGTTTCATAAACATGACATTATACAGAGACTCAATCAGCAATTAGGTAAAAAAGCAATTGAGGAAATTAAATTTTATTAGAGGGAAATCATTTTATGGCGACGAAACAGCAATCGGATTATCAGAACGAATATTCGGCGAAAAATATTCAGGTATTAAAAGGGCTGGAGGCGGTTCGCCGGCGTCCGGCAATGTATATCGGTGATGTGACTTCCCGCGGGTTGCACCATCTGGTGTATGAAATTGTGGATAACAGCATTGACGAGGCGATGGCGGGCTTTTGTACCCGGGTGGAAGTAATCATCCACCCGGACGAGAGTATTACCGTTACTGATGACGGCCGGGGAATACCGGTGGATATTCATAAAGAGACTGGAAAATCCGCTCTGGAAGTGATTATGACGGTGTTGCATGCCGGAGGGAAATTTGATAAATCCACTTACAAGGTATCCGGCGGGCTGCACGGGGTGGGGGCCTCGGTGGTGAACGCCCTCTCGGAACGTTGTGAAGCCGAGGTGTTTCGGGACGGCATCATCTGGCGCCAGAAGTATGAGCGAGGCGTTCCCATCACCCCGGTGGAAAAAGTCGGGAAAACCAAAAAAACCGGCACCCGGATCACATTTTTAGCCGACAGCCAGATTTTTAAAAAAGTGAAGTATAATTTTGACGTTCTTGCCAGCCGGTTACGAGACCTGGCATTCCTGAACAAGGGGTTAAAAATTACGCTGCGGGATGAGCGGGATGGCAATGAAGAGGTCTTTCATTACAAAGGCGGGCTGATAGAATTTGTTCGCTATCTCGATCAATCCCGGGTGGCGCTTCACAAACCGATCTTTTTTGAAGATGAACGGGAAGGGGTTAAGGTTGAGATTGCCTTTGAATACAACGATTCCTTTAGTGAAAATATTTTTTCTTATTGTAACAACGTGAACACCATCGAGGGCGGCACCCACTTGAGCGGTTTTAAAGCGGCGTTAACCCGAACCCTGAACAATTACGGCAACAAAAACAATTTGTTAAAAAACATTCAGCTCCAGGGAGAGGATACCCGGGAGGGATTGACGGCTATCATCAGTGTGAAGGTAGGTGAGCCGCAGTTTGAAGGGCAGACCAAGACCAAATTAGGCAATGGCGAGGTGCGGGGGATTGTGGAATCGGTGGTGAATGAAAAATTGGCAGAATTCCTGGAGCAGAATCCTCCGGTGGGACGGAAAATCATAGACAAGTGCATCACGGCTGCCCGTTCCCGGGAGGCGGCAAAGAAAGCCCGGGAATTGACCCGCCGCAAAAGTGCCCTGGAAAGCAGCACCCTGCCCGGGAAATTAGCGGATTGTTCCATCAGCGATCCTGCCCAGTGCGAGATTTACCTGGTGGAGGGGGACTCTGCCGGCGGCTCGGCGAAACAGGGGCGCGACCGCCGTTTTCAGGCGATTCTCCCCCTGAAAGGGAAAATTCTGAATGTGGAGAAGTCCCGCCTGAACAAGGTGCTCTCCAACGAAGAAATTAAAACCATTATCACCGCGCTGGGCACCGGCATTGGCGAGGGTGACTTTGATATGGAAAAACTGCGCTACCACCGCATCATCATCATGACCGACGCCGATGTGGACGGCTCCCATATCCGCACCTTGCTGCTCACGTTCTTCTTCCGTTATATGCGCTCCCTGGTGGAATTAGGACATGTTTATATTGCCCAACCCCCATTATATCGGGTGAAAGTGGGGAAAGAAGATTTTTACGCTTTTGATGACGATGAGAAAGAAGACCTGGTAAAACGATTTTCCAAAAATGGCAGCAAAAACAATGTGGTGGTGCAGCGTTACAAAGGGTTGGGTGAAATGAATCCCGAACAACTTTGGGATACTACCATGAACCCGGAAAAACGGACCTTGTTGAAGGTCACGCTGGAAAACGCAGCCGAGGCAGACCATATTTTTAGTGTGCTGATGGGCGATAAGGTGGAACCCCGCCGGGAATTTATTGAGCGGAATGCCAAGTATGTACGGAATCTGGATATTTAAATGGGAGTTTTGTGAGTCAACGAATGCTTATCAGGAGAAAAAGATGAAAACCATGACGTGCAGACAATTGGGCGGGGCATGTGATACAGAGTTCCGTGCTGCTACATTTGAGGAAATGGCTGAGTTGAGTAAGCAGCACGCAATGGAAATGATCCAGAAGCAGGACCCGGCACATCTGGATGCAATGCAAAAAATGCAGGAACGGATGAAAAACCCGGATGAGATGAACAAGTGGTTTGAGTCCAAGCGCAAAGAGTTTGAGTCCCTGCCCGAAAGCTAAAGGTCTGTGGAAAGGCAAACGGCGCATTACCAGGTGTGCTTATGGCGGCAATTTCCGGTGCTCCATTCCTGCCGGTGAGCTTGAATGATCAGTATTCAGCCATCAGTGAATATAGGGATGACGTCATACTATAATTTTGTCGGATTGAAACATTGACATTTATTGAAGAATTAGACCTTATGCCCACTTAACGAGTGGATAACCAAAGGGATAGGATGATCGTAAAAATTCATTGTAAATACAGCAGGGCAATAGAATTTCCCAGGATATTTGGGAGCAGGCCTTTTCCGACCGGAACACTGCCTTCGGGAAAACAAACAATTTATTTGGTAAATATTAATTTTTCAGCGTATTGCCGTAATTATCTGAAACGAACCTCACCCATCTCCACCCCAACCCCGTTTTTTGGGGCAGGAGGGGTTGGGTGAAGTGAAGAAACAACCCCTTAACCATGAATAAGATCTATTATCCATCAAACAAATAAGAGGACATATTACTGATGAACTTGCAACGACAACGCATTATCTCCATGGATATTGAAGAGGAGATGCGCAATTCCTACTTGGATTATTCCATGTCTGTAATTGTGGCGCGAGCGCTTCCGGATGTTCGGGACGGCTTGAAACCGGTTCATCGCCGGGTATTATATGGCATGCACGAAATGGGAGTTTATTATAATAAAGCTTATAAAAAGAGCGCCCGGGTGGTGGGGGAAGTGCTGGGTAAATACCACCCTCATGGGGATTCGGCGGTGTACGATACCCTGGTGCGCATGGTGCAGGATTTTTCTTTGCGTTATCCGTTGGTAGACGGTCAGGGCAACTTCGGTTCCATTGACGGGGATTCCCCGGCGGCGATGCGGTATACCGAGGTACGGTTGGCAAGAATTTCCAATGAGATTCTGCGCGACCTGGGGAAAAATACCGTCGATTTCCGACCCAATTTTGACGAAACCCTCAATGAACCGATTGTTCTCCCCACTGTATTCCCCAACCTGCTGTGTAACGGTGCTTCCGGTATTGCCGTGGGGATGGCAACCAACATTCCGCCCCACAACCTGAATGAGGTGGTCGATGCCCTGGTTGCCCAGATTGACGATCCGGAAATTTCTCTTCAGGGATTGATGAAACATATTTCCGGTCCGGATTTTCCCACCGGGGGAATCATTTATGGTGCAGCCGGTATTCGGGAGGCTTATGAAACCGGGCGGGGGAAACTTATCCTGCGCGCCAAAGCGAATATTGAACATGCCCGCGGCAACAAAGACCGTATCATCATTACTGAGTTGCCCTACCAGGTTAACAAAGCCTCTTTAATTGCCAAAATTGCCGAACTGGTCCGCACCAAAAAATTAGAAGGCATTGCCGATCTGAATGATGAATCCGACCGGGATGGCATGCGGGTGGTAATCGACCTGAAACGGGACGCCCAGCCGGCGGTGGTGCTCAATAATCTATACAAACATACCCAGATGCAAACCACGTTCGGCATTATTAACCTGGCACTGGTGGACGGGCAGCCCCGGGTCATGTCCTTAAAAGAGACGTTGCAACATTTCATTAATCATCGTCACGAAGTGATTCTCCGCCGCACCCGCTATGACCTGGAGAAAGCGGAGCATCGCGCCCATATTCTGGAAGGATTGAAAATCGCTCTGGATCATATCGATGAGATTGTGGAAACCATCAAAAAATCCCGGAATCCGGATACCGCCAAAGATAACTTGATGAAACGTTTCAAACTCTCGGAAATCCAAGCCAAGGCAATCCTGGAAATGCGTTTGCAGCGTTTAACCGGTCTGGAGCGCAAAAAGATTGAAGATGAATACAAAGAGGTGATCAAGTTAATCGCCAGGCTGAAATCGATTCTGGAAAACCGGGCGTTGCAGATGCGGTTGATCAAAGATGAGTTGCTGGAACTGAAAGAGCGATTCGGCGATAACCGGCGAACGGAAATTATCCATGATTATACCGATTTCTCCATTGAAGATATGATTGCCGAAGAAGACATGGTGATCACCATTACCCGCGACGGCTATATCAAACGTTTTCCGGTAAGCGGATACCGCCGGCAGAACCGGAACACCCGGGGTAGCACCGGCGCTGTGGCAAAGGGTGAGGATTTTGTCGAGCATCTGTTCATCGCCTCGACCCACAATTATATTATGTTCTTTACCAACCGGGGCAAATGCTATTGGCTGAAGGTGCATGAAATTCCGCAGGTAGGAAAAGCCGGCAAAGGGCGCGCCATCGTCAATATGATTCAGATTGCTAAAGATGAGCAGATAACGGCATTTGTGAATGTGAAGGAATTTTCCGAAGATTTTTACCTGACCATGGCGACCCGCAACGGAATGGTGAAGAAGACCAATCTTTCTGCATTTCGCAATCCGCGCCGGGATGGGATTTATGCCATCAGGTTGAATGAAGGCGATAACTTGATTGAGGTGAAGTTGACCGATGGGACGAACGACATCATCCTGGCAACCGCCCTGGGGATGGCAATTCGTTTCAGCGAATCCGAGGTGCGGGAGATGGGCAGGGTTGCCGCCGGTGTGCGGGGCATCAAGCTCGCCAAAAGCGACCACGTTATTGGAATGGTAGTCGTCAAACGAGAAGGCACCTTGCTGGCGGTTTCGGAGCTTGGTTTTGGCAAACGAACCGATATCCGGGAATACCGCATTACCCACCGGGGTGGTAAGGGGATTAAGACGTTTAAAGTCAGCGACAAGACCGGGCGGTTAATTGCCATCAAAGAGATTCTCGATGATGATGAGCTAATGCTGATCACCGACCGGGCAATCATCTTGCGGATTCACGTGGGGAAAATAAAAACCACCGGTCGGAACACCATGGGGGTTCGGTTGATGCGGCTGGATGCCGGTGCCCGGGTGAGCGATGTCGCCCGGATAGTAAAGTCCGAAGCGGATCCCCTGGAGGAAAATTGAGCGGGTTGGGCGGATTATTTCTGCCGTGCAGCTAATGAGTCCAAATCTGACAACAACCGGAAAATAGGGTATGAAAAAAATTTCTGAATCCACAATTCGCAGACTGTCTAAGTATTACCGCTCCCTGGAACAATTGATCTCCCGGGGGGTGGAAACCGTATCTTCCGATACCCTGGCGGAAATGGATGGAATCACCTCCGCCCAAGTGAGAAAAGACCTCTCTTTTTTCGGAACGTTTGGCGTTCGCGGGCTGGGCTACGATACCAGGGATTTGAAACGCCAGATTGGTGAAATTCTGGGGCTAAACCGCACCTGGCGGGTGGGAATTGTGGGTGCCGGGAATATCGGCAAAGCCCTGGTGAGTTATGCGGAATTCAAAAAACAGGGTTTTCAGGTATGCCTGGTGATGGATTCCGACCCTGAAAAAATTGGCACCCGAATCGGGGAGCTTACGGTTCAGGATACCCGGGATTTGGAAAAACTGATCAAAAAAGAAAAGATAGAGATTGCCATTATTGCCGTCCCGGCGGATGCTGCCCAGCGGGTAGCGAATGAATTGATTGATGCCGGGATAAAAGCGATCCTCAACTTCGCTCCCATCAGTATTAAGGCTCCCCATGGTATTCGGGTAAAAAACGAAAACACTGCCATTGAGATAGAAGCCCTCTCCTATTTCCTGACCAATTCCTGACCTTCGGGATGGCTTATATATCCCTGGAATTTTGTGTTCAACGGTTTGTTACTTTCCAGTGAAAGTTGGGGATAGTCACAGAATAAGTTTTTCCGAATTCCGGGTCTTTCCCCCTCAAGAACCGAATTTCTCTTCCATTTTGGGCAAAAAACCTCTATATTCATTTCGCAATACACATCTTTATCGTTTTTTCTTGCAGGATGCAGATTTCAAAACCAGGGATGATGTCACAATCTCATAACATCGGAGGACCGGCCATGAAAATTGTACGATGTTTCAGATGGGGGATTTGTTTTATCCTGGTGTTATCATTGGGGATGGCTGCCCAGGAGGCTCCCAAATTAATGAAGGCGCAGCCGCACCCGGAATATGTTCCCGGGGAATTGCTGGTGAAGTTTAAAGCCAAAGCTTCCATTCAATCGATGAGTACCCATTTACAGCAGTACGGCATTAATACCATAAGGGATTTTGCCAGGTTGAATATTGTGCAATGTGCTTATTCACCGGAAGTTCACATGGAGGAATTGATCACCCAGTTAAAAGAAGATCCGAATGTGGAGTATGCCGAGCCCAATTATATTTACCATATTCTGGAAACCACCCCAAACGACTCTCGTTTTTCCGAACAATGGGCATTGAACAACACCGGTCAAACCGGAGGGACGCCCGATGCCGACATTGATGCCCCGGAAGCCTGGGATACCCAAACCGGTAATGCTTCGGTGATTGTGGGAATTATTGACACCGGGATTGATTACAATCATCCGGACCTGGCAGCTAACATCTGGCATAATCCCGGTGAAAGTGGGAACGGCAAAGAAAATAACGGTGTGGATGACGATGGCAACGGATATGTGGACGATTTCCGCGGCTGGGATTTTTTGAATGAAGACAATGATCCCTTTGATGACAATCAGCACGGTACCCATGTGGCGGGAATTATCGGTGCAGTGGGAAATAACAACCGGGGAGTCGTGGGGATTAACTGGCATGTCAGTCTGGTGGGACTGAAGTTTCTAAGTGCCAACGGTTCCGGTTCCACTTCCGATGCGGTGGAAGCCATTTTATATGCCGTGGATATGGGGATTCCGATTTTGAGCAACAGTTGGGGCGGTGGCGGGTCTTCCCAGGCGCTGGCGGATGCCATCGAAACGGCAAACCAGGCTGGAATTCTCTTTGTTGCCGCCGCCGGTAACGAAAGCAAAGATACCGATACCAATCCCAACTATCCTTCCAATTATCCTTCGGAAAATGTGATTTCCGTGGCATCTTCCACCGATCGGGATCAACTCTCCAGTTTCTCAAATTTTGGCAGAACCACGGTGGATTTGGCAGCGCCGGGGTCCAACATCCTCAGTACCATTCCCAACGGCATTTATGCTTCGTTTAGCGGTACCTCAATGGCAACCCCCTACGTTTCCGGAGTGGCTGCTTTGTTGCGGGCACAATTTCCGAATATAGACCACCTGTCCCTCAAATATCGCATCATGGGTGCAGTGGATTTTAAAAATGCCTTTGCGGATAAGATGGTGACCGAAGGGCGGCTGAACGCAGCAAACGCTTTCTCCACCAAACCGTTGATCACCACTGTCAAACATCCTCATACCAGCGATACCCAGAATCCGTACGGCATTACCGCTTATGTGGTGGATGACCACACAGTGACTTCCGCAAAATTATTTTACACCCTTAGCGGGTCCGCCACCGGTTCCGATTCCGTAAACATGATCCAGAACAACCTCCAATACACCGCCACAATTCCGGCGCAGCCCCTGGAGACCACGATCACCTATTTTGTAAAAGCCACCGATAACCAGGGGAATCAAACCACCGGAAGAACATTATCCTTCCAGGTGACCAGCACCCCGCCGCCTCCGCCCGGGGGTGGGGGATGCGGCTGTGCAGCGGCAGCGATTACCATCGATTCGGGGA
The DNA here is from genome assembly GCA_964471235.1 of uncultured Calditrichaceae bacterium. GTDB lineage: Bacteria > Calditrichota > Calditrichia > RBG-13-44-9 > J075 > CAYYGL01. The sequence continues at coordinate 12,400 of CAYYGL010000129.1, forward strand.
ATCAACACACTGACGCACTGGTCACCCTGGGATTGAACGCATTGCTTTTTCTGGCGCTGCCACTTATATTCCGCAGGCGGCGAAAATAAGCCTATCAAATAAGGAGCAGGGGGGTATCCCTCTGCTCCTGTTAGTGAAGGGGGATAATAATGTTTATTCGTCGGATGTATTTGGTGATTTTTATGTTGCTGGGTGGGTTTGTGATGTCTACTCAATGTTCCGGTGGTTCTCAACAAGAGGAAGGGATGATTGAGCGCCCTTTGCAGGTGCTTAGTCTGGACACGTTGAAAATGATGGGTGATAAACTCATTTGTTCTCTCACTGTACAGGTGCCGGATTTGTGCTGGAAGGTTGCCCGGTATGATGTTGAGGATAAGGAGGGTGAGATGATGGTCAAGATTATCGGAGAGCGGGAAAAGGAAGCCCTGTGCGCCCAGATGATCGGCACCCTGAAAACCAGAGTGCCCCTGCCGGTTCAAAAACCCGGGGAATACACCCTGCGGTTCTGGAAGGCGAAAGGCGTGACCCTGGATACCACCTTAGTTTTACCTGAAGTTAAAGAAGAGACGCATGACTAATTGCACAAATCAAAAAAGATTAGGGGAATCCTGCCCCAATGACGAGGTCACCACGTTGTGGCGGGGTCACTTCGTGGCATTCGGAGCAACGCCCCCCGTCGGGGCCGGAATGACAGCCAGGGTGCTGGTTTTTATGTCATTCCGGCTGTATCCCGCCGCGGCGGGAGGAAAGCCGCCAACCGTCGCAACTCGGTCACTTCGTTAAAGGTGGCTCCGTTGGAGGAATCTTCTAACATGCAATTTGTCATGCGCCCTTAAAGAAGAGCAATAAGTTTTTATTTATGAAGGTTTTGATAGAACACGCTTGCCATGAGCCATACACATGAACATCCCCTTCCCGAATCGGTAAGCACGACTCGCTTGCTGATTACCATGGTGCTAAATTTTGTCATCACCATTGCCGAAATTATTGGAGGTATCGTCTCCGGCAGCCTCTCCTTAATCTCCGATGCCCTGCACAACTTCAGCGACGGTGTTTCGGTAATCATCAGTTACATTGCCATCAAGCTCACCCGCAAACAAAATTCCTACCGCCATACCTTCGGATTAAAGCGTGCCGAGATTTTTGCCGCGGTGATTAACTCCGGTGTGCTGGTGGTTATCTCGGTTTATCTGTTCTATGAAGCCGTCAACCGGTTTTTGCACCCCCAGGGAATCTCCGGCGGGGTCATGTCCATTGTCGCATCGGTGGGACTGGCAGCCAACGTGCTCGGCACCTACCTGCTCCATCGAGATGCCCAGAGTAGTATGAATATCAAATCGGCTTATCTCCATCTCTTTAGCGATGCAGTCAGTTCCGTGGGGGTGATTCTGGGGGGGCTGGCAATTTACTTCTGGG
>CAYYGL010000130.1:0-13725 GCA_964471235.1 uncultured Calditrichaceae bacterium
TATTCCCCGGGCAGCATCATGGGGAGCGGGTAGCCCGGCTGGCGGGTAAACATCCGCAAGAATTGAATGACCGGGTCATTTTGTAATTGCTCCCCGGTGGCAAAGGGGTTAATCAAGTTGGAATCGAAAAGTCCCTTATACCTGGGAATTTCCACAATCTCGTAGTATCGTTTCTCAGGGATATGGGCTAATTTTCTGGCAATCCCGATAGCGGTGTACAACCCTCCGATTTCATCCACCAGCCCCAGTTGTTTGCCATCGATGCCGGAATAGAATCTACCCCGGGCAATTTGTTCCACCGAATCCGCCGGTATCCCCCTGCCGGCCGCCACCTTGTTGACGAAATCCCGGTAGAGGCGTTTGAAAAATACTTCCACCCGTTGGCGTTCAGCATCAGTTAAATTACGAGCCGGTATCTGCACGCCCAGAAGCGGCAGCCGCACCCCGTACCCAAGGTCGGCATGCTCGCCCACTTTCACATGGTCCGAGGTCATTCCCAATTTGGCGGAAATGCCTTTGTCATACACCCAGCCGCCAATGACCCCGATGGAGCCGGTAATGGTGTTCGGCGCCGCCACGATGGTGTCGGCATACATGGAAATCCAGTACCCGCCGGAACCGGCAACCTGGCCCTGGCTGACCACCACCGGCTTTTTCTCGGCACATTTGCGCATCGCCTCCGCAACCACATCGGATGCCATGCCGTCGCCGCCGGGAGAATCCACCCGGAACACCACTGCTTTCACGGAGCGGTCATCTTTCAGGCGAAGAAACACTTTCTCTAACCAGCGGGCTTTAATGCCTTCATCCATGGCACACACGCCAATCCCATAAACCAGGGCGATTTTCGGCGGCATTCCCCAGAGTTGTGCGGGCGGGGCTTCTTCGAAAATCAAAGACAGAGGGAGGCGCCGTTTTTTGTGCCCGGTGTAGTGCTGAATGATATCCTGCATACTGCTCCAGCGCGCTAAGGTATCCACCAATCCGAGTTTCAGGGCATCTTCCGCCAGGAAATATACCTGCTGGTTGACCAGCGAGTCAAAGCCGGTTTCGGTAAATTTCCGGGAACTGGAAACATCCTGGCGAATGAGCTGGTAAAGATCATCGATAAACGCCTGGCGCTGTTCCCGATCTGCCGGGGACATTCGGTCACGGGAGAGCACTTCGGCGGCAGATTTATATTTGAAGAAGCGCCATTCATCAAATCCCAGCCCCATCTTTTCCAGGGTGCCCTTTAGAAATGTGCGTCCCATGACGTAGCCCGGCAGGGACAGCAGACCCTGGGGATCCATTATTACCACATCTGCCACACTGGCGAGATGGTAGAGGGTCATCGAGGCGTTATCGATAAAGATGAACACTTTTTTTCCCTTTTGGCGTGCCTCCCGGAGGGTTTCCCGCACTTCCCAGGCATGTTCCGGTAAAATTCTTAATCCGGAAAGACTAACGGCGATGGCGCTGATTCGCGGATCCGCGGTTGCCAGGCGAATTTCCCGGAGCAGGTCGTTGAAGCGAATGGTTTGGCTGTCGAACAGGCGAAATTTTTGATAATCCACCCGACCTTTCAAATTTAGCGCCACATAGTTTTCCGTTCCCATTAACTGTCGGGATATCAGGGAAGGAGTATAATCGCCAAATCCCACGCTGTAGGAATTAAACCGGTGGTCGCTGTTATCATCAAAATGCCCCTGACCGGAGAGGTAGGACCTGCCCAGGCTGATATTCACCCCCACGGTAAACGCTTGCGAATCGAAATATCGTCCGGTGAGATGAATACCGGGTAGCACTTCCAGAATCGCACCGGCGCTCCAGGGGATGTCGTTGAATTGCTGCCTTCTGGTAATGACGGCGTCACCAAAAAGGGTCAAACGCCGATTGGCAAACGGGCGTACGCCCAGTTCAAATACACCCTCCCGGGCCGAAGACTCCAGGGAAAAATTGCCGGTGATTCCCACCGAGAGACGCCGGTTCGGTCGAATCAATGCGCCTAAGGAGAACATTTTTTTACGCTGAAACGCCTGTCGGTCTCCGGTTGACCATTGATATGCCAACCCCATGGCAAATGCGCTGTTTCCACCGGCAAGGTTGAACCGGTAATCTTTTACACTCAGATGATTTGCCTCCTGGCGCTGTACGCCAAAACCAAAGCCGGGAACGCCGCTGTAAAACGCCCAGTTGTCCAGAGCAGAGGTCGTGCGGTCTCCGGTCTGCCAGTAAAAGCGGGCATTAAACGTTTTTAGCAGGGCGCTATTCGCCGGGTTGGCAAACCCTAACAACCCGTTTTGAAATGTTCCGGGAGCGCCCATCAAAAACGGATTGCGTTCGTAGTATGAGGCGATTTGCTGGGCGGACAGCATCCCCGGGACTGCGGAGAAAATCCAAAGTGAAAGAAGGAGGGAAAAATTTCTCATAGCTGATGCTCCCCATTTATAATGGAAACGAGAACGAAATCATAGAGCCTGAACAGCCTGTGATTGACGTTCAAATTTACGATAAAAACGACCAATTCATACGAAAAAGTTTGGGGAATGATTCAAACGTTTCAGCGAGGGGGGATGACTGGGGAATTCTCACCTGTAAAAGGGGAAAAACGCTGAGAGCAGAAAATAAGCCGGGGATGGAAGTGAGTCGTTGCTGGTCTTGCCGGTAATGTTCCGGAAGCATCTCCCCGGCTTGCTTCATTTGTTTTTCCAGCCGATGGATTTCCTTTTGCAGATACCGGAGTTGGCGAATCGGCACCTGTATGACCCCATCCGGCGTCGGTTGTTCCGGAGGTAATTGGGGTGGCTTACAGCCATGCCCTGGTATTGGCATAGCACCCTTTGAAATAATCGGAATTGTGTTCCACCCAGCGCTTCCGGGCACGACGCTTCCGCTCTTGTTGGCAGAAGAGCTTTGTGCACACCCGCTGGCGGTCGCCCACACGGGGGTCCGGCCTAAAGCGTTCATGGCACACTTCGCAAATTTGGGTTTTCTGAGTCTTCATCATAGCTAACCCGGTAGTTACTGATGCTACCCAATTAGATAAAGCAACTGAAGAAATCAGAAAAGTAAATCTCAAAGAACAGGCGAATTAAATAAAAATTTATTGTAACTATTCAGCTATATGCCCAGTGTTGTCATTCCGGGTTCCGAGGGTCAACTTTCGTTGGCTGTCGGAATGCCGGTCATAGACGCCCTCGGTGAATCTCATATTCGGCATTCTTCCGGGGTAGGGGTTCTCAAGATAAAAGATAAAAGGGGGAAAAGTCAGGCAGTTGGCACTCATCTTTTTATTTGACTTCAAACGCTTTACAGCCTAATTTCTTGACGGTTAAATTGATTTAACTTAACGAAACAATGGAAGATCATGCGCTGGTTAATACGTTCGAAAATTCATAAAGCCACGGTAACAGAGGCAAACCTGGAATACGTGGGCAGTTTAACATTAGATGCGGATTTAATGGAACGGGTGGGGTTGATGCCCGGGGAGAAGGTGCTGGTGGTCAGCAACACGTCCGGGGCGCGGCTGGAAACGTATCTCATCAAGGGGGAGCCGGGCAGCGGGGTAGTATGCATGAACGGCGCGGCGGCACACTTGATCACAGCCGGGGAAGAGGTGATCATCATGGGATTTGAACTAACCGACCAACCAATTGAACCGAAAGTCATTCTGGTGGATCATCAAAACCGATTTGTGAAATACCTGGGGGAAGAGGGGGATAGGGGATAAGGGGATTGGGAAGAAATGGGGGAAAGTAGAACCTGCCCGGGGCAGGGTAAATAACGGTGTTCTTCTGAGTTTGGAGTTAGAAGGTCGCCCTGTGCCCGGTTTATTTTGAAAGGAGCGAAGTATGGAACGGCGAAAAATAGCTCCCTCGATTCTTTCGGCGAATTTTGCCCGGTTGGGAGAGGATGTGAAGATGGTGGAGGCTGCCGGGGCGGATTTGATTCATGTTGATGTCATGGACGGGCATTTTGTTCCCAATATCACCATCGGTCCTTTGATTGTCAGGGCGTTGCGACCGGTAACGCAATTGCCGCTGGATGTGCATCTGATGATCGAGAATCCGGAGCGGTATATTGATGCGTTTGTATCTGCCGGGGCGGATTACATAACGGTACATGTGGAAGCCTGCCGCCATCTCCATCGCACCCTACAAGCCATTAAAGAAAAGGGGATTAAAGCCGGGGTGTCGTTAAATCCTCATACACCCGTGGATGCCATTCGCGAGGTGCTCGATGAACTGGATTTGATTTTGATCATGTCGGTGAACCCCGGTTTTGGCGGGCAGAAGTTTATTCCCAACTCCCTGGATAAACTGCGCCGTACTCAACAGTTGCTCCATCGCCAGGGGGCAACCCACATCGAGGTGGAAGTTGATGGGGGCGTCAAGTTGAACAACATCAGGGAAATTGCCGAAGCCGGTGCCGAGATATTGGTTTCCGGTTCGGGAATTTTCAAAACGGATAATCCCACCGAGACGATACATGAAATGAAAAAACTGCTGGCAAGGTAGTTCAACAAACTTTACCGTTTGTCGGAAAACATGATTCCCCTTCTGAAGATATTATTTACTGATGCTAAATAAGGCAACTTCCTGAGCATACCATAGCCATTGAGGGGAATTCCTTTCTGGTTTTGCAAACCCGGATTAACAGGGAAAGATGGAATGTCAAGAACACATCGAGGCTCTTCGGCTTTGACCAAAGACGAAATTACCCGTTACAGTCGGCATTTGATTTTGCCGGAAGTTGGGATGTCAGGGCAGCTAAAATTGAAATCAGCCCGGGTGTTGCTGGTGGGTGCCGGTGGATTGGGTGCCCCGGTGGCGATGTATCTGACGGCTGCCGGGGTGGGCAACCTCGGTATTGTAGATGATGATGTGGTGGATGAAACCAATCTACAACGGCAGATTATCCATTCGACGACTTCTGTGGGAAGCGCCAAGGTGCAATCCGCCCAAATGAGATTGGCAGAAATCAATCCTCATGTGCGGGTAACGACCTACGAAACTCACCTCACTTCGGAAAACATTCGGGAGATTATCTCCGATTACGATGTGGTGATTGATGGCACCGATAATTTTCCTACCCGTTATCTAATCAACGATGCCTGTGTGTTTGCAGGCAAACCGATGGTTTATGGCAGCATTTATCGGTTTGAAGGTCAGGTATCGGTTTTTGATGCCCGGCGGGGACCCTGTTACCGTTGTCTTTACCCGGAGCCGCCTCCGCCGGAGATGGTGCCCGGTTGTGCCGAAGGCGGCGTGCTGGGAGTGCTCCCGGGTATCATCGGCACTATCCAGGCAACCGAGGCAATTAAGCTGGTTCTCGAAGAAGGAGACCCCCTGGTGGGTCGACTGCTGTTGTTGAATGCTTTCCAAATGTCTTTTCGGGAATTAAAATTGCCCAAAAATCCCGATTGCCCGGTTTGTGGAAAAACCCCCACTATTACCGACTTTATTGATTACCAGGGGTTTTGTGGAATTGAACCCCGCCATCCCACCAACACGGAGGACGATATCACAGTGGGTGAATTAAAAGCAAAATTGGATGCCGGGGAATCAATCCGGGTGATCGATGTTCGGGAACCATTGGAATATGAGTTCTGCCATTTGCCTGCTGCGGAATTGATCCCGCTTGATAAATTGCCGGAGCAGGTAAACCGGTTAAGCACCGCGGAGACCATAGTGCTATATTGTCATGTCGGGGTTCGCAGCCGGCAGGCAATGATGTTCCTGAAAACCATGGGGTTCACCCGGGTAAAAAACCTCCGGGGCGGCATCGATGCCTGGGCAAAGGAAATTGACCCCGATATGCCGGTATATTGAATGTCAATTGAAGAGTTGATTATGCCGGGAAGCTAAACGGGATGAATGAGACGGAACATCGGTTGGCGTGAGGTTGCTCGTTTCCGTCCTTGAGCCCCCTCTTTCCGGATAACCGACTAATCTTCCTCCCCCACCATTGCGACTGCCTTGATGATGTTCACATACCCGGTGCATCGGCATAGATTGCCGGAGAGCACCTGACGAATTTCCTCTTCCGCGGGAGAGGGATTTTCCTTCAAAAAGGGAAGGAGTGTCATTAGAATCCCGGGGGTACAGAATCCACATTGCAAGGCATGGGCTTCCCGGAAAGCGATTTGAAGAGGATGGAGTTGAGATTCGGAAACGGCTAATCCTTCCACCGTGGTAATTTCATGCCCATCTACCTGAACGGCAAACATCAGACAGGACCGAACGGCTTCTCCATCTAAAAGGATGGTGCAGGCACCGCAAACCCCGTGTTCGCAACCCACATGGGTACCGGTAAGCTGCAACTCATGACGCAGGAAATCACTCAGCAGCAACCGGGGTTCGACCCGGCGCTCATAAAATTGTCCATTCACTGTGACACGTACTGTTAAAAGCTGGTCCATATTCCTTGCCCGGTTAGGGATTTTAAATAATGCAAATAGAGCTTGTGGATGCCGTGTTTGACGGAATATACCGCCCTGAGGGTAAAGCATAGCAAAAAACCGGGATTTGATCAAGGGGAAAATTAGTCGTTATGAAAAATAGCAGGCATTGCCGGAATTTGTTGGAAAAGTGATGTGAAAGTAATATTTTTAAAACCGAAAACGTACCGGGAGTGAATAATGGATAAAGTAATGATGGGTAAAATTATTCTGGTATGCTTGCTATGCCTGGGAATTGTGGTGGGCATTGGTTTTTTGATTCAATGGTTATTTTGAGGCTGGATGAAAAAATTCTCTCATCAGAAGCCTCTTTCTGAAGAGCCTTCTCCATCCATGCATGGATAACCGTGGGTATGGGCATCCATCTCAAGCGGTACCCGGAGAATAAAAAATCGTGACCCTAAACTCCATCGGGAAACTTATTTTCCGATCAGGCGGTCGAACTCTTCCACCGGCATTGCCGGCAGGGTGGAGAAGGAAATACCCAGTGACTGTGACATGGCAACCGAGGCTTTCAAAGCATCTGCCATATTCGGGAATTTAACGATTAACACCAGATCGTATGCGCCCAGAACGGCATACATATCTTTGATCTCCCCGCCCATTTGCTCTACAATCTCCATTACCTGGCGGGTACGCTTCTCCGAAATTTCCTTGATGGATTGATCCGAATATTTCCCAAACATAAAAAAGATGGACATGACGATCTCCTCTCCGCTGGTGCAAATATGAATCAATCTTTACAAAAAAAATTACGAGAATTTACCTTCGCAATCAAGTTTTAGTTATCAAAAAACTTCCCCTAAAAAAATTGCCAGTCTGCATCTCCCTACATACTTTTTTTCCTTATTCTTTCAATCGACCCGAATTTCCCATTGATTTTTTGCTGCGGATATGGTAAATATGATTCGTTCCGGGGTGGTATGTTGGATAGGATAACGAACCGCAAGAGGCATACTGCAACATGAGAATCGATCCCGCCTTATGAGAGGAGATTGCCAACCATGAATTCTGCAACGACACACCAAGGGTCTTTTTTGGACCCGAGCACTAAATTTTACCGCTTTAGCATTCTGTTTTTTGTTTCCCTGTTAACCTTCGGGAGTTATTTCGCGTATGACATTATCGGCGCCATCGCCCCCACATTGATTAAAGAGCTTGCCGCCGGACGGGAAACCGTTGGTTCGTTTTACACCATGTACAGCGTTGCTGCCATCATCTCGGTGTTGGTGGGCGGCTTCTTAATCGACATCCTGGGGATTCGCAAATCCAGTATGATTTTTTCCCTGCTGGTGTTTGCCGGTTCGGCGCTGGTCGCAGTTGCCCATAGCATTCCCGTGTTGATGGTTGGGCGGTTTATCTTTGGCGCCGGTTCCGAGCCGCTGGTGGTTGCCCAGAGCGCCATGTTAGCCCGATGGTTTAAAGGAAAGGAGTTAGCCCTCTCCTTTGGCATTGCCCTGACGGTCAGCCGCCTGGGAACGTTGTTCAGCTTTAACACCGGGGAATTGATTGTCAGCCATTACGGCGGCTATCGATATGCCCTGATTGCCGCCATGCTGTTTTGTGGGATTTCTTTGTTAGCGAATGTTGTTTATGTGATAATGGACCGGTATGGTGAGCGGGTAGTGGAATTGAAGGAAGAAGGCGCGGAAGAAAAAATCGTCTTCAAAGAAATCAAATATTTCCCGCCCAGCTTCTGGTATGTCACCATGCTCTGTGTGACGTTTTATTCTGCTATCTTTCCCTTTACCGCCCTCTCAACCGATTTCTTTGTGGATAAATGGAATATCCCCAAGGTTGCCCAGGCATCCGGCGGGTTCTTTTACCAGGTATTTAACAACTTTCTACACATGTTCAGTACTGCCGGGGGAATCACTTCCATCATCATTTTTGCCTCCATGGTATTGGCGCCCTTTGCCGGGCACCTGGTGGATAAGGTGGGCAAACGCGCCTCGTTAATGGTGATTGGCTCCATCCTGATGATCCCCACTTACCTGTTGTTGGGATTCACCCATATCTATCCGGCAATTCCCATGATGATCCTGGGAGCTTCCTTCGTGCTGGTGCCGGCGGCAATGTGGCCCTCGGTGCCATTGATTGTCAAAAAAGAATACGTGGGCACGGCTTTTGGGCTGATGACATTCATACAGAACATCGGGTTGGCCCTCTTTCCGTTTTTAAATGGTAAATTAAGGGATTTGACCCATACTTACACTGCCAGCATGGTGATGTTTGCCAGCCTGGGATTTTTTGGGTTGCTCTTTGCCTTTCTATTGAAACGCGCCGATACCCGGGAGGGCGGCGTTCTGGAACGGGGAGGATGAGCGGGAAAGGTGTGACGAACCGTCAAAACGTGTTTTGACAGGTGCAGAGGATAAATTGGGTCAGAATTGGCTGAAGAGAGTTTCCCCATTTCCTCGCCGTGTCAACCGCCCGGGTAGAGACTCACAGCCTGAAATGATGCATTTTCGTTTCCCGGAGATTTTGCCAGGCGATAAAACCGCGGATAAAGATATACAAAATAACCCCGCGGACCAACATGTCGGTGGACGAAGGGAGCACATGGTGATAAACGGCAAACAGAATATCCAGCACACCGCCAAGCAAAATTCCCCCAATGGCAAACAGTAGCACAAGCCGGGGGTTTCGTTTCCAGAAAAAACCCAATCCCAGAAACAAGATTCCCCAGCCAATAAAAATTGTCGAAGTTCCCAGCAGCGTGAACACCTTGATATCCGAGGAAAGGTTGAACAGACCCACCAGTATATTGGCAAATCCGAGTAGGAGCATTACTCGCCGGGTCAGGGTTAATTTGTAATAGGGATCGTCGATGGTGCCGGGCAGGGGAGCGCCGTTATAAGATATCCGCAACCGGGGGATGCCGAGGCGGTTGGATAGCTGTAACTCCAACGGGGTGCCGTTGGGAAGTTCCACCATAAAGCCGTTCAGAAGAGACTCTTTATCCGGGATGGTTGCCACCTTATTGCCGTTCAGAAACACATCCACATTTTCCCAATTGTTACTCCAATCTAGCTTCAGGATTTTGGGAGCGCCCGGTTTCAGGGCAAAAGTTTTGCTCGGCACAGTTTCCCTCCGGTTAGATGTTGAATGACGTGTAATGAGTAACGAGTGACGAGGTATAAATTTTTAACCCTCGATTGCCGCCTGCCGCTGCCAATCCCGAAGGGAGCACGTTGTGCCTGCCACTTATCCATTACCCATTTACTCTTCAACCACTGCCAGCCCCATATCGATAATGGCTAATTGAAACCGTACTGCCTGATCAATCGGTAGTGGTTGTATTCTATATTCTCGGATGAAATTGTTAATGGAATCACCCCGGCTCAATTTTTCTTTCAATTCCGGGAGCCGGGCTTTGAATTCCAGGTAAGCGGTAGGGATGCCCGGTGTGGGTGGATCGACGGTTTTGCCAACCACAAACAGCGGCAATTCCGTCACCAGGCACAGGGGATTGCCACCCAATTGGCGCACGTATTCCATGGAACTGAGGTGAAACTGTCGAGCGGTTTCCTCATCTCCCTGCGACCGAAAGTAGGCTTGCATTGCCCTCCCTTCCGGAGTGGTGGTAAAACCGGGTGCGATATATTGAAATCCTTTCTCGCCCTTGCGGTCGTGATCGTGCAGCGGCAGCCCCAGGGAGGCGGCATAGTCTAAAAATTGTTTCCGCAGCATTTTCGTGCGCTCTATCCAGTGGCGTTCGATTAGAAGCATCACCCCTTCGGCAAAGCCCATTCCATGCAGACTGAAATGCAACACATACGGGGCGTGTTTTTGCAAAAAGGCGGATACCAGCCGGTTTTCCACCCGCATCTCCGGGTAGCCGAATTCGATATCCCTGCCGGGCAGTTCCCGGTAGGCAAACTGAATGTAGGCATTGACGTCCGGGAAATGCTCCATCCAGCGCCAATTGCGGGCTTCACCATCCGGGTTAACGTGGGGAATGATGACGAAGCGAAATCGCTCGAACAGCGCTTGCAGCTTTTCCCGCTGCCGCAGCCCTTCGAGAATAAAGGTTCGCAGGGTTTCCGGACCGACCGGCTCATCGGAGTGGGCGCCGGCGAGCAGGCTGACGGTTTGTTTTCCTTTTCCCAGGATTACCGCATCAATCGGACGCCCCTCCTCGCTTTCACCGAGGAGCACATATTCGGCAATGTCATTATGCTCATTGCAGAGGCGGATGATTTCCTCATGCACCTGTTCGCAGGTGCGGAAGGAGTCCGGCAGAGTAGTTAAGATTTTGTTTAACATCTATGGATGCCTCTGTGTTTTGAACGAGTGTGGAATATACGAAATTTTCGGAAAGAATCCACCCGTCCAACATCCGCCAGGCATCCCTGCTCATTACTCGTTACTCGTCACTCACAGCCGTTATCGATTTCCGATTGGCGATTTACGATGCACGAACTGCGAAGTTGGTGTGCAACGCTTTCTCCTTGGCACTTCGACAATCGTCAATCGCCGATCACCACTCCATCAGTTGGATTTTTAATTGTGGCAACGCCATCCCGTTGGGGCTTGTCGGAACGGCGTTACTAGCGGATTCCGAGTTGGTAATTTTAGATTTCCGATTGACGATCGTCGAGTTTGGTTTTTTTTCGCTGTGCAGGAATCCTTTCCGCCGTGCACCGACCCCCGACAAATGTCGGGGTCGGACAATGCCACTGCCACCTGCTACTGCGACTTGTATCCAAACCCCTTCCTCGCCGCTTTCACAAAATCTTTCACCTTTTGCGCATCCTTGCGCCCATCAGCGCCCTCCACACCGGTATGGGCATCTACCCCGGCAGGGCGTACGGTACGGATGGCTTCCCGCACATTGTCGGGAGTTAAACCGCCGGCTAATATTACCGGTTTTGGTGAGTGCTTCACCAGCGCGGCGCTGATGCGCCAGTCGTGGGTTTTGCCGGTGGCGCCATCTGCACCGGTTGCCGGATCATGTGTGTCGGTGATGAAGGCATCCACGTAAGGCGTGTATTTATCCACCTGGTGTTGCAGTTCTGCCAGATTGTCCCCCCTCACCACCAGGCTTTTGATGAGCAGCGCATCCGTCGTTTGTTCCCGGAGTTTTCGCAGTTCGCTGATGGCGACAGTACCGTGCAGTTGCACTTTGCGAACATTCAGCATCCGGCAAAGCGCCATAATCTCCGACGCCTGTGAAAGATAGGTGATCAGCACGGCGGCATCCGGGGACGGCAAAGCCGCAATCACTGCCGCCGCTTCGGCATCCGAGAGGTCTTCCTTATGCACCGGCAGCCGAAGGGGAAAGCCCAGCCAATCCACCCCGACAGTCAACAGCATTTGCGCTTCCGCTAAATCCATAATTCCGGCAATCTGGATTATATTTTCCATTTTCATTCCCGAACTCCTTCTCCAGGGCTTATCTTATCCCTTGTATTACCGGGTTGAGTTTGTTATCCTTATAATCTTTCAGAAGAAAAAGAAAGAATTGCCCAACCCGGTAACCGGGGATTGGTCATAACACCGGCAGTAAAGGAAACTCTTCTTCACGTTTCACGCTTTACGTATCTCGAACCAATGAGTATTTTCAAACAAATCTCCAAATTAGCCCAGCATTCGGCAATATATGCCATCAGCAACGCTATTCAAAAACTTTCCGGGCTGATTCTGCTCCCCATCTACACCAACTTGAACTATATACCATCCCGCAGTGAATTCGGCGATTTCATGATCGTGTTTACCTTTATCGCGTTCATGTATTTTGTTTATTCTTACGGCATGGACTCCGCCATGCTGCGCTATTTCTTCCTGGGCAAAAAAGACCGCAAGATTGTCTTTTCTTCCACCTTCTTCATTTTATTGGGAACCAGCTTACTATCCACCTCGCTATTGATTCTCTTCAGTCCTGCCATTGCCGGGGTATTGCTGAAAAGCGCTGATTATGCTCTCTATATCCGCTTAGCCGGGTTTATCCTGTTTTTCGATGCCCTGGGAAATTTACCCTACCTCATCCTGCGTGCCGAGGAGAAATCAGTGCAATTTACCCTGTTCAAAGTGCTGCGCTTTATGCTGGAATTGGGATTGAATATCTTTTTCGTGGTCTACCTTCGCAAGGGAGTGATTGGTATCCTCTATACCAGCTTAACCGCTTCCATCATTAACCTGCTGGTAATGCTGCCGATTACCTTCCGCTACTTTACCCCGCGAATTGATTTATCCCTGGGGAAGGAACTGCTGGGGTTTGGATTGCCCTTTCTGCCCCATGGCATCGCGTATACCGCCATCGAGATGGTGGACCGCTTCATTGTGCCGGCGGTGCTGGGCAAAGACGCCCTGGGACTGTATGGTGCCAGTTATAAATTCGGGGCAATTTTGCTATTACTGGTAAACGCATTTCGTAATGCCTGGCAGCCGTTCTTTCTGGATATTGCCGAACAACCCAACGCCAGGCAGGTCTACTCCCGGGTGCTCACCTATTTCATTGTCGCCTCCGGGATGATTGTGCTGCTGGCAACCTATTTTATTCACGACATCCTGACCATCCACTATTTCGGTAAATTTTACCTGTTGGGAAAATCCTACTGGAACGGCATCTCTATCATCCCCATCATTTTACTCTCTTATTGTTTTTACGGGGTGTATGTTATCTTAACGCCGGGATTTTATATCACCAAAAAAAGCAAATTTATGATTATCTTTACCGGCAGCGGTGCATTAGTGAATGTCATCGCCAACCTGTTGTTGCTGCCCCTGCTGTATATTTACGGTGCGGCTTTGGCAACCCTGCTGAGTTATATCACCATGGCGCTGACGGTATATTGGGTTGCCCAGCGCATCTATCCTATTCCCATTGATTGGCAGCGGATTGGAAAAATGGGTCTGCTTATTCTGCTGTTTATGAGCATCTATTATGTCGAGAATCCCGTTTTCTGGATTCGGGTGGCTCTTAGTAGTATTTTATTGCTCCTCTGCCTTTTCTGGGTGTTAAACTCCCGGGAGCGCCTGGCGATGAGAGAACAACTCAGCCGGTTGCGGGGATGAGGGGTGTGGGCAGTAATCAGGATTCAGTAAGCAGTGAGCGATAAGTAGGGGGTAAACAAACGGAACACAGCCTGCCCCTATGGGGCACCACGCACCACGGGGATGAGGTAAAAGGGTAAGGGGAAGAGGGTTGCAGCCAATCCCTCACGTTTTACACCTCCGAAACGGAACCGGCAACACGCACTGCGTTTTCCGTTTTATCTATTTTACAAACATTTCTCACTTCAACTGTTGGTGAAAAGTTATTGTTTTTATAGGGACGA
>CAYYGL010000131.1:0-13690 GCA_964471235.1 uncultured Calditrichaceae bacterium
TATAACTAATTTTGAGAAAATAAACTAAGAACTTTTATAACCTGAGTAGTTACTTAACAGCTATGCCTTACTCCCGGCTTGCAATATAAGCCGTCTTTGTAAATTCATCTGACAGTTCACATTATATGTTGAATGGCAGGGAAGCGGATTTTATCCCTCCCGCTGCAGAAACACAGCTTTTTTCACCGGTCAATTTGTATGGTAATATCATCCTAATTGTTCTCAAAACCGTACCACCTGTAAACATGGATGGCAACAATGAGTTCAGATAGATTAAATCCCCACTTTGATTGGCATCGCGTCGCCCGCCTTTTGTTCGCGTCCCGGGCGATGGATGACCTGGAAGAAACCGAATTAGTGCCGCAAAAGAAAGTGCTGTACCAGTTTTCCGCCCGGGGTCATGATCTCAGCCAGATTTTACTGGGCTCCTTATTAACCCACCCCAAAGACGGTCTGGGAGCTTACTATCGTTCCCGCCCGGTAATGCTCAGCTTAGGGTTGGATTGGGAAGATGCCCTGGCAGCACCAATGGGCAAATCCGGCGGGTATAGCAACGGCAGGGATATTGGGGTGGTATGCAACATGCCCTCCCGGGGCGGCGCTACCGTGCTTCCCATGGCGGGGGATGTGGGTTCCCAATACACCCCCACAGCAGGCTGGGCGCAGAGCATCGAGTATCGACGGAAAGTGCTGAAAGAGCCGGATTATGAAAATGCGATTGCCGTGGTAATGGGCGGAGAAGGCTCCGTTGCCACCAATGGTTTCTGGTCAGCGTTAACCATTGCCACCACCCTGGAGCTGCCAATGTTGTTTTACATCGAAGACAATCGGTATGCCATTTCCGTCACGGCAGATAAGCAGACCCCCGGCGGAAACATTGCGAAAAATCTGGCGTCTTTTACCAACCTTCATATTCTGGAAGGCGATGGGAGCGACCCGGACGAAGCTGCTCGGCTGGTGAAGGAGGCGTTGGACTTTGTGCGTGATCGGAAAGGGGTGATGATGCTCCATTTATACGTGCCCCGGCTATGCGGGCATTCCGGGCAGGACACCCAGGCGTATAAAACACCGGAATTTGTGGAACAGGAGAAAGCCAGCGACCCCTTGGCCAAACTGCAGGACTACCTGGTGCCGAGGCTCTTTTCTCCGGAGGAGTGGCAGCAGCTTCATGATGAGGTTTATGGGGAGGTGCGGCAGGCGATGGAAGCCGCCCTGGCACGCCCGGAACCGGATCCCGGCGAAGCGAAAAAATATATTTTTGCAGAGACAACACCGGACGGCTCCCCGGATATCCAGGTTCAGGGGGGCTTGGCACCGGAAGGAATTCAACTTCCGGAAGGTAGCGAAACACCGCATCCGGAGCCCACTCGAATCAATATGTTGACTGCCATCCGGCGCACCCTGGAAACGGAAATGACCCTAAACTCCCGCATGATAATTTTCGGGGAAGATGTGGGGCCCAAGGGCGGGGTGCATGCGGCTACCATGGGATTGCAGGAAAAATTCGGTGAAGAGCGGGTATTTGACACCAGCCTGTCGGAAGAGGGCATTATTGGAAGGGCAGTGGGGATGGCATTAAACGGACTGCTGCCGGTGCCGGAAATTCAATTTCGCAAATATGCCGATCCGGCAACCGAACAGTTGGATAACTGCGGCACCATTCGCTGGCGAACCTACAATCGTTTTGCGGCGCCCATCGTCGTGCGTATGCCCGGTGGTTTTGCCAAAGTAGGCGACCCCTGGCACAGCGAGTGTAATGAAGTGATGTGGTTGCATGGCATCGGCTGGCAGGTGGTGTTTCCATCCAATGCCGAAGATGCAGTGGGGCTTTTGCGAACCGCACTGCGTGCCAACAATCCCACCATTTTCTTTGAACATCGTCACCTGCTGGATGCCGTATGGGCGCGTCGACCTTACCCGGGTGATCAGTATGCTCTCCCCCTGGGCAAAGCCAAATTTATCACCGAGGGGGAAGACCTGACAGTAGTCACCTGGGGAGCAATGGTAGAGCGCTGCGAGTTGGCGGCTCAGCAGGCGCAAATCCGGGCGGACATTCTCGATCTACGTACCTTATCTCCCTGGGACAAGGATGCGGTGCTGGGATCGGTAGAAAAAACCCGGCGCTGCTTAATTGTGCATGAAGATGGCTTAACAGCAGGATTCGGGGCGGAAATTGCTGCCGTTGTTGCGAAAGAAGGCTTTTTTAATCTGGATGCCCCGGTAGAACGACTGGCGACGCCGGATGTGCCCATCCCTTATAATCTCGGAATGATGAATGCGGTTATTCCGACGATAGATAAAATTGCCGGAAAAATGAAAGAAGTGGTTGAGTTTTAACCTCAGGCACCCGAACTTGATAAAATTAAACTGGATTTTAGGTTGTTCATAATGGTATATTACAGCTGTCCCCTTGTCTGACTCCCTCCACAATTTTCCCCTCCTAATATTTTTTTTAATTTTGTCAGGCAAGGGGGCATTTTTATAAAACCCGGTAAGTCTTCAAACGCCAACCCCGGAGAAAGCCGGCTTGATTACTCCCACCAGGTTGTGGTCCCCAAACGCTATTCCCGGTGAAACGCAAATTTGCCGGTATCTGGCAAAGAGTTCCGGAACGTTTTCTAATCTTCTCCGGAATTTTCCTCCGAAGCTAATTGCTCAAGAATCTTTCCGTTTAATTGATGCCTGCCACGAAACGGAATGAGGCGGTAGGGAATGCCATTGCTTTTTAAACGCTCCTCCGTTTCCTGCACCCTGGTTGGGGTGATGTATTCATCCTGCTCGCCAATGACCAACTTCAGGGAACAATGGCGGAAAAGATCGCGGTACACTCCCAGGTCAATTTCCGGGGGGATGCCCCCTGCCCAGAGGATAACCTGATCCGGTTTGATTTTTCCGGAACAAATCCAGCGCATTACCGTGGCAGTCCCCTGAGAAAACCCCAGGATATTGAACTGGATTTTATTCACATCAACCTGGGTAATGATTTTTTCGGAAAGGTTGTTGAGGTAGGCAATATAATCCTGAATTTCATTCAGCCGGTCTTCCCGGGTCATCCAGGTGGCGCCAACTCTTCCACTGGTACGATTGAGATAAAACCGGGACAAGGCTTCCGGCGCGACAATCAGTCGAGTGCCGTCATCCAAACAGCGAAAATTACGCAGGAAGAACCGTGCCAACTGACCATAGCCATGACATACAAACCATACCTGCCGGAGGTTGGCAGAGAAGCTTCCGAGAGTAAAATAGCGGGCAGTACGATTTACGGTGATGTGGTGTTCGGAAATCGAGGTGAGATCATCGGACATCGGTTCAAAATTCCCATTAGATCTTAGTCATGGTTAAGTGGTTGTTTTTTAACCTCACCCATCCTTCCCGTCCCAAAGAAGGGGCGCCCTTCTCTTACCGGGCAACTTTTCTCAGCCGCACGGCAAAGCTGCCGTCAAAATGGTGACGGTGAGGAAAGGTACGCACCATATCTTTTTCCCAGAGGTAGGTTTGTGGGATTTCACCGGATAAATTATCCAGCACAAAATCCGAGTATTGCTCTAAAAATCGGTGTACCACGGTTTCATTTTCTTCCACCTCAATAGTACAGGTGCTGTAAACCAAAACGCCCCCCACTTTCAATGCTTTTGCTGCCGAATCCAGCAGCCGAAGTTGGATTCCCTGCATATTTTTGATATCATCTATGGTGCGTTTCCATTTCAAATCGACCCGTTTGCTTAAGACCCCCAGGCCAGTGCAGGGAGCATCCAACAGTATCCGGTCAAATTTGTGGGCAGAAGGGATGTGTGTAGCATCCGCCGTCACCACAAAAGCATTTTGGATGCCCAGGCGTTTCAGGTTATCCTGAAGTAACCGGGAACGATTGGAATGTTTTTCCAATGCCATCAGGGTGCCCTGGTTGTTCATTTTCTCGGCGATGTAACCGGCTTTCCCCCCCGGGGCAGCGCACATATCCAGCACCAGTTCGCCCGGCTGCGGGTCTAACAGGCGCACCGGAATACCGGTGCTGACATCCTGCACGGCAACCCAGCCTTTTTTTAGAAAATCTAACTTTCGGAACTCGGAAAAATCATCAATCCAGACAAATTCCGGGAAATCCGGATGCACTTCAAACCCGATGTTGTTTTCCTGGAGAATGTCAAAAAATTTTTCCCGATCTGCCAACAACCGGTTCAACCGTACTGAAAGGCGGGGGCGTTCATTATTCGCCCGGCATAAATGAGTGGTCTCATCCACTCCCCACTGTTCAATCCAGCGCTGAATCATCCAGAGCGGATGCGAGTAATTAACTGCCAATCTTTCTAAATAATCCAGTTCCAGCTCCAGAAATTCCAGCTTCTTTTGTTGTCGCAGGTAATTCCGTAAAATGGCGTTTACCAAATTGGCCGTCTTCTGGTTATATCGTTTTTTGGAAATCTCTACCGCTTCATTCAATACGGCATAGGGAGGGATTTTATCCAGAAACAACAACTGGTAAATTGAAGAACGCAAATTGTTTTTTACATCCGGAATCAATGTTTTGAATTCTCCCACGTATAATTGGCGAATAATCCAATCCAATCGGTATTGCCAGCGGAGCACTCCGTTTACTACCTCAGTGATTAATGCCCGGTCGGCGTCGTTAAAGTCATCAATTTCTCTTTCCAGCAGCTTATCGGTATATGCCTGCCGGGTTTCCACCCGAGTTAGTATTTCAATAATTTTTGACCGGGCGTTTATCTGAGAAGGAATTTCCTGGTGGGAAGCCGAACTTTCCTCTCCTTGATTTGCTGAAGAGAGGGTATTTGCCGAATCCCGGGAAGTTTCGTTATCCATCTTTTGATCTTTCGATTTGGTACTTTTATCTCACATGCCAACTCTGGCAAGCCGGGCGGATGCAATGATTTTCATACTTTCGCCTCAAATTTCCGCTAATAATTTTTTCGCGCATGCATTTCCAGAGCATCCCCAATTCAAAAGAAGATAATATACAAAATGATTCGGGAAATAATGTAATACAAAATTCCCATGAATCAAAAATTATCCCGGTGTTAACACTGTTATCTGGAGTCTTGAAAAGAAGGGGCGGCAGAAAAGAGAGATGACAATGATTTCAAGTGTGTCAATGATGATTCCACAGTCGGCGGACGTTAGCGGGCATCGGACCGTTTTACCGTTAAGACCGGGCAGGTAGCCCAGCGGATCACCTTTTCCGCCGTGCTTCCCAACAACAGGTATTCTAACCCGGTTAGCCCATGGGTGGCAATCACCAGAAGATCCATATCGTTATCTTTAACATAATCAACGATTTCTTTGTGCGCCGGACCCTCTTTCACCACATATTGATCGATCATCGACTCATCCACTAATTCCCGGACAAATGCTTTTAGGTGGTTGCGAGCCAGTTCATCAAGATTCTGGTCAGCACTCGTTGAAGGCTCAACCTCCGGTGTATAAAAGGAGGGATACACTTCTCGCTCAATGACATGGAGAATGACTAATTTTGCCTGATATTTTTCAGCAATGGCACTTGCCCATTCCAGGGACCGGGTCGAATAGGTGGAAAAATCGATTGGCACCAGAATTCGGTGAATGGCATTTTTTTCCACCGAACGGTGTACGGTCAGTACCGGTATGGGAGCGTTTCTCACAATTTTTTCCGCCACGCTACCCTGCACAAAATGACGGATGCCGGTTCTGCCATGGGTGCCCATTACCACCAGGTCAAAATTCATCTCAGCAATGAATTCCATCAGGGTATCCGCCGGAGAAATTCCCCGTAATACGACCGATTGAATATTGATATCCCGTTGGGAAACTTCCCGGCTTTGCTGGTTCAACTGCTGCTGAATTCTCTTTTCTTTTTCCCGAACCAGCTTTTCAAAGGTCTCCATCCGCTCACTTTCACCCACATCTTCCTGGTAAAACAGAATGACATGGATCATGGTAATATCCGCTTCAAAATACTCCGCCAGCAGCAACGCCCATTCTACTGCCCGGGTAGAATTCTCACTGAAATCCACCGGCACCAAAATTTTCTTTAACTCCATAATTTCCTCAAGCTATTCCGAATTTTTTCCAATCTGTTGGGAAGCAATAAAAACATGTGTCGCCCCGGTAATGAAGGTCACTCTGCGGATGGATACGTATTGCAGCCATCCGCAGTTGTTATGAAATTCGTACCAGGTTGAACCGACGAAACCAGCATAAAAACATACGCTCGCAAACAACAGACTAATTCGGGATTATTCTTTCTTCCCTACCCCGGCAGCTTTCATCGGCACCCAGACCAGCAGGTACAATAAGCCGGCAAATCCCAATAAGCCTAACCAGGCATTCGGATGTGCCAATCCCCAGTCTCGCAGGTGGAAGGAGCTTTGTGAATATGTCAAAATCCCATAGAGGATGGCAATGGCAACCGCCATTAGCGATCCCCCGGCAATTAGCCCCGAGGAGATGAGCACTCCGGTGTTCTCCGCCGCTTGCTTCTCCGCTTCGGTGGCGTTATTCTTGTCCATCATTTTGTTGTGAATCCATTTAAAGATGCCGCCTACAAAAATAGCCGCAGTGGAGCTGAAAGGTAGATACATACCCACGGCAATCAACATGGGTGAAGGAGCATCAATCAGGATTAAACCAATCGCCAGAAACATTCCGGCAATGACCAACGCCCATGCCATTTCTCCTTGAACAATACCTTTTGCCATCAGTGCCATCAACCCTGCCTGGGGCGCCGGTAAATTGGCGCTGCCAATCACATAAGCGTTATGCATCCACTGCATGGGGAATACCAGAAACAAGGATGCCACAATGACTCCGACAATTTCACCCAATTCCATTTTCCAGGGAGTGCCGCCCAGGATATGACCGACTTTCAAATCCTGCATCATATCCCCGGCAATTCCCGAGGTACAGCAAACGATTCCGGCGACACCCAACACGGCGGCCACACCGGCATTGCCGCTTACACCGATAAACACCAACACCAATGCCGCAATCAGCAGCGAAGAGAGGGTTAACCCGCTAATTGGGTTATTAGAGCTTCCCACAACCCCCACCAGGTAGCCGGCGACCGCAGCAAAAAAGAATCCCAAAATTGCCATTAACACGGTTAATACAATTGCTCCCATAAGGGATTTGCTGAAGGTCAGGTATAGCAGAAACAGGGGAATTCCGATGACTGCGATGATCAGAATAACCTTTTTAAAATTCAGGTCTAATTCGATCCGGCTCACCTTTCCACCCTGTGTTTTTGCGACGGAAACGTCATGGAACGCTTTTCGGATGCCGGTAATTAAGGAGTTGCGCATGTTATACAGGGTATGAAAGGCGGCAACAATCATGGTACCAACCGCCAGGGGACGAATCTGGCGCAGCCAGACTTCTTCTGCAATGCTCAGCCAACTTTTTCCCTGGCTGGCAAGGTCTGCCAAACTCGGATTCAGGAAAACGGCAGCCGGTACCAGGAACAGCCACCCTAACACTGCTCCGGCAAACAAGACCGCAGAAACACGTAATCCCACGATAAACCCCACCCCAACCAGAATGGGGTCTGCCGAGGGCGATTCAAAAAAGAAACCGCCTTTGTAGGTTAACTTTTGCTTGAGGATTTCGATTCGGGAATCTGCCAGGGTAACGAATGTTTGAGCAGATTCCTGGATAAATTGGATTCCCCGGGAATTTTTAAACAACTCCCATATCCCGGCTAACCCCATGCTAATAAACAGGTATTTTGCGCCGGTTTCCTTTCCCTGGCCCGCTTTCACGATTTCCGATGCCGCCACACTTTCCGGGAAAGGCAATTCCGCTTCCGCCACCAGGGAGCGTCGCAAGATCACCACAAACAAGACCCCCAGCACTCCGCCAATCATCATAATCAATGAGCTTTTGATGTAGTCCAGTTCACCCCAAACGCCGGTAAGTAGAAATGCCGGGATGGTGAAAATTGCCCCGGCAACCAGCGCTTCCCCAACAGACGCCGTGGTTCGGGCAAGATTCTCTTCCAGAATGCTGCCCCCCACAATCCGCAGGGCTGCCATGGCAACAACGGCTGCCGGAAAAATGGCCGATACCGTTAATCCCGCTTTCATTCCCACATAAGCATTTGCCGTTCCCAATACCAACGCCATTAAAACACCCAGAATCAATGCCCGTAAAGTGAATTCCTTTAAGTTGGTATCTTCCGGAACATACGGCTTCATTTCCTTCTTTTCCATTAGCTCCTCCAGGGTTAAAAAGTTCAATCGCTATAACACCAAATTCGTTCCACTTTACTTAACGTGATGAATGGATAGCCCATTAAGATGAACTTGAATTTTGAATAAATCTAAAGTAATCATTTCACAGATTTTACGCAATACCCTAATGGGAGAAATATGAGGTTTTTGTGGAAAGTTCCGGTATTTAGGCAAACAGAGAGGGGGATAAAAAAAGGGGAAATGGAAGTGATAAAAAACTCCGTGGGTATTCCCGGTAATTTACTGGCAAATGCTCGCTTAATGAAAACGAGATTTTAGGACCGGGGAACTTCGACCGGTGCCTCCCAACCGGGGCGGTTATCGTTCGTTTAGGGGAATGTAATGTTGAGGGTCCGCCACACTTTTATATGCCGGGCGTATAATTCTGCCTCCGTTGATCAACTCATCTATCCGATGAGCTGACCAGCCCACCACTCTTGCCATGGCAAACAAGGGGGTGTAAATCTCCTGCGGGAATCCCAGCATATCGTAGACAAAGCCGGAGTAAAAATCTACATTAGGAGAAATAACTTTGTTCGATTTTTTTATTTCTTGAAACAACCTTGGCGCAATCTCCTCGATAAGAGTATAGAGCGTGAACTCATCCAGGCGTCCTTTATCCTCCGCAAGTTCCCGGGCTTTTTCTTTCAAAATGACCGCTCGGGGATCGGATTTGGTATACACGGCATGTCCCATCCCATAAATCAAACCGGTACGATCGTGGGCTTCTTTCCGAATGATTTTTTCCACATACGCACTGACTTCATTGGGATTGGTCCAATTTTTTACATTTTCTTTGATATTTCGCATCATATCCATCACTTTGGAATTTGCCGCGCCATGCAACGGTCCTTTCAACGCACCAACCGCGGCTCCAAGAGCAGCATAGGTATCGGTTTTGGTAGAGGAAATGACGTGGGTGGTAAAAGACGAGTTGTTCCCCCCGCCGTGTTCGGCATGGAGCACCAGCGCCAGGTCTAAAATTTCCGCCTCCAATTTGCTGAATTCTCCCTGAGGACGCAGCATGTGCAGGAAATTCTGGGCAATGTTATAATCCGCACGGGGCGGGGTGATATATAGTGCCTCCCCGTAATGTTTGCAACGCAACGCCCGATAGGAATATGCCACAATGGTCGGAAATTTAGCAATCAGGCTTAAACTCTGACGCAGCACATTCGGTATGGACGTATCATCCGGGTGTTCATCCAGGGCATACAACGTTAATACGGTTCGCTGTAAGGCATTCATCACATGGGGACTGGTGAATTGGAGGATGTTGTTCGCCACCAGCAACTTGGGAAGCTCCATCTGAGGATATAAAAAGTTCTCGAAAGCTTCCAATTCCTCCCGGGTCGGTAATTTACCAATCAACAATAAATACGCCACTTCACCAAAACCGGGGCGGTTGTCACGCTGAATACCCTCCACCAGTTCCCGAATATCTATCCCACGGTAGAGTAACTGCCCATCCACCGGCACCAGTTTCCCATCCTCCTTTTTTGACCCCACGACACTGGAGATTTTGGTCAACCCGGCAATGACTCCGGAACCATCAGCATTCCGTAAGCCCCGTTTCACATCAAACTTTTTATATAGCTCTTTATCAATTGAATTTCTTTTTACGATTTCTTTAGCTATCGTAGAGATAAATTCGGTTCGCATCAATTCACCCCAATTTTTTTCAGGTTATAGATGTTAATGTATGAAGATATGTTCTCATTTATCCACCATCTTGTTCCGGCTGATCCTTTTTTCCTTCCCCGGTCTTTCGTCCTAACCGCCCGGCAGTTAGGGGAATATAATTAAAGAAAATTAGTGCCTTTTTCCAATAGTTAATGTTATTTTTATGTTGTACCATACAGAAAATATAAGATGATGGGGACCCGGGTGAAACACCTTTCCTCTATTTCGTATTCAACCTGTTATCCAAAATCAATGCATGATATTTTCTCGGACGATAGAATAAAAGACGAAAGACGGGACTGAACACCGTAATATCCATTACATGGAGTGAAAATTTTAAGGAGTCGGATTTATGGCAGCAAATATCATTACGTTGGGACGTATTTTAATGGCATTATCGATAATCGTTTTTTTTCAGGCGGGATTTTATTTTCGGGCAGCGGCGGTTCTGTTAACCATCCTGGTGATCTATCTGGATTCATTAGATGGCATTGTCGCCCGAAAGTTAGGTGTTGCCAGTGACTTCGGTGCTCTGTTCGACATCACCGGCGATCGGATTGTTGAGCACGTTTACTGGATTCTTTTTACGGCAATGGGACTGGTGAGTGTATGGGTGCCGGTGATATTTGTCAGCCGCAGTTTTTTGGTGGATACCCTGCGGGCGGTGGCGTTTTCACGGGAAGGAAAAACGCCTTTCGGAGAAAAAAGTATGATGCGCAGCAAATTCACGTTCTTCCTGACCGCCTCCCGCTTCAGCCGGGCAGTCTATGGGATTGGAAAAGTAACGGTTTTTGTTTGCCTGGGCATCATCCTCGCCATGGAAAATGCACCCCACTCCGTTTCTTATCTGTTCTCTCAACAAGCATTCCGCATCTTTCGGGAGGTTACCGGGGTCATTGTCTGGATAGTGGTTGCAATGAATTTAATTCGGGGGATTCCGGTTTTGTGGGACGGGCGATGGTACCTGTTCGATAAACAATATCCGAGAGAACTTAAAAATGCTCAATAACCTGATGATTGGGAAAGATGACCAACTGGGCTGTTTTTGATATCGATGGCACACTGCTTCCGGGAGCCTCCCTGGAACGTCTGTTTCTAAGTAAATTGCTTCGAGAAGGCATTCTCACAAGCCGTCAGGTAGTCTACTTTGCTCTGGAGTGGGTAAAACTTGCCCCACATGCCGGATGCATTAACGCACTGAAACAAAATAAAGCGTTTTTTCGAAATTTACCGGTTGACAGAGTGATTGCGGTTGGAAAATCTTTTTTTACAGAGAGCATACAACCCAGATTCTCGGAAAAGGGGCTGAAACAAGTACAGGATTGCCGGGAAGCAGGATATCACATCATGCTCATGAGCGGTGCACCTTTTTTTCTGGTAGAGAATCTGGTAAAAGTCATCCACCCGGATTATGTGGTAGCTGCCCGCCTGAACGTTCAGGCAGGGCGCTTTACCGGCAAATTGCAACAACCTCACCCCTATGGCATGGAAAAGAAGCGTTATTTGCTGAACCTGCAGGATGCCCTAACAATCGATTTTTCTAATTCCGCGGTGTTCGCCAATCATTTCTCGGATATCCATCACATGGAACTGTTCGGAAGAGTCGTGGCGGTAAACCCGGGATGGAGATTACGCCGCTATGCCCTGAAGCAAGGCTGGAAGGTTGAATTCTGGCGATGAGAGCATTAATTTCCGCATCGACAAAGGCCCGGGAGGTTCAAAGAGAATCTGCGGATACAACTTCCAATGCTTTTTCCGCCGCTGTCAGAAGCGGCTTTGCAGAGACTGAACTGCCGAGAGCTTGCTCCATCCATACCCCGGGCGCCAATCGACCCAGTTTACACATCCGTTCCATTTCCCGGGCAAAATCCGTATGCTTCAGATAATCTTCTATCTGAAACGAAATGATATGCCCGAGGGCGTAATCCGGTATATACATACCACAATAAAGGATGTGGGAATAAATTGCCAAAATAACCTGGTCGGTTATTCCGAACAAAGGGGCAAAAAATTCATTCCAGATTTGTTTCGCCAGGGCAATGGTTGTCTCCTTTACGCCGGCTGCGTCCGTATCCGGGTGCTCGTACATCCAGCGCCAGATGCGCATATCCAACAGCGACACCCCGGCAATCTCCATTGTTTGCCAAAGATTATGCAGCACCAACCACGCTTCATTCTCCGGGGTTCGGTTCGTCAGTCCCAGAACATCCAGGTCGCGGGATTGAAAAACGAAGGCAAAGGCTTCCGTAAACGCGGTATTGGGTACCCCCTCCAGCGTGTAGTAATCTATCTCGTTCATGGAAAACACCTGCTCCACGCTGTGCCCCAGTTCGTGCATGGCGGTATTAAAACCTTTATAATTCATGCCTCCGGCAGGTACCCGGGTGCGCAGGTGTGCCCGGTCGCCGCGCATTTTGGCACCCATGGCGTGCCCGGCTCCCCGCGCCGGATCCACCTGAATATATTGGCTGAGGTATTCTGCTTTTTCCCGGGAAAATCCCAACGTCATCAACAACTTTGGCAATCCGGACTGAAATGCTGCCAATGTCGGATATCGTTCCCGAACAATGCTATCCAGTTCTTCTTCCGGATAACCGCTTCCGTCTTTAAAACCGGTATACCAGATATCGAAGGGGCGAAGCGGGCGTTTCAGCCGCTTTTCGATGAGACCGGCAATATTTTTTAACAGCGGGTTGCGTAAAATTGTTTGCAGCAGGGTTTCAACTTCCGTTTCCGGAATTTCCCGATCACGTTCAAACCGCCGGGCAATTAAAGTGGGCGTATCCGGTGTGTGGGAATCCAGCATCTGCTCAGCCCGGAAAATGTTCAGGAGAGTTTCATAGCGCCGGGTCTCTTCCGCTTCCGACGGCATTGGTTTTTGGGTGCCATGCATGAATACCCGGTTGGATAACGGCTCCCAGTCCACCTGTGGATTGTTGATCACCTGCCGGGGAATCTCCTGATGAATAATTCGCTGCATCATCAGGTAAATTACCTCCTGCCGGGGCAAACCGTCTTGATGGGCGTATTGGGCTTTAATTTCATCTCTTAAATCCCAGTGGCTGATCAGTCGCAGCCCTTCGGGGAAAAGACGTTGACCGTTCTTATCGATGATGTTGTGCATGAATATGTTGTAGGAATAGATATATTTTTCTGCCTGTGTATAAGCAGTGGTACGGTATAAGTTAACCGCTGCCGGCACCCGGTCTGCAAACTGTTCCGCCAGTCGTAATTCCGCCCAGCGTTTCCGGTGCCAGCCTCTCCCCTGCTTCGTTTTTTCCGCCAGGCTCGCCAGAGAAAAATTCAACAGAACGAGAAATGCCAGTTTAGTCTGGAAAAAATCATCCGTCACATGGGCAAAAACATCCCAGGCAGCAAAAAGATTATCAACCGGCAGCATTTCCCCGGTATCCACATGTAATTGCCAGTTAAAGTCTTTATAAACCCGGTGCAGGTTACCATACAGCGATTCCAGGTTCTTCAGAAAGCGTTCAAACAGGATGGTTAGCTTTGCCGGATTGGAAACAAAATGCTCGATGCAAAACTGGCGAAAAACATCCGGGGAACCATCCTCTTTCCGCCAGCGCAGGGCTACCTGGTGCACCCCCCTGACAATTCGTTCCTGTTGCGGCTCTCCATGTTGTTGAATAAGATTGCGAATTACGGCTTTCCGGTCGTGCTCATTAATCATCATAAACAATTCCTGTTTTTTTGTGTTTAAGACAAAAATTTGTAACTACTCAGGTTATAAAAGTTCTTAGTTTATTTTCTCAAAATTAGTTATA
>CAYYGL010000132.1:0-13625 GCA_964471235.1 uncultured Calditrichaceae bacterium
CTTATTTGATGGTATATGGAATTAAAGTGCTTTTGAGGAATATGAACAAACCCAACGCCAGGACTGTAACGCTCACCCGGATAGGGATTATCGGTTTCGGCATTCTGTTAACCATGCTGCCGGTTACCATGCTGGTACCGGTGTTAAAGGAACTGGTCGGGGTGCGGTTTCAGGTCAGCCCGTTTTTTACCCACCTGTTTATGTCCACCAGTTTAATCGGTGCCATTGTGTTTTCTCCGTTGTCTGGAATTTTAATCGATCGCATTCGCGATCGCCGCAAGGTATTACTGCTGGCACTGGCAGGTAATGGAATTTGTTTTGTGGGAATGGCTGTAGCCCCCTCCTTTGGATTGTTGTTGACGGCACGGTTTTTAGAAGGGGTCTTTCACATCACCGCGTTATCCGGTTGGATGGCTGCCGGGGCGGATGTCAGTCCCCGGGGAAAGTCCGGGCGTATCATGGGTGCCCTGGGAGGGATGATCATGCTTGGGATTACGATAGGCGTACCCCTGGGCGGTATCATTGCCCGGGGAGAGACGCTTAACGTGCTCTGGGTTGCCAGCATCATCTCCCTGGTTGCCGGGATAATCTCATTACTGTTGAAACTTCCTCCACGTGAGTTTCAGGCAGCACCCCATTGGCTGGATTCACTGGTGATTTTGAAAAATAATCCCTGGCTGTCTATTCCCTATATCTATACCTTCATCGATCGGCTGAGCGTTGGGGTGATTGTGACCACCTTTACCCTTTACTTGGCGGACATGCTGCACCTGGAACCGGCAAAACGCGGCGCAACCCTGACCTTTTTTCTCCTTCCTTTTTCTTTGCTCACCTACCCGGCAGGTCGCCTCAGTGACCGTTTTGGAAAGCTGCTACCCATGGCAGGCGGCAGCCTGCTGTTCGGAGTGGCATTTATGAGTTACGGCTACCTGAACGGTAATCACTTATTGGGGGTGATGGTGCTGAGCGGGATTCTCAGCGCTGCTATGTTCACTCCCACCCTGGCATTGTGTAAAGACCTCTCCACTCCGGAGCAGCACGGGATAATTTTTGTGGGGTACAACGTTGCCGGATCACTGGGATTTATTGTGGGACCTATCGTGGGCGGGCTTTTATTTACCTGGTTCAACGCACTTCACCCCACCCTTACGGCATACCGGATGACTTTTATCATTACCGGCACATTGGAAATCGCCTGCGCCCTGCTGACTCTCCCCTTTTTGATAAAGCTGCATCAAGCAGGATTTAGCCGTTTCGAAGAGCAAAGAGCCGGGAATGGTAAAAATTGGGAATTGGATAGCTGAAATGTGCTTCATGGAAAGATTCCCCACTTTCCAACTTCTTTTTTATGTTATCCCATAAACTGAATCTGTAATCGTAATTCCCGGCGCCGATTCCCTCGAACCATATCCAATCCGTCTCCCAGGGAAGTTTCATCCGGATACCACATTTCCCGATATTTGACAGAGAGTTTCCACCGCCTGGCGATGGAATAGTTCATCAACACAAACCATTTGTATCCGCGATGATTCAACAACACATTGCGGAAAGTGCCCGGGAGATCATTCTCAAACTCATAAAGGCGGAAATCAAAATCAGGAATATCGAATTGGGACCAGCGGGTTTGTACTGTTAGAGCTTTTGCCAGGCGTAGCCGAACGTCAATATAAAATGAAATGCCGTACTGCTTGCTGTGGGCATCCATGGAATCACTCCAGCTAAATTCCAGGCGCTGTGTTAACCGAAACCTTCGAGACAGATTGCTCCGCAGTTGGATTCTCGCTATCCGTAAATTTTGCTCCCGGGCAATAGAGATTCCCGGGCTTGCCTTTCGCACTCGATGGGTAAACCGTAGCAGCATTTCGCTGTTTCCCAATCTCTGAATTGCCTGCACGATACGAGTACGATTGAGAAAGGCAAACCGATTGCCTTCCTGTACCGGCCGGCTGGTATGAAAAGTAACCGCCAACCGGGTCTGTGCCCCCACTCTCGCCTGAATACCAAGGTAAAATCCGATGGAATTATTCGGAGATGCGCTAATCGATCCCAACGCCCGTCCATGGAATGCCCAGTAACGAGGATGGTAATAATAAAAAGCAGCCCCATATCTGAGCAGTGAGCCGACAGGATGAAATAACAGAGTCTGTTGCCAGGCGGAATATTTTCCATTTAGCAGCGCCTGTTCTCCCTGCCATATCCATCCACGGTGATAAAATGAATGAAAGATCGACAGGTAATGAAATGAGCGTTCGGGGTATCCCTCACCGTATGCTACCGGGTGATCGTAGTCTATCCCGGCAACCTGGAATCCGATTGATCCGCGTGAGAATTCCCGAAAAAGCTGAACAGAGCGAACCGTTTCCGTTAATTGATTGGCAGCAGCAAGTTCCCCTGCTGTACGGTGAAAGCCGGAAGTGAGCAAGGTAGTCGCCCATCCCGTGTTTTCCGCTATCCGGGCATCTAACTTGATTCGGGAAAAAGCAGCCAGAATGGAGATGTTTTGCCCGAATCGATATTCCCACAATGCCCCCCGTAAAAACCTGTTTTCTTCCACCGCTGTTTTGGCGCGCCAGCGAAAAACTGACTGCTGAAAGGGAAGAGCATCATCCACCACCAGAGGAGTTCCGTAAGGGCTGCTAAACACCAGACGTTGCCCGGTATCCAGTTGAAAATCACCAATTAAAAAATCGGAATGGGCTTTTCTCCAGGTTTGGCGAAAAGAGAGCGAACTAAAATCTGCCCAATCACTTTCCCCGGCATCTTTTTCGATGATCGCCTGCAAGCGGGTGAACTCACCGGGACGCCAGCGGATGCGCTGGTACACCTGGTTGGGATTGTGATACGCCCCAACTTCATATCCTTTAACTGGGTTTAACGCCCGAACAATCCGTGCCCGATAAAATAGTTGCGAATGATGGGGAGAAGGCTTCAGTTGCAAATAAGGCTGGAGAACCTCTACCAATTCCCTGGGAAACCCCGGCACATTTTGTAATTGCGTTACAGTAGTGAACTTGCCCTGGTGGTTACGGAAATGAATAATCGCTTTTGCCTGTTCCCGATTTAAGAAGGGTATTTGCAACAGGTCTCGCTCAGTAGCAGTATTCAGATTGATGGGATCCGCTTGCAGGTCTTGTAAAATTTGCCAGAAATCGGTTTGATGGGTATTTTCATTCTCGAAGCCTTCCAGCAAGGTCTCCACCGGAAGGCTCTCCTGGGCAAATACGCCCATCAATTGCAAAAAAATACACACACCGGTTATGGATAAACTCAGCTTCATCTTAACTTATTTTTTGGGATGAGACAAAATTAACTCCTTAAAAAATATTTTTCAATATTCAAAACGTTTTTCCGGGTGCGACGAACAACTTTGTTCGTTGGTGATTAACCAACCCCGGATGAATGGGGTTGCCACATGGGGCTTCTCTGACAACGTTCGTCAAGATTTTCCAAATTTATCTAATCCCATAACTCCCAATAAATTTACTTTTTCAGGCTGACGGTTTTGGCTCGATATGATTCGAACGGCCGAACCGGTCCAATGGCTCCGGAAGGTGTTATCCGACTCATTGGCGGAGTGCCGGTATGGGTAGCATTTTACCACCCTACGAGATGTCGTCGGCATGAAGATGCTTTCCGTAGCCTGAACAAACACCCAATTTTGCTACCCTGTTCCTCATTTCATTCATAATAGAAGCCGGTTTGAACGAGGGGACAATAGTTTCTCTAAAATATTCTACAAATTTTCTTGCTTTGTTGTCTCTTAGCCTGTTTATTCTGCTCATTAAAAAAGGATGTTGAATATGTCAAAAATGGAGAGCAATGGCAGCAAGTGAACGATATGACGTCATCATTGTGGGGGCCGGACCGGTGGGCTATTCTTGTGGAATTGAAGCACGCCAACGGGGATTGCATTATCTGATGATAGAGAAAGGGTGCCTGGTCAATTCGATTTTTCATTTCCCAACCAATATGACCTTCTTTTCTACGTCAGAGCGTCTGGAAATTGGTGATGTTCCTTTTATCGCCCACGGATTTAAACCGACCCGTCGGGAAGCGTTGGAATACTACCGTCGGGTAAAGGAAAAATGGCACTTGAATGTGAATACCTATGAAAGAGTGTTGAACATTGAAGGGGAGGCAGGGAACTATCGGGTATATACCGATAAAACCCACTACCCGGCAGCAGCAGTGATTATCGCCACCGGATTTTATGATAATCCCAATTTACTGGGTGTTCCCGGGGAAGAGCTACCAAAGGTAAAACACTATTTTGATGAACCCCACCCCTATGCCTATCAAAAAGTTGCCGTTATCGGTGCTGGTAATTCTGCGGTAGATGCCGCCCTGGAGACTTACCGCCGCAGTGCCGAGGTAACCATGATAATTCGGGAACCGGAACTGAAGCCATCTATAAAGTATTGGGTGAAACCGGATATAGAGAATCGGATTCAAGAGGGAGCAATTCGGGCTTATTTTAATTCGGAGGTGATGGCGATTCGGGAAAAGGAAATTGACATCAAAACCCCACAGGGGCAACTTACTCTGGAAAACGATTTTGTGCTGGCAATGACCGGTTATCATCCGGACTATGATTTTTTGCGTCGCCTGGGTATCGCTATTCGGGATGATGCGGAACAAACCCCGGAATTTAATCCCCAAACCTTTGAAACAAACCGCCCGGGTATTTACCTTGCCGGTGTGGTTTGTGGTGGATTAAACACCAGCCGCTGGTTTATCGAAAATGCCCATGAACACGCACAAAAGATATTTGATCATTTAACAGGTGAAAAAACGATCTGAAATCCCGGAGCTATTCCGGGATTCATGTTTTTCATTCGAATTAACAAAGGAGTTCGTATGCGAGTACAATTTCTAACCCTGCTCCTGATTCTTTATGGTTTAGGAGGAAGCAATGTGATGGCTCAGGCAGGAGAAAGCACCTCCCGGTCGTTCCTTCAACAAGCCCAGGCGTTTCTCGATAGCTATTCGAAAAAATATCAGCAGCTTTATTACGAATCCAACAAAGCAGAATGGAGGTCCAACACGTATATCATGGAAGGGGATACGGCTACGTCGGCTGCCACACGCCGTGCCGATGAGGCGTATGCCCGGTTTACCGGCGATCGGGAAAATATTAGAAAAGCCCGTCATTTTTTAAAACACCGGGATCAATTAACCCCCCTTCAGGTCAAACAGTTGGAGACCATCCTCTACATGGCAGCCAACAATCCCCAGACAGTGCCGGATCTTGTGAAAGCCCGGATTAAAGCAGAGACCGAGCAAACCCAACAACTCTTCGGATTTGACTTTCAAATCAATGGGAAATCCGTGAGCACCAATGACATTGACAACATTTTAAAAGAAGAGACGAATTTATCAAAACGGCTGGCAGCCTGGGAAGCCAGTAAAGAAGTTGGGAAGACCTTAAAAGACGGTTTGGCAAATTTAAGGGATTTACGCAACAAAACCGTACAGGCACTGGGATATGATGATTACTTCGCTTACCAGGTCTCAGATTACGGAATGAGTGTTGAGGAAATGCTGGAGTTAAACCACCGGTTAATCCAGGAAATTATGCCGTTGTACCGGGAGTTGCATACTTATGCCCGCTATGAACTGGCGAAGAAATACGGAGTGAAGGAGGTCCCCGACTACCTGCCGGCACACTGGTTACCCAACCGCTGGGGGCAGGATTGGAGCGCTATGATCCAGGTACAAGGATTTGATTTGGACAGCAAGTTGAAAGAAAAAACAGCGGAGTGGTTGGTACACCAGGGCGAGCGCTTCTATATCAGTCTGGGCTTCCCCTCGTTGCCGCAAAGTTTTTGGGAGTTATCCAGTCTGTATCCCTTGCCACCGGGAACACCATACAAAAAAAATAACCATGCCTCTGCCTGGCACATGGACCTGGAAAAAGATGTTCGCAGCCTGATGAGTGTCATCCCCAATGCCGAATGGTATGAAACAGTGCATCATGAATTGGGTCACATTTATTACTATCTTTCCTATTCCACCCCGGATGTGCCTCTTTTGCTCCGGGAAGGTGCCAATCGCGCCTATCATGAGGCGATAGGAAGTTTAATGGGATTGGCAGCTATGCAAAAACCGTTTCTGGTTAATCTGAATTTAATTCCGGCTGATGCCAAGACAGATGAAATGCAAATATTATTGAAGCAGGCTTTGAATTACATCGTGTTTATCCCCTGGGCAGCCGGTGTAATGACCGATTTTGAGTACGAATTATATAGTAAAAACCTGCCTGAAGATCAATTTAATGCCAAATGGTGGGAACTAAAAAAACGCTACCAGGGAATTGTTCCACCTACTGCGCGGGGAGAGGCCTATTGTGACGCTGCTTCCAAAACCCACATTAACAATGATGCCGCCCAATATTATGACTATGCCCTCTCCTATGTGGAACTTTTCCAATTACACAATTTCATCGCTACAAAAATTTTGCACCAGAACCCGCGGGCTACCAATTATTACGGAAACAAAGCAGTGGGGCAATTTTTGCATAGTATTTTGGAAAAAGGCGCCACTGAGGATTGGCGAAAACTCAGCCGGGAAAAATTGGGAGAAGAGCTTAGCGCCAAAGCCATGTTAAATTATTTTGCGCCGTTAATAGATTACCTGAAAGAAAAAAATGCAGGACGAAAATATACTTTGTAAAGACTCCTTTAGAAGCGGAAAAAGGGGGACAATTAGACGAATGAGTGAATGGGCAGGCAGACCGGTGCAAGCGTAAGTGGCAATTGACTTCGTAAAAGACCTCGTAGGTATCGTTGTTCGAAAAATATAGGGGAAATGGGTGATATTGGTAATTGGCATTTCGCATGTTTTATCACGCGCCTTTCACAAAATCACCCATCTCCTGCCCCATCTTTGAATATCCTTTTCCTCACGCCACATGATGCGCCGCCGGGTTTGGTTCTGGTACACTCGGGGAAAATCTTTGATGAAGCTCTCTGGTTTCCGGGGAGAGCGGATAAATATTGCGTGACCTGGCAACCCGATGCTCTGGAACCTCGCTTAATGCCGTTAACCGTAATAACTCATCAGCTCTTCCTTCCGGGGCACGAATTCCGGCTTTTTTAAATACCCGTTCCACACTTTTACGAGCGGTACTTTCCGAAATTCGTTTTACTGGTCCCCGGGTAGTCAATCGAGCGAATAATATAGAACTGACAAAGTTTCGATTTTCCAGGTAAAAATTGATGAATGCCAGGGCATCTTCCGGTACCGGCACTGTTCGTTCTCCGAAAACGGCCCCCCGCAGAGTGACATAAACGGTAGCATTTTTTACCCGAAAGTCGCCCGAGGTCTCCTGAATCCCATTGGTTTTAATAATGCCTTCTTCGTGTACATGTAAAGCGATTGCCTCGGAAAGGGTACATCCGGTCGACCACACTAAAAGCGTCAGGGCGGTATCCCGACGTTGTAAATCGCTGTTCACATGAAACAGCAGAAATTCCCGCAGTTGTTTTTGCTCGTCTGCCGTAAGCGGCGTCAAATTACGAAACGTTGGATTGGGTAATTTAATGATTTCCGCCATCCCCTTTTGGACCGGGTAATCTTTTTTCTCCAGGTATTCCAGAAACAGTTTTAAAGTGGGCAAATACCCATTTCTGGCGGCATCGGAAAGGGTAATTCCTTCTGCTGTCTCCACCCACCGTTTATATTTCCATTCCCGGCTTACCTTTTGCACATCGATATCATGAATCGAATTGATGTTAAGATTGTCCAAAATCATTGGCAGGTTACCCAGGTAATTTACCACGGCTTCATGGGGAAACCGACAATCCTTTTCCAGGTATTGTTTGAAACTGCGAATCACGTGATACATGGCTATCTCCTAATTTTTGCTGATTTTAATGGGTCGTTTGGTTAAATCGGAGCGCCTCCCCATTTCCGCCAGATAGCGCCGCACCGTCTCCCGGGAGGAGACCCCAATTGCCTTTGCCATCTCCGACAGAGTGGCATCCGGGTAAATATCCAGATAGCTGTCCAGCATCTCCATTCGCTGTTGTTTGTTATACTGGATCTTTGAATTCGCCGCTTCCAGGGCTTTGCTTCCATTTTGTGCAGGCTTCCAGGGACGCAATTTCGGCGGATGGGGGGCTTGTTTCTTTTGCATCTGCTGTCGATATTCCAGCAGATTTCGTGTGCCGATGGTGTCGCTCATGACATACGCCAGGATGGGAAAGATGATGGTGCCCGCCAGCCACTGGATGATGGTCAGGGCATCCATCGACATCATCGTGTCATAAGTAAGGGTGATGCCGTATGCAGATTTAAATCCTTCCGACATATTAGCGACCCCGGAGGCAAACAAAACTAAGGACGTTACCACCCGCACCATCCAGGCAAGCTCGCCATTTTTCAGCAGTTCGTCTTTAAAAATAGACATGGCAACAACTCCAGCATCGATTGCCAGGGCTGCTATCCCCCCCAGGATGAGGCTGTGATAGAAAAATTGGCTCATAAAGGCGGTACTGTGCAGGTAGGTGGCACTTAAAATTCCTACCAGACACAGCGCTCCAGCTCGATATTTTACCATTTCCCGAAATTTAAGTCGGATATCCATGATCCTACTCTCCTTTTAGTTTGTGATGGTTAAAGAAGCTGCTGGCTGTCTTCGCCATTTGCCTCCGGAGCACTCGGCGCATCGGGGGGAGGCGACTGCGAAGACGAATCGGTTAAACGCACTCGGTTAGCTTTTTTTCCGCTTTGTTTGAATGCCTCTGCCGGAATTACCAGTGCGATCTCCGAAACTGCCGACAATAGACTGTCGAACCGGGAGATATCCTTTACCATCGCCCGGGCAACCTGACCAGTATCTCTGGCGAAAAATCCTTCCATAATATTCCTCCTTTTGAGTTAAATGAATTGATTAAATGATGACGATTAAATAAATTGACCAAACGCTACTCAACATTGTGCATGGGAGGGGTGTCATTCCTTTCTTCCATATAAGCATACAAAACATGTGTGTTTCAACTACCGGGCACTCCTTAAAAATAGTGAACATAAATTCACCTAAAACATAACGAGCGAACCCTCGCTTGTCAAGTGTTTTTTTCAAAAAAAAAAAATGAACTTATGTTCACTATTTCAGAAAAATAGAAACCATGGATATTTTTAAGGGAAGACAAGTTGTTGAGAGAGCAGGAATTGTCTCGGTTAGCCCTGTTGGGGGAGGTAACGATAGCATCAGGGGTGCAGGATGGTTCTGGTTTTCTCCGCCGTTTCCATCCGGCTCATCCCTGGGGTTTCTCCACAGGTAAAATTCTACATTATCCCTTGTTCAGTATGGGAAATTCTGATAATTTTAGTCGTTCGTGAAACCGTTTTCAGTTTTGGGAAAGATGAAATTCGAACAAAGAAGTACATAACGAAACCAAAAGGAGCACATAAATGGCAGAAGTGAAATTGCAAGAGGGTCAACAAGCGCCGGTTTTCACCCTGTCCGATGCCAACAGTGAACCGGTCTCGCTGGAGCAATACAAAGGTAAATGGGTGGTTCTCTATTTTTATCCAAAGGATAACACTTCCGGCTGCACCATGGAAGCGATTGATTTTACCGCTGCCCTGTCCGATTTTGACGCCCTCAATGCCGTGGTGATCGGCATTAGCCCTGATTCCCCCAAAAGCCATCAAAATTTTATCAATAAGCATCAACTCAAGGTATTGCTGCTCAGTGACCCGGAGCACCAGGTGCTGGAAGCTTACGGTGTGTGGCAAAAGAAACGAATGTACGGCAGGGAATACATGGGGGTGGTGCGCTCTACTTTTTTAATTGACCCGCAGGGCGTTATCCGACATGCCTGGCGGAAAGTGAAAGTAAAAGGACACGTGGAAGAGGTGAAATCGGTGTTAAAGGAATTGTAGGGGTGAGGAGAGAAAAGAGAAAAAGGTAAAGGGTAAAGGGAAAAGGACAGAAGAGTGAAACGGGTGATGGGTGGAATGGGTAGATGG
Organism: uncultured Calditrichaceae bacterium; assembly: GCA_964471235.1. Lineage (GTDB taxonomy): Bacteria > Calditrichota > Calditrichia > RBG-13-44-9 > J075 > CAYYGL01. Next base: position 9,979 of record CAYYGL010000132.1, read on the forward strand.
GGAAGCATCCCGACAAACTCGCTCACTTCCCTGTAAGCAAATCTCCGATAGAGCAGTCCGGGATGAAATCTTCCCCGGTTTGAGTGGCAGTTGGCAGTTAAAAATCTCAAAATTCATCACTCGTTACTCGTCATTCATCACGTTTCACGTATTCACGTTTCAAATGGAGGAACTAATGAGCAAGCTTGCACAAATATTAAAATCCGCAGCAACCTTTCCCACCCGCCATATCGGTGTGAATGAACAGGAACGGGATGAGATGCTCCGGGAAATGGGCTGTGACTCCCTGGAGACATTGATAAACGAAACCGTCCCGGAGGATATTCGCATCACCCAACCGCTGAATTTGCCGGAGGGCAGGGATGAATATCATTATTTGCAGGAACTTCGGGCGATTGCTCAAAAAAACAAAGTATTTAAATCCTATATTGGTTTGGGGTATTACGAGTGCCACGTGCCGCCGGTGATTCAACGCAATATTTTCGAGAATCCCGGCTGGTATACGTCCTACACGCCGTATCAGGCGGAAATTTCCCAGGGACGGCAGGAGGCGCTGTTAATCTTCCAGACCATGGTTGCCGACTTAACCGGCCTGGAGATTGCCAACGCCTCTTTGCTGGACGAAGCCACCGCTGCAGCGGAGGCAATGAGTATGGCGCACCGGGTGCGTTCCCGGGAACTGGTGAAAAAGGGTGCCAATGTGTTCTACGTTTCAAACAAATGTTTTCCCCAGACCATCGATGTGTTGTACAACCATGCTGAATCCTGGGACATTGAGATAAAGGTGGTGGATGTCAATGAGGCCGATTTTGACGACAACTTGTTCGGGGTATTGCTGCAATATCCCGATGCCAATGGCAATGTTCAGGACTATTCCGGTTTGATTGAGAAAATTCACCAGCGCGGTGCCCTGGCAATTGTGGCGGCGGATTTGTTGAGCCTGGCACTCCTCAAATCCCCCGGGGAAATGGGTGCGGACGTGGCAGTGGGCTCTACCCAGCGGTTTGGGGTGCCCATGGGATATGGTGGTCCTCATGCCGCCTACTTTGCCACCCGAATGGATTTTAAACGGCAAATCCCGGGCAGAATCATCGGTATCTCCATCGACCGTTTTGGCAATCCCGGATATCGCATGTCGCTGCAAACCCGGGAACAACATATCCGCCGGGAAAAAGCCACTTCCAACATCTGCACCGCCCAGGCATTGCTGGCAATTATGGCAGGGATGTATGCCGTCTATCATGGTCCCGACGGGCTAACCCGAATCGCCAAACGGATTCATTTTTTAGCATCGGTGCTATCGGACCAACTAAATCAACTGGGATACCGGCAAATCAATGACCTCTTTTTTGACACGCTTCATATACATCTACCCGCATCAACCGGGGTCGATTCCCGGGATATCCGAAAGGCAGCGCTTCAGGAAGGCGTAAATTTCCGCTATATTGATGAGCACCATGTTGGCATCTCCCTGAATGAGACCACTGAATTAAAGGATGTGGCGCAAATCGTCAATATTTTTGCCCGGGCAGCCAACCAACCCGGGATTGCTCTCGATGCGCAACAATTTTCCTCGCAACCGGACCCGGAGTTCCCTCCCTCCCTTCGCCGCAACTCTGCCTTTCTGATGCATCCGGTTTTTCACAATTACCACACCGAAACCAAGATGATGCGCTACTTGAAAAATCTGGAGAAAAAGGATTTATCCCTCACGGTTTCCATGATCCCCCTTGGTTCCTGCACCATGAAGCTCAATTCCGCCACGGAAATGATGCCGGTAAGCTGGGAGGAGTTTGCCAACCTGCATCCCTTTGCCCCGTCGGATCAAGCGGAAGGATATCAACAGTTGATTAAAGAGCTGGAGGAGATGCTGTGTGAGATAACCGGTCTGGCAGCGGTAACGTTTCAGCCCAATTCCGGTGCCCGGGGAGAATTTACCGGAATTATGGTGATCCGGGCATATCATCGGGATCGGGGGGAGGGGCACCGCAATATGGTGTTAATTCCCGCTTCAGCGCACGGCACCAATCCGGCAAGCTGCGTGATGGCAGGAATGAAACCGGTCATTGTGAAATGTGATGAACAGGGAGATATCGACGTGGCGGACTTGAAAACAAAGGCAGAGCAATACCGGGATACCCTGGCGGCGCTGATGGTTACCTATCCCTCCACTCATGGGGTTTACGAGGAAAGCATCCGGGAGATTTGCCGGATTGTTCACGACAACGGTGGTCAGGTATACATGGACGGGGCAAATCTGAATGCCCAGGTGGGATTGACTTCCCCGGCGAAGATTGGGGCGGATGTGTGCCATCTCAATTTGCATAAAACTTTTGCCATTCCCCACGGCGGTGGTGGTCCCGGGGTGGGTCCGATAGCGGTGGCATCCCACCTGGTTCCTTACCTGCCTTCCCATGTGTTTGGAGAAGAGAGAGGGAAAACAGCAATTCACGCTGTTGCCGCCGCTCCTTACGGAAGCGCCGGGATTCTTCCCATTTCCCATGCTTATCTCAAACTATTAGGGAAGAAGGGGGTAACCGAAGCCTCAAAATATGCCATCCTCAATGCCAATTATATTAAAGCCCGTCTGGAAAAATATTACCCGGTAGTCTATACCGGCAAACATGGCTGGAACGCGCATGAGTTGATCTTTGACTGCCGCCCCTTTAAGCAATCCGCCGGGGTGGAGGTGGAAGATATTGCCAAGCGCTTAATGGATTATGGTTTTCACGCCCCTACCATATCTTTTCCGGTAATTGGCACCATGATGGTGGAACCGACCGAGAGCGAATCCAAAGAGGAATTAGACCGTTTCTGTGATGCTCTGATTTCCATTTACCATGAGATACAGGAAATTGCCGAAGGGAAGGCTGACCGTACAGACAATGTGTTGAAAAATGCCCCGCACCCAATGGCAGAAGCACTGGCAGATGACTGGTCACACTCCTATTCCCGCGAAAAAGCAGTCTATCCATTACCTTACCTGAGAAAGAACAAGTTCTGGCCGGTAGTGGGTAGAATTGATAATGCTTACGGCGACCGAAACCTGGTTTGTACCCTTCCCCCCGCTGAAAATTCCATTGAAGCAAAATAATCGTTGCGTTTTTGCGCTCTTCTTTGTTAAATAAGGGGAGCGCATCGGTAATGAACCGTTTTAATGAAATGATGACCAATCACAGCATATTTGTGACCACACGGGTGATAACCGACACCAGGTAAACAGGCAAACCATTGCGGTTTCCGGGGGAGTGGATAAGCGCCTTCCGGTAAAAGTTCCGTTACTGGAATTACAGATCTAAAAACACCAGTACTCCTGAGTTTAATTCAATATTTCCATAAACCAAGTGAGGAGAAATCGTATGGGACTCTTATCAGCCATACCCGTAATCGGTCCGATCGTCGAAAAAGTAATCGGTGTAGTGGACCAGGCAGTTCCGGACAAAGATTTGAAAGAGAAGTTGAAAGCCGAAATTGAATCAAAACTTCTCGAGTTGGATTACAGTGCCCTGGAAAAGGAGATTGACGCCCGGGCGAAGATCATTGTCGCTGAAGCGACCGGGCATAGCTGGTTGCAGCGGAACTGGCGCCCCATCCTCATGCTGACGGTGGTGGCTACTATTGCCAATAATTAAATTATCTACCCGTAT
>CAYYGL010000133.1:0-13591 GCA_964471235.1 uncultured Calditrichaceae bacterium
AACAACCACTGAACCATGAATAAGAACGAATGACATATAAAACATCAAATTTGCAAGTAAAGCTGAACAGTTACAAATTTACAACAATTTCTCCGGGATTAAAAAATATTCTCGCTTTTTTAACAAATGATGCAGGAGGATGATTTTCATTAACTTTTAGATTGGCTACGGATGGTACCGGGTACCAGGGAAGACGATGCAATTAAATAAAATTGATTTTTACTTGCCGGTTTGTTATTATGGTACGCTATATGGATTGAGGAATGGCTGTTGATAAGAAAAATTTACCTTTCAATATATTTTGTGTGGGTGCTGGGGTTCCTTCCGGTGTGGGGGCAGGCAACAGAGGAAGTTACATCCAGTTTTGGGGGGCAACTGGTGGTTGGTATGTTACGGGATAATGATTTTCGTCTCAATCCCTTTCAAATTCACACCCCGGCGGAGAAAGAAATCATTCAAATGATTTTTGGGTACGGATTAACCAAAAAGCCGGATAAGGTTGCCAATCCCCCGACCTTGATTAACCGTTATCTCGCCAGTCCGGACCGCAAAGACCCCCATGTCTGGCGATTGTTGCTAAACCGCAACATCACCTTCCAGAACGGGCAGATTCTCCGCAACATTGATGTAAAATTCACCATCGAATTGGTAAAAAAATTCGGGGGATTTATCCTCAACCGGCAGCTAAATTTTGACAACATCAAACGAATTACCCTGACCGGTGATCTTGAAATCTCGTTTGAATTATACAAACCCGATGATGAATTCGGATTAAAGCTCTCCGATGTGGCTATCATCCCTCAAAGTTATTATCAAGAGGCGATGAAATCTGGCTACCGGGTCTTTAATGAATTGCCACCCATGGGAATGGGACCCTTCCGATTCATTTATCAAACCGATTCTTCGCTGCTGTTGCAGTTTCATCCTCATTATTACGGGGGACGTCCCTATTTAGATCAGGTAAAGGTCATCTTTTTTAATGATGAACAATCCTTAATCGATGCCCTGGTAAACGGGGAAATAGATTATGTGGAATTACCGGACCGGAATACCGCCCGGCGCATCCATGACCTGATGGGCAGCCGACTGTATGTTTTTCTAATCCCTCGATCGGAGCAAAAAGTGTACACCATGCTGTTTAACGTACATCGATTCCCATTCACGGAACCGGAAGTGCGGCAGGCAATCTTCCTGGCATTAAACCGCCGGGAGATTGTGCAGCGATTTATGAAGGATATGGGTAGGATTGCCAACACCTTGATACCGGATAACAATCCTTTTTATGAGAAGACCCTCTTTTCCAACGAATACAATCCCCAGCGGGCATTGCAGAAGCTAAAGCGAGCCGGATGGCGGCTGAATCAGCAAAGCGGCATGCTGGAAAAAAACGGGCGCCCTCTCTCCTTCAAATTATATTTCTCCCGGAATTCTTTTCTGGAAGAAGGCGTGGCAAGAACCATCAAAATCAATTTGGGTGAATTGAATATTAATGTGGAACCGATCCCTGTGTCGATCACGGAAAAGAATGTGTTGTTGGCGAGAACCCGCTATTCGGCAATGATTTTTCCCTATGTTTACGATCCTCAGTATCTGTTCCAGGCGTTTAGCAACTTTTATTTCCGGATTTTGGGTGCCGGGCATAATCCCCGGAATTATCACAACCGCTATCTCAGCCGCTTATTTAATTTAACCCTTTCCCGCCCGGAACGGCACAAAAGTCTTTACCAGCGATTTCAGATGTTCTTAAATCAGGACATGCCGGTAATCTTCCTTTTTTTCGACGAACGCATCATCATCGGATTGGACAGCCGGTTTCATCAGTTCCGAACCTCATTCCAGGATCGCTCCCGGCACTATTATCGTATGAACCCCATTGAAAATTGGTTCGTTCCTAAAGAAGAACAAAAATATTGATCGAACCATGAAGTTACGAATCACCAAACGACTGCGGGTATTAAAACGGTTTCTTCAGCGAGTGTTATCCCGCAAAATCGCTACCCGGCTCATTTTGTCTTATGTGGGGTTGGGGGCGCTCCCTCTGGTGGTGGTCAGCCTCTTTTTAATCTCCCTCACCCAGGAAACCGTGCAAACCTATATCTTTCAGCGGAATACGGAAATCGCCAAACGCGCCAGCAATGAAATCAATCTCTTTATTAAAGAACCGTTAACCGTCTTACAGACCTCGGTGCTCAGTCGCGATATTAATGAAATGGACCCCTTTACTCAAAGTTTTTTAATTAACCGTTTAAAAGCGGACAATCCCATCTTCCGCAAAATTTTTATCATGAACGACAGCGGGATTGTAACCGTGACCACCCGTTTCGGGGAGGAATCATCCGATTTTTCCGGCGAACCGTTCTTTCAAACCAGCATCAATGGAGAGGAGAGCATTTCTGATGTTTACTTCACCCCTTCTCGGTTCCCCCTGCTGCTCATCTCCGAACCGATTCGAAAATTTAACCGGGTGGTTGGGGTATTGGCTGCCGAGATCGATCTCAATCACATCTGGACACTGGTGGATAACATCACCATTGGGGAAACCGGATTTGCCATGCTTTTGAGCAGCCGGGGGCAAATTATTGCTCACCGGGAAAAGGAAAAAGTGCTGAAGAAAGAAGATTTTTCCCATTATCCCTTTTTCAAAGAATTACAAGCCGGGCATTCCGGAATAACCCGGATCGAAGAGGGGGATCAGCGAAATATCATTGTCTATGTGCCCATTCCTCAATTAGGTTGGGGGCTGGTGGTGCAGCAGTCTTTAAAAGAAGCCTTTACCCTGGCACACCAGATGCGCAGCCGGGTTTACTGGTTTGTAGCGATCACCACCTTCATTGCGGTGATACTGGGGGTATTAAGCGTGCAGCGGCTCACCCGCCCCCTGGGAATCCTGGTAAAAGGGGTGCGGGAATATGAAAAAGGCAACCTCAAACATCGCATTGAGATGAAATCCCGGGATGAACTGGCGGAACTGGCGCAGGAATTCAATTCCATGGCCAATTCATTATTGGTGAACCAAAAGAAGCTGCGGCGGATGGAACGGATTGCCGCCCTGAACCGTTTCGCCTCGCTGGTCAGCCATGAAGTGCGCAACCCCCTGAATTCCATGAACATCAACATGCAAATTTTAAAACGAATGATTCACCGGGATGACATCCCCCCGGATCGCAAGATAAAGTATCTGGATGTGATCGCCTCGGAGATCAACCGCATGAATGACATGGTAACCAATTTTCTCACCATTGCCCGTCCCCCGCAACTGCATTTGGTTCCAAGTAACATGCATGATATTCTGGAAGAGGTGTTGCTGATGCAGGAGGCGCGGGCGGCTGCACAGGGGATTGTCTTTCGGCGCCATTTTACCGCCGGAGAAGCATGCGGCATGTTCGACCACGATCAAATGAAGCAGGTGTTTCACAACATCATTATTAATGCCATGGATGCCATGAAGGATGGCGGGGAGTTGTCCATTCATACCTCGGTAATTCTCAAAGAAATCGGCGAAGCTAAGCATCGATTTTTAAAAATGGAATTTCACGATACCGGGGAAGGGATTCCGGCTGAGATTGCCAATGAAGTGTTTGAATTTTATTACACCACCAAACAAGCCGGAACCGGCATCGGATTGGCAATTGCAAAACAAATTATTGAAGGACACCGCGGAATCATTTATATTGAGAGTGAGTCGGGGAAAGGGACCTCGGTGATTATCGAATTGCCCATCGATGAAGGGGAGAAGGCATAAACAAGGGAAAAAGATTACGCTTTTTTTACGTTTCACGTTTTCACCTCATACCGGATAACCCTCAGTAACTGAGAAGTTGTAAAGGATTTTCATCATGAAAGAAAAAATATTAATTGTTGAAGATGACATCAACACCTTGAACGGGCTGGCAGAGATTCTGGAAGAAGAACGGTATACCATTACCAAAGCCCGTAATGCCCGCCAGGGTTTGGCGGAGATTAAGAAAGGGTTTTACAATGTGGTACTGATGGATTACCTGCTGCCGGATAAAAACGGTCTGGAGGTATCCAAAAAGATACTGGAAGAGCAGCCGGAAACGAAAATTATCATGATGACCGCTTTCGGTACCGTAAAGAATGCAGTGGATGCCATGAAAATGGGCATTTACGATTATTTGACCAAGCCGATTAATCTGGATGAACTGCTGATCATCATTCGCCGGGCGATCCAGGAACAGCGTTTGATTACAGAGAACATTGACCTGAAATCGAAGATTAGCCGAACATACCGTTTTGAAAATATTGTGGGTGTGAGCGGCAAGATGCAGGAAGTATTTCAGAAGATAGCCAAGGTTGCCGCTTCCGATGCCACTATTTTGCTGCGGGGGGAAAGCGGAACCGGCAAGGAACTGATTGCCCGGGCGATTCATTATCAAAGTCCCCGGCGAGATTCCCCCCTTGTCGAGGTGAGCTGCGCATCCATCCCGGAGAATCTGTTGGAGAGCGAATTGTTCGGGCATGAGAAAGGAGCTTTCACCGGGGCATATAAGCTAAAAAAGGGCAAGTTCGAGATTGCCGACGGCGGCACTCTGTTTCTGGATGAAATCGGAGAACTTCCGATCTCACTGCAATCCAAACTTTTACGGGTGTTGCAAGAGAAGCGTTTCAATCGGGTGGGTGGAATTGAAAACATTGAAGTGGAAGTACGGGTGATTGCCGCTACCAATGCCGATCTGGAGCAAAAAATTGTCAAAGGGCTCTTTCGGGAAGATTTATATTACCGCTTGAATGTGATTCCGATTATCATTCCTCCCTTACGCGACCGGATTGAGGATGTGGGACCGTTGGCAGATCATTTTATTCAAAAATATTCGGAAAAAAACAACCGGAAAATTAAAGGGATTACCGAAGAAGCGTTCCAAATCATGATGAACTACGACTGGCCGGGGAACATTCGAGAATTGGAGAACGCTATTGAAAATGCGATTGTGATGTGCGATGGTGAATACATCACCCCGGATGATCTGCCGGTCTATTTAAAAGGACCACGGAGTTATGAATCTCCATTGCTGAAAATTGTTCTGGAACAGAATGAGCTGAGTTACCGTGAAAAGTTAGAAGCCTGCGAACGCGAGATTATCCGCATGGCACTGGCAGAGACCAACAACAACAAAACCCAGGCAGCACAACGATTAGGCTTTACGTTGCGCACGTTAAGAAACAAAGTTCGAAAATATAACTTGTGAGGTGCTTTATGAGGCGGTTCATCCATTTGGTGCTGATGTTTATCATTGGCAGCTCGCTGTTTGCCCAGGGGGAACATCCCTTGCAGCGGCTCACCCATCCCCAATCCCCCGCCATCACGAATCCGGCATTCTATCATATATCTCAATACGATCGGTTTTATAGCCGCACCGGGGTAATGCACTTACAAGCCGGGGAAGATTTTCTCGGCTCCTCCCTGGCATATTTCCGGAAAGGCAGCAACCGCTTGTTATACGGGATGAACTTGAGCGTTTTGACTGTGAATACCGGGCAGCGCCTGTTAGACGGCTATGCTTCCGGAACCATCGGGACAACCGGCTATATCATTCCCTTTTGGCTGTCCCTTAAAATTCGGATCAACCCCCGGAGCCCCGGAAACATCACGCCCTATATCATTACCGGGCTGGGTCCCACACTGGGGTTAAACCTGCACGAAGCATCGGGGTTTATCAATTCGCTGTCCCATCTGGAGGCGGAATTGGGCGGCGGTGCCTTTTTGGGCGCCGGGGTGGATTACATCTGGAACGAAGATTGGGCTTTCTCAGTGGATATCCGCTATAACTATGTGCGTTTTAACAATCCCCTGGGGCTTAGTGACGAATACCGGGGGTTATCATTTTCCCTGGGATTTGTTCGTGCCTTTGGTCAATAACTTCCGGGCTGGTAATGTTAGAATGGCGTGGAAAATTTCCGGGCAGAAAATATACTGACATTCCAAAACCACTCCGACAAAAGCAATTCCATCTCATTTATTACAAGGCATTTTCTTGCAAGATAAAGTTATCTTTAAAACATTCGATGATTTATCAATCATCTTTGAATTATAAACGACACTGGATAGCATCGGACATGTTAAGGAGTTTTCATGCAGTATGAGTTAAATGATCTGGTTGCTCAGATTGACCAGCTCCCTGCCCCTAATCCGGTGGCTTTAGAAGTGATGCGACTGTGCTCCGAACCGAATATCTCGATCTCTCAGTTAGTAACCCTTATTTCCACCGACCAGAGTTTGACCTCCCAGGTGTTACGAATTGCCAATTCCAGCTATTTCAATTTTCCCAAAACAATTGGTACCCTTGACCGTGCGGTGGTAATTTTAGGGTTAAATCTTCTTAGAGATGTGGCATTAAGCATTGCCTTTCACAGCTTTTATAAAGGGTTTAAAAATCAAGAGCTTTTCGATTTCGACTACCTGTGGCATCATTCTCTGTTAACGGCTGTGGTTTCGAAAGCCCTGGCGCTAAAATATGATTCTGATAATCAGCACCTCTATTATTTTGCCGGATTAATGCATGATATCGGGAAGCTGGTGGAAAGCCAGGTGATCGAAAAAGATTTCTTTTTCCTGGTGGATAAGAGTCTCCAGGAAAAGACCCCATTGGTGACCCTGGAAAGGCAATTTCTCAAATTTCATCATGGTGATGTTGGAGCGCTATTGCTGGAAAAATGGAATTTACCCGATTATTTAATCAGCATGGTGAAATACCACCACAGCCCGGAAGGATTTATTGGGGAAACCGATTTATACCGGAAAATTCGGTTTATATATTTGAGCAATCTGTTGGTTCATTATCTGCAGGAAGAATTTACCGGTTATGACCATTTTTTAGAGGTGAATCCGCGCTTCACGCAGTATTACTCTTTTAATTACGAGGAATTTGAGACTTTAATTGGCTACCTGCAAGACTATGTGGAACAACAACGTGGGCTCTTCGAGATTCACCAGGCTTGATAAAGGATTCTATTGAACAATGACGACTCGCAATAACATTACCCACTATTTTGAAAATATCTTGAATTCCATCCGGAACATGGAGCAAAACGCGCATATTTTTTCTCAACTGCACACCATCGCCGATGAATTATCTCAGTTGGAAAAATATGTCAAGAATTCCTTTGAAACGCTTGACAATCATTTTCAGGCGTATATCAAGCAAATCAATTTGCTTTCCGGCTTAATCGAATTTCAGCGCAAGGTAGTTCATTTTAGCACCCCTGAAGAAATGCAGGCTGCTGTGTTCGCCTACCTCCAGGAGAATGTTCCCTTCGATCATGCATTTATTTACATGACCTTTTCCGATTTCGAAGAAAAAAACAATATCATTGCGTCAGAAGCAGCCCGGATACCTCTTTACCAAAAATTTTTGTCTCATCATTCCAATTTTCAAGAATTAAAAGCCCTGATATATGAAAAAGACCTGGGAATTTTATTGAGCGATGTGGAACATGGTGACGGCAGCAAAATTCACTGGAAGTGGCTGAAGGCAAAATCCGCTATTCTGTTTCCGCTCCGGATGCAGGGGAAATTTTTGGGAATGGGGGTGATGACTTCACGGGAATCGTTACTGTTAAATCACCTCTCTTTTGTCAATTTGATTTCCGGTATTCTTTCTTTGCTTCTTTTCCAGCATTTCTATTTTTTCCATTTAAAACGGCGTCTCTTTAAGCAAGTTAAATTGCAGAAGATACTGGAAGAGATGAAGTATGCGGAGTATTTTGAGCGAGGACCCCTGGCGATATTTTCACTGGATCAAAAGGGCGTTATCCTGCATGTCAATGCTGCCGGCTTACAGACTTTGAAATCTCCCAAAGAAAACGTTGTCGGTGAAAAATTCCTCAACTTTATCCCGCGCGAGCATCACCAGGCTTTGGAGAATCTGATCAATCAATTGCAGGGGGGGGAACTCCGGTATTACCAGTGCCCGGTTGACCTCGATCATTCCCGCCGTATCTGGGATTTGTATATTACCAATATGGAACTGCACGAACGGTTTAACTTAACCGGTATTTTTGCTGTGGATGTGACCACCCACTACTACCAGGAACAACAACAGCGCCAGCGGGACCTCTTAAACCAAATCAATCAATTTGCCACCATGATGATGGGCAATGTGAATAATCTGCTAAATGTATTAGTGCCCAATCTCAGTTTAATTAAATCACAATTACCCGAGGAGCATCAAGTGCAACCCCATTTAACTGCTATGGAAAATTCGTTAAAACAGACTGAACTGCTGATGAAGAAGTTTGTGAATTATGATTTGAGTGATATTGAACAGCCGACTGAGTTAAATTTAAATTCGATTATCCAGGATATTGTGGAACGGTTTAAAGAAACCTTTAGAGAAAATATTGAATTCAAGGTTTCCCTGGACCCGGGGATTCCCCAACTTCAGTTATATCCCAACCGAATTACCCGTTTAATTCGCATCTTCACCCAGAACAGCCTGGAAGCCATCAAAAGCAAGGGGTATATTAAAATTTCTACCCAGCTTTTTCATCATAAAAAAGACGAGGTTCTCCCGCCCCACATGTTTTACCTGCCCCGGGGAAAATATATTGAGTTGACTTTTGAGGATAATGGCAAGGGCATTCACCCGGCTCATTTGCCGCATATTTTCAAGCCTTTTTTTACCACTAAAATCAATAACGAAGGGGTCGGTTTGGGGCTTTTTGTGGCATATACCATCATTAATGAACTCCAGGGGCATGTTTTCGTTTCCAGTGAACCCGGCAGAACCGTCTTTTTTGTTTATCTCCCAATACGCAGCAATCGCCAGATGCAAAAAGCGCTGCCCCGAAAAACAGGGTCCAGCACTTCCCGGGCTCATCGGATATTGGTGGTGGATGATGAATATAATATCCGTTCCATGCTGAAAGAAATTTTTGAGATGAACGGTTATACCGTCTATACCGCCGCCAATGGCCAGGAGGGGGTGGCTATCTACGACCAGCACCGGGATGAGATCGATCTGGTGATTCTGGATATGGTAATGCCGGTAATGGACGGAAAATCGACTTTTCGGGAAATTAAGAAACGAAATAAATCCCAGAAAGTGTTGGTGATTACCGGCTACTCAGACCGGGAAGATTTACAAGAGATATTACAGAATGGCGCCCTGGCTTTTCTGAACAAACCCTTCCAGATAAATGATATTGTGGAAAAAGTGAAAGGCGTTTTAGAAGATTAAAATCAATTTCTCACACTCTAACATATCCCTTTTGCTTTCCCGGTTAGGGAATAGCGGATGGTAACTCGTCTCCACCATACATATCATTTCACACCACCCAAATCATTCATTGCAAAACCATACGAAGCTACCGGTGGTTTCCGGGATTTCTTTTTTCGGGGATATGGTGAGAATTGGGGAAAGTTGAGAGTGACAGTAGCTTGGCGGCATGTGCCGGTCAAACCCGAACAGTTAATAAGATAAAAACCACGTAAGCGGTCACCAAGGCTGCTCCTTGAAGCCGGTTGACATTCCGACGCCACATCATTATGGGCCAGATTGCAAGTGTAAGAAAAAGCAGCAATGGAAATTGCACCGAGGTAAGCTGGGCTTCGTGAGCGATGGGAATGGGACGAATGAGAGCAGTCACCCCGCCAATCATCGAGAGATTAAAAATGTTACTTCCGACGATATTACCCAGGGCAAGATCAACCTCTTTACGGATTGCGCTAACAATGGTAGTGGCAAGTTCCGGCAGGGAGGTGCCGAAGGCAATGAATGTGAGACCGATGATGGAATTACTGACGCCGAGAATTTCTGCCAGCCGGGTGCCGGAGTTGACTGCTATCTTGGACCCGCTAATTAATATGGCAATACCAACAATCGATAATATGAAGTACTTGAATCTCGTGTAAGTGAATGTTGGGGGTGAAACACCATTGGCTTGTTTCCGGGCAATTTCTTTGAACTCGGTCATCTGTTTCATGGTATACTTACTCACATAGAGCAGAAAGAGAAAAAGTATCCCTAATAACGAAATTCCTTCCAGACGGCTAATCCCTTCACCGGTGTACCCCATTCCAAGAAAAACGAATGTTACCACAATCATAAACGGTACTTCCCGCTTCACCCAGGTGGTGCGAATTTGAAGGGGAAGAATCAACGCTCCGACTCCCAGAATTAACCCCAGGTTGGCGATGTTGCTGCCCACAATATTGCCGATGGAAATTCCGACCTGTTTTTCCAGGGCGGCGACCACACTGACCACCAGTTCCGGAATGGAAGTGCCCACGGAAATCACGGTTAACCCGATGATGATCGGGCGCACCCCCAGAGAGCGGGCTAAACGCGAGGCATATTTCACCAAAATTTCCGCGCCGCCCCATAATAGCCCTAACCCAAGGAAGAGGATGATGACTTCTTTAAAAATCATAAGTTTCTGCTTTTTCTGTTTTATCCTATATTTTTCCCACCTACAAAATGGTCGCTTTGCGAAGAGGCGCAGCGAACTCAGCGGTTACCGAAAAACAATATATGACCACCCCATATCATAACGCTTACGTAGTGGTTGAGTGCCAGGGGAAAATAATTCTAAAAATTTAATCTTAACAACTCTGCGACCACCGCGCCTCTGCGGTTTATCCCAATGTGATAAACGAATCAGTTATAACTCATACAAATCGGATACTGTGCGCTGTTCAATGACATCAATTGCCGCATCCGAACGGTTGCCAACATACTCCAGAACTGTCTGTAAAGCAAGTTCCGGGGCATTATTTTCTTCGCTTAAATGTCCTAAAACGATCCGTTGTAAATGTGGCTTCATCACCTCGTTTAACAGTTCTCCGGCATCATGGTTTGACAGATGCCCCAACCGGCTGGAAATGCGTTCTTTTAAATACCAGGGGTAAGGTCCTTTCATCAACATTGCCGGATCATGATTGCTTTCCAACACCATGGCGTGCGCCCGTTGAATTTGTTTCTTTACCCCATCGGTAGCAATTCCCAAATCGGTGCAAATTGCCAGAACATGAGAATTTTCTTCAATCAGGTATCCAAATGTCGGATCGCAATCATGGGAAAGCTGAAAGGGGGTGAAGTGAATGCCGTTTATTTGAAAGGGGGTGGTCCAGGGTTCTACCGGTTGGTTTGGCTTCAATAAATAGGAAATTGCTGCCAGGGTATCCCGATTGCCATAGATGGGAATGTGATGCCGATTGGCAAAAATGCCCACACCCCGGACATGGTCTTTGTGGGCATGGGTTAACACGATGGCATCGATGCTCTCCGGGGGGATTTCCTTACTGAGAAGCCGTTGTTCTATCTGGCGTGCCGAGAGCCCTACATCTACCAGGAACCTGCCATAAAAAGTTTCCACATAAATTGAGTTCCCACGGCTTCCGCTGGCTAAGATGCAAAATTTCATTTAAGTTTTCTCCATCGAGATTTTGCCTTTCAAGTGCGTTTGAAGGTAACGAAAATATTGAAACGGTGGTGTGATAGATGACCAATTATCGGGGGGGGGCGTTGTTTCCTAAGATTTAACAGGCGTTATTGGTCTATTGATAACTCCCGGCTGCCGGGATACGTAAGAGGAACCCCTTGTTCGCAGAGCGGGCATTTCTCCGGCTTATAAGTGACTGCTCTGGTGGAGAAGACTGAGAAAAAGGGAACATCGAAGAGTGGTTTGCCGCCGCTGCGGTCCACAATACTGCCAACCCCGACCACAAAAGCGCCGATTTCTTCGACCAGTTCAATTACCTCCTTCACCGAACCGCCGGTGGTAACCACATCTTCCACCACCAGCACCACCTCCTGCGGTTCCAGATGAAAACCACGCCTCAGGGTCATCTTTCCCTCTTCCCGTTCCGTAAAAATGCTTCGTACATTCAACTGCCGCCCCACTTCCTGTGCCACCACAATCCCACCAATTGCCGGGGCAATCACCACATCAATCGTGTCGCTTTCTTCCTGGTAATATTCCACAATCTCTTTACAAAAGCGTTCTAAATAATCCGGGTATTGCAGCGCCACCGCACATTGGAAATAAGTGGGACTATGAAGCCCGGATGATAATTGAAAATGCCCGTTTTGCAGTGCCCCGGTTTGTTCAAAGATGTGCAATATTTCTTTTTTATCCATCACTCATACCCCCGCGGTTGCATTCCGGTTAATTTGGATCCAGCAAATCCGGGTTTTTGTGAACATTGATGATCATGTTTATCTGGTCTCGCAGATGTTTTACCCGGCTGCGAGCGACTTCCGCAAAATCGATATCGGAGGATGCATAAATAATACTTCGGCTGACATTGATTAACGCCGAATGGCCGAAATTATCAGTGGCACTTTTTACAACGAGTTCCAGGTTGCCGCCCTGGGCACCAATCCCCGGTACCAGAAATGGCAATTCCGGCGCCACCTCCCGTATTTCGGCAATCTCACTGGTATTGGTCCCACCCACTACCAAACCGCAGTTTCCGTAAATAAAATTCCACCCCAGAGTTTTTTGGGCAACCTTTAAATACAGGGGCTCTCCATCCACCGTTAAAAATTGAAAATCAGCCGCCCCGGGATTTGAGGTTAAACAGAGAATAAAGACTCCCTTGTCTTCATATTCCAGAAAAGGCACAATGGAATCCATGCCCATGTAGGGGGAAACGGTGATAGCATCAAAATTATAGGTTTTAAAATAAGTCTCGGCATATTTGCGGGAGGTGTTTTCGATGTCGCCTCGCTTGGCATCAGCAATCACCAGCACATCGGTAGGAATTAACGCCAGGGTGCGTTCCAACAGCTCCCACCCGGGTATTCCCAGGGATTCATAAAAGGCAATGTTTAATTTATAAGCGGCAACATACTCATGAGTAGCGGCGATGATGGCTTTATTGAATTCATAAAGTGGGTCTATTTCGGAGAGCAGCATGCCGGGTATTTTTTGGATGTCGGTATCCAGACCTACACATACAAGGGTCTTTTTATGACGCAGTTTCTGATTCAACATCTCATTGAACATTTTATCCTTCACCCATTTCAATCAGCCAAAAAAATTAAAAGATGTGGCGAAATATACAAAAGTCACCGATCTTTTCAAATTTAAAAAAATTATGAAAGCACTGGCGAATCACTGGACATAGAGGAACCATAGAGATGGACGTTTTTTTGCTGGGATTCATCTGGTATGCGGTTTTTTTGCTTTCCACCACACTCCATGAAGCCGCTCATGCCCTGGTGGCAAAGTTATTGGGAGATGATACCGCGTATTTTGCCGGACAGGTAACCCTGGACCCGCTTCCCCATATTCACCGGGAACCGATCGGAACCATTCTGGTGCCGTTCCTCTCATTTCTCTGGAGTCATTACACCTGGATGTTAGGCTGGGCAAGTGCGCCGTATAACCCGGAGTGGGCGCATCGCTATCCACGGCGCTCCGCTTACATGGCGCTTGCCGGACCGCTGGCAAATCTGCTGCTGGTTTTTCTGGCAGTGGCAGCCATTCATCTCGGCATCTACCTGGATGTGTTCTATGCACCCAATCAAATCGTGTTCGATTCCGTGGTAGGTGCCTATTCGGACGGAGTGCCTTCCACTTTTGCAACGTTGTTTAGCATTATGTTTGTGCTAAATCTGGTGTTGTT
>CAYYGL010000134.1:0-13569 GCA_964471235.1 uncultured Calditrichaceae bacterium
AGGTGAAAACGGCGCTGGAAAATTTCAAACCGGCAAACAATTAACCGAACCGTGAATAAATCTTTGAAGGTTAAATTTCCACGGTCATCGATTCGGAACTTATCCAGTCCACCGCTGAAGCAAGGATAGGTTCTGACAATTTTATCCTGCCGCTTTATCAATGTGTTGGTCAGGTAACGTGCAACATTCGGGTTGGCGTATTGATCGGTCGAAACAATCGCCTGGCTCTCCTTATCGCTGAAATTCATCACCTGCCGGGATGCCCGGAAGGCATCTTCGGCATCACAGTTCAAAAATTCGGCATCAGGGTACCCGGTCTTCCATTTCTCGGGGGCAACAAAATCGCTTTCAATTCTCCCGATAGCGGGATAGTTGGGGTATTTTACTTTTGCCCAGGGGCGAACCCACCCGCCCGGTTGGAGTTTAGGTGCCGTTGATTGAACGGAGCATCCTCCAAGTCGTAAGTTTCGGAAGATCTCAGTGAGTTTTTTTACATTTTGGAAATCGAGTCGTAAGAGGATTCTTGTGATGACAAACTCCACATGCCTGCCCAAACCGGGTGCCTGGAATTCGCACAAAACCCGAAACAATGTAAAAATAAATTTACTTTTAACGCAATACGATTTCATCTTATACTCAAGTGACCGGGTGCGTCAGACCGGGGCGCTCAAATTTGGCAACTTAACGGATTATTATCACATATCATGTTGCTGGAGAGAAACCAAAATAAAAACGGTTCCCAGTCTCCTGAATTAATTCTTCTCATGAGCCAAACATCCGGTGATGACTTTGCATCAGGCGTAAGAAATATTACTTTACGGTAAATCAGCATGGTTTCAACATAAAAATCCGGAGGAATTGTGGTCAGGATTACCAAAGTATACACCAAAACCGGCGATAAGGGCAAAACCCGTCTTGCCGGAGGACAGGAAGTTTCCAAAGCCGACCAGCGGATTGAGGCGTATGGGACGGTGGATGAGTTGAATTCCCTGCTGGGAATTATTGCTGAAAAATTGTCCCGCCATAAGGAGTTCAAATCGCTTTATGAACAGATGGTGAAGGTTCAGAATGAGCTCTTTAACCTGGGGTCCCAGTTGTCAGTACTGGCGGAAGACCGGCGTGAGAACACTCCGGTTATTCACCCGGAAAATGTTAAACGGCTGGAGACAGAGATTGATGTCATGAATGCCGACCTCCCAATGTTGACCTCCTTCATTTTACCGGGGGGCGGGGAAATTGCGGCGTGGTTGCATCTGGCACGCACTGTCTGTCGCCGTGCCGAACGGGAGGTGATCCGTCTCTCCTGGGAAACCGCCCTGGACGGCACAGAAATCCCTTATCTCAACCGCCTGAGTGACTGGCTGTTTGTTGCTGCCCGATATGTTACCCGGAAAACCGGCAATTCAGAAGTTCTCTGGAAACCGGACGAAGGGGAAGATAAAGGGAAAAAGTGAAAGACGAAGGGTAAAAGAAACCGGGCAGCGTGCCAGGTTTCATCGTAACACTGTCATCGTTCCCATTTCCGTCTCCCATCCATTGCTCGAGTCATTCCCGAACTCGTTCCACGTTAACCTTCCAGATTGTTTTCAAGAACGAAAAAAGAGAAAAATATTTCCCTTGACAAAATCGGAAAAAATTGTAAACTTAGTCACTACGTATAGAGTTACGTTTTGAGTTGGGAGAGATTTCAACGTTTTGCTTACCCGACCGGGGGGAGGAAGGTCATTACCATGAAAAATTTCAGCAGCCAAATTCAATAACAATTTGCTGTTTCCCAAACAGCAAAGGGACCTTAACCAAGAGCATCTTCGATGCAGCCTCAAAAATTCCACACTTCGTTTGCGGTTGGCTTGAGTTTCATCGTGCTTCTAATCTCCTGCACCAGAACCCCCTCCCCGAAAGTCCTCGCCACTGTACAATCTCATTCCATTACCGAGCCGCAATTTGTAAAACGACTGATTGATTTTCAACTATCTGCCGGGGTGAACGATAATCTCCGGGTACGCCGCCAGGTTTTGGATGGCATGATCAACGAATGGCTGTTAGCCGATTATGCAGACTCCCTGAAAGTAACAAAGGAAGATGCTTATAAACGGATGTTCGCCTACCGGCGAAAGAAACACATTCTTGCCCTCTGGAAGAAACATGAAATTCTTGACACCATCGTTGTAAGCGAAACCGATATTCGACAGACCTATCTTCATTTTAATGAAAAGGTTTTTGCCCGCCATCTGTTTGCTCCCACCCGGAAAAAAGCGGATAGTTTATATCAAATGTTAAAACAAGGGGCCTCTTTTGAAGAACTGGCATTAAAAAATTTTAAAGATTCCCGTCTGGCGTTAAACGGGGGCGCCCTGGGCTATTTCCGGATGGGTGAAATGGACCCGGCATTTGAAGATGTGGCATTCTCATTATCGCCGGGGGATATATCCCCGCCGGTTCAAACTGCCAACGGGTACAGCATCGTTAAAGTGGAAGACCGGCAGCGCCGCCCGATAATTACCGAAACCGAGTATGCCGTTAAAAAGAAATACATCCGCCGCTATGTAAAATGGAAAAAACAGGAATTAGCCAGGCGGCATTATATTCGGAAACGAATTGATACCGCCGGGTTGAAGTTTAAGAAAGCAGGGCTGACAGTTTTATTGGAGTTTATCAAACAGGCAAATGTTTCCGGGGATTACCAGGGCAATCTTCTTTTTGCTAACAAATCCGATATCCCCACCGAGCAACAACACCTCCCCTGTTTGCAATTTCAAAATCAAACCTGGACTGTGCAGCAGGCGCTTGCGCAACTCTCCAATATAAAAGAAAAGCAGTTCAAACTTATTAATGATATTCCATCTCTAAAATTAGCCCTGAGGGGACTGGTTGCCCGGGAACTGCTCTATCGGGAAGCTGTGGAAAAGGGCTATGACAAAACCGATGAAGCGATTCAAGGTTTTGCAGAAGCCGCCAAACAGGCTAAAATCCGCTATGTGCTGGGTAAAATTTCCGATTCTCTTACAGCTTCTGAGGAGGAGTTAACCCGCTATTTCACCCAACATCAAAAAGAATATTATTATCCGGAAGAGGTAAAAACCCAGGTGCTGGTGGTAAAAGATTCCCTTCTGGCGCTAAAGTTAAAGAATGCAGCGGAATCCGGAGCCGACTTTAACCGGCTGGCTTCCCGGTATTCCCTGCTTGCCGGGGATCCGGATAACGGGATCATTGATTGGTCGCCACGGGGGAAGTTTAACAAATTCGCCGATGAGATTTTTGCCTTACGACCGGGAGAAATTGCCGGACCGTTTCACAAAGGCAATATTTTCTTCCTGGTGAAGATGTTGGACCACCGAGCTAAACGCCCCAAGCGGTTTGATGAAGTTAAGCAGGAGGTAGAAGCCAATATTCTATTTCTGAAGCGCCAGAAGCAGTATCAGGCGCTGCTTCGTCGTCTCCGGAAACAAGCGCACCTCTCAATTGATCAGGATGCGTTGCAGAAAGTCAGTTTGAAATAACTTCAGGCAGGAGAAACGGTATGCAATTTGGTACAGCAGGTCGAACATTTGTTTTTCTTCTCATTTTTAGCGGGCTGGTGTTTTCCGGCACCACCGGGAAAATTGCCGGAATCGTAAAAGATAAAGAAAGCGGCGAACCCCTGATCGGCGCCAATGTCTTCTTAGAAGGCACCTCCCTGGGGTCCACCACCGATATTGATGGCAGCTATTTTATCCTGAACGTGCCGCCCGGGGTTTACACCCTGGTGGTGCAATATATCGGGTATCATGAGGTTCGTATCAGCAACGTTCAGGTTTCAATCGATCTGACCACCCGGATGAACATCGAGATGACTTCGGAAACAATAGAACTGGGTGATGAGATCGTGGTTACTGCCAGGCGGGACATCGTTCAAAAAGACCTCACTTCCTCGGAGTCCCGGGTTTCCAGTGAGAAAATCGAACAACTTCCGGTAAACGAAATTAACGATGTCCTGCAAATTCAGGCGGGGATAACCCGGGATGCCGGCGGTGGATTCCATATCCGCGGCGGCAGGAGTTCCGAAATTGCCTACTGGGTGAACGGTGTCTCCATTACCGACGGATTTGATAATTCCCGGGCGATAGAGATTGAAAACCAATCCGTTCAGGAATTGCAGGTCATCAGTGGAACGTTTAACGCGGAATACGGCAATGCGATGTCCGGGATCATCAACATCGTCACCAAAGAGGGCGGCGACCAATTTCATGCCAACCTGGAAGCCTATAGCGGGGATTACCTCAGCAATGACAAAGAAACCTTTTTTAATATTGATGACATATCTCCCCGGGATATTTACAGCTTCCAGGGCTCCATCGACGGACCAATTCCGTTTACCGGGAAAAAGGGAAGGATTTATGCCACCGTGCGCCATCAATATAATGAAGGGTATCTCTACGGCGCGCGGGTATTTTCTCCCGCTGGAAAGTTACAGGTTGCCAATATCGATACGAACAAATTAAAAACCGCCCAAACGTTTGCCGATACCCTCAAGACATTCGGAACGGTGCCCATGAACTGGCGGCGTCGCACTACCGGCCAGGCAAAACTGACCTTCTTTGCCACCAATACGTTAAAGATCAATCTGGAAGGCTTGTTTAGCACCGAACGGTTCCGGGATTACAATCATTCGTTTAAATTAAACCCTGACGGAGATGTTAAAAAGTTCAACGATTCCTATAACCTGTCCCTGATTGTCAATCATACCTTATCCAATTCCACTTTCTATACCTTAAATCTGACCTATCTGAACCGGGAATTCAACGAGTATCTTTATAAGAACCCCTTTGATCCGCGTTACCAGGACCCGGATTCCCTTCCCCCGGTCCCGCCGGATAATTTTAACGTGGGCGGCACCAATTTTCACCGCTTTAATCGAATCACCCGGAATTACGTGGGCAAAATTGATGTCACCAGTCAAATCCATCCGGCGCATTTGATGAAAACCGGTATCGAAGTGCGGTATTCCAAACTTTCCCAGGATGACTACAACCTGATTCCACCCAAGGGCACAACCCCTCCGAAGATTCCCGATGTATCTTCGCCGCTGCGGGATATTTTCGATGCCCAGCCCATTCAATTCGCTGCCTATCTCCAGGATAAAATTGAGCTGGAGAACGTGATCATCAACATTGGGGTTCGGCTGGATTATTTTGATTCCCGCGGTAAAGTATTAGCCGATCCGCGCGACCCGGACATCTATCGGCCTTTACTGCCGGCACATCAGCAAATGACGTTCGCCGAGCGCCAGAAAATTTGGTATAAAGACGCCACCCCAAAATACCAGGTAAGCCCCCGGCTGGGGATTGCCTACCCGATCAGCGCCAACGGGGTTATTCACTTCAGTTTTGGTGATTTTCTCCAGATTCCCCAATTGCGACACCTGTTCCAAAACGCCCAGTTTAAAATATCGGAAGTGAGCGGGCAGAAAAGCCCTTTTGGGAATCCGGACCTGGATGCCCAGCGAACCGTGCAATACGAACTCGGTTTGCAGCAACGAATTTCCACTGACTTTAAAGTTGACTTTACCGGCTATTACCGGGATATCCGCGATTGGGTGACCACCGGTCCCGAAATCGATACCTACCTGGCTGGTACCCGCTACGCCCAGTTTATTAATAAAGATTATGCCAACGTGCGCGGCTTTACCCTCTCGTTAACAAAACGTATGAGCCACAGCTTTGCTTTTGACGTTGTGTATCAATTCCAGGTGGCGGAGGGTACCAATTCCAATGCAGATGAAGAATTCTTACAACGCAACAGTGGATTTGAACCGACCATCCAGCTAACGCCGCTCGACTGGGATCAAACTCATACCATTAACGGAAGTGTGTATTATGGGGGAAAGAACTGGGGGATTAGCCTGATTGCCCGTTACAACACCGGGTTGCCTTATACCCCGGCAATTAACATCGACCGGGCGACTGTAGTGGGGTTGAATGCCACCAATGCAAATCCCAAAAACAGCCGCCGCAAACCAAGCGATTTTGTCGTCGATTTCCGGGCACAGAAAATTTTTATGGTGAATGACGTAAAGATTCGGGTTTATGCCCGGGTCTTTAATTTGTTTGACCGCCGGAATGAGATTAATGTGTTTTCCGATACCGGTCGGGCTTCTTCTACGAACATTGCTGCCTCAACGGCGGACCCCTTTTTCCTGGTGCGTCCCGATTTCTATGATCCACCCCGGCAAATTCAAATCGGGTTTGCCCTGGATTTATAAAGGAGGGGGGGGGTAGGATGTTAGAGTATTAGGCTGTAGGCAGTCAGGCTGCCGCAGGGCAGTGCATTGGCGTCGGTAGAAAGCCTATATGCTGAAACTAAGTCATGATTCTTTTTCCCCGAGTTCCCCGGGGAATATAATGTGTTCCAGTTCTGATGGTTTAACGGTTGAAGATTTTTTACAGAATGAAAAATTTCGACGAGGTTTTGTATGCAGCGATTTTCCATTAACTACATATTGCTATTCATCGTTCTGACTGCAGGAATCGGGGTTGCGCAGCACATTCCCAGCAAAGAACGGGGAGATGTTACCCTGCGCCGGAAGACCGACATCGATGGGAATAATATTCGGGCAACCATCTTTAATACCGGTTTAACTGGTAGAACGGCGGCAGTACCGGATGAAATCCCCTACGAATGGCCCAAAAACTCCGGGCATACCTATATTGCCCTGACCGCCATCTGGATTGGTGCCGAATTTCCCGATATCATTGATGATGACGGTGCCCCGCTGCGTATTGTGGACGTGGTGCAATACCGGGAGTCTCCGGATGGCAGAAGCTGGAATTTCGAACCGGTTCCGGGATACAACAATCCCGACTATTTAGAAGAGCTTGATGCCGATGGAAATCCGACCGGCAATAAAAAAGTGGGCATTGCCAAAAGTACCGACCCCAATAGCTGGCCTCCCAATGGATGGGCAGATAAAATGGATGACCCGGTAGACCCGGGTTGGATCGGTTCCTGGAACGGATTCTTCGGAAAAAATATTTTTAATGCCGACCAGGAATTGTTTTTTAAGATGAGTGATGACCTCTACGATCGCAAACTTTCTCTCTTTCAACCGGACGCTACTGATCCTTCCCGGGGCGGGCTTGGCTTAATTGCGTCGGTTCGGGTGATGGCATGGTCGCAGGTGCTGGTGAATGATGTGGTCTATGTGATCAACAACATTCTGAACGATGGTACGGAAGATTTAGACCGAACCGGGTTTGCCATCTGGCTGGCAGACGTTATTGGTTTTAATACCCAGAACGACAGGATGAATTATGACCTGTCAAACGACCTGGCAACCATGGACGATGACGAAGTAGGGTTCGGTTCCGCCGGAGTCTCCTTTCTGGAAACCCCCGGGAATGCGGTGGATCGGATTGATAATGATGGTGACGGCGAAGAAGGTCCCAAGGTAACGGCGGAATTAATTGCGGGGGAAGGCGACCTGCCCGTCGATGACCCCCGGCGGCGGGATGGAATTGATAACAATGGCAATGGCTTAATTGATGAAGACACCACCTATATTGCCTTTGGCACCCAAACTGGCGTTGGGTATGCCGATGGAATCGATAACAACTCCAACGGGGAATCTGGCAGCCCGGTTGTCACTGCCCAGATGGTTGCCGATGCCGATGGCGATATGTGGCATCGCTGGCCTCCCTTTCCGGAAAATGACCCGGTGCAAAATGGAAAGATTCACTTAATCATGGTGGAATCCGATGACATCGGGCAACCTTTTAAAGATAACATTGATAATAACGGCAATGGGGAAGACAGCAGCAATGTGGTGACTCAACAAATGATTGATGCCGCCGCGGCCGATCCCTATCATCGTTACCCGGTGCCGGGCACCGACATTATTTTGTATGACGTCGGTCCGGAAGACCTGGGGAAAATTTACGCCGATGGCATCGACAATGACGGGGATCGCATCATCGATGAGGGGATTGATGAAGGCATTGATGAGATGATCGACGAATCCCGGGAAGACGGCATTGATAACGACGGTGACTGGGACCCCTTAACCGACGATGTGGGGCTGGACGGCGTTGCCGGAACCGGCGACCCCGGTGAGGGAGATGGCAAGCCGACCAGTGGCGCCGGAACACCATTTCCCGGGGAACCCAATATTGATAAAACCGACGTCTCGGAGTCGGATCAACTGGGGATTACCAACGTGCAGCGGTTTCCGGCAAATACCATCCAGTTTAATTCCATCAGCGACCGGGCGTTATGGTTAACCTATATCGTGCCGGGGCAATTCTGGCAACTGGCACCGGGAGAGCTGGAAGAAGGGGACAACGACCTGACGGTCTCTTCCAGCGTGTTTCCCATGAAGTCCGGCAGCATCCAGCGCATCTCTTATGCAGTGATCTTGGGGGATAATCCGGAAGATGTGGTACAAACCCGGGATCGTGCCCAGGAAACTTACAATGCGGATTATCAATTTGCCAAAGCCCCGGCGACCCCGATTTTACGCGCCGTGCCGGGGAATAATAAGGTTACCCTGTATTGGGACAGCGAAGCCGAACAATCCTTCGACGGCTTTCTGGCAAAGCTGGGACTGAATGGGTATGATTTTGAAGGATACCGTTTGTACCGCTCCCGGGACCCCGCCTTTGAGGATGTCTTCACCATCACAGACGGCAATGGCTCCCGCACCTTCCACAAGCCGATTGCCCAGTGGGATTTGATTGACGGCTGGCAGGGGTTTTCCTCGGTGGATGTCAATGGGGTTCAGTTTTACCTGGGGGATGAGACCGGGTTGAAACATTCTTTTGTGGATACCGATGTGAAAAACGGTTTCACTTATTTTTATGCCTTAACCGCTTACGATTTCGGCGCCCCGGCATTTGATATCGCTCCTGCGGAATCTCCTATTTTGATAACCCTGGATGAACTGGGGAATGCCCGCCTGGGAAAAAACGTGGTACAGGTGACCCCGGAAGCCCCGGTTGCTGGCTATAAACCGGCGGAGATTGTTGATTTTGTCCATCTCGCCGGCGGCGCCAGCGGGCAAATCGGCTTCGAAATTATTGACCCCCGCTTAATAAAAGATGACAACACTTATGAAATTACCTTTGAAGATACCCTGATCGAAGCCTCCGGGGGCGGAGAGCAGGATACCCTGACCACCAAATCGTTTACCCTGGTAAATATTACCGATTCCGCCCATCCCGACACCCTGATTGCCGGTGATACCGCCCCGCGGACCGGGCTGGAGGCACCATTGGCAGACGGCATTCGACTGAATTTTGTCAATCCCGAGGCGGTGGAAATCAGTAAAGACCAGTCAAAGCTTAGCCGCGATGATATGTTTCCCCTCATTTTTAAAGTGTTTAAAGAAGGAATTATGCGCGGCAATGAACGTCCGGCGGATTATCAAATCGAATTTGCCGATGAACCGGGATTGGCTACCAGCACCGAGTTTAAATGGCGGCGTACCAACACCCAGACGATTGTATTTCCCCCCAAACCGGTGAATTTTCGCATTAAAAATTTGACCACCGATGAATTTATCCAGTTCGGGTTTATGGAAGCCGTGGGCAACGACGGCATCTTTAATGCCGATACCGTCAGTCGTCAGCAGACCGATATCATCGTGTTTCTGGAAAAGGATGCCAATGATTCCCTGGTCGTTACCTGGAGCCTCAAATATGAGTTGGGGCAGGTTCTGGGAGATTCCACCAAAAGTTTCCCCGGCGAAGGAGATTTTGCCAAATACGTGTTGATTAAGCCGTTTCTTTCCTTCGATGTCTATCAATATACCACGAAGGGAGAATCGGTGGATAAGGAACTGGCAAAACAGGACCTTGACCGGGTGAAAGTGGTACCCAACCCCTATCTGGCCGCTTCCAGTTTTGAACCGCGCAATCCCTTCCGCCGCGGGAGAGGTCCCCGGCGCATCCACTTTATCCACCTGCCGCAACGCTGTACCATTCGCATTTATACCGTTAGCGGGGAACTGGTGGATGTAATTGAACACAACAGCAGCCTTACAGACGGCACCGCGGAGTGGGATTTGTTGACCCGGGATAACCTGAGCGTTGCCTATGGTGTTTATATCTACCACCTGGAAGCACCCGGCATCGGTGAAAAGATCGGTAAATTTGCAATCATCAAATAGGTGGAGGAATCCGGGGGCAAATTCAAATAAGAATGGCAGACTTGCTTCCGGGTGTTCAAAAAATTCAACAGTTTCAGAATCAGAGTCGCTGGTAAGTTTTAAAATTCAAGGAGTTCATCGTGAAAGCAATGTTACAATTGCTCCTCTTGTTTGGGATGATTTTCTGGGGACAGGAATTGCCAGCCCAGAAAGTGACCAAGGTTGGGACAACGGCATCGAAATTCTTAAGTGTGCCCATCGGGTCTCGTGCCCTGGCATTAGCCGGTGCCTATGCCTCGGTGGCAAATGATGCCACTGCTTTATACTGGAATCCGGGTGGCCTGGCACAGTTAGAGAACCGGGAAATCTTTTTTATGCACAGCGATTGGCTTGCCGGTATCAATTTCGATTACCTGGCGCTGGCGCTTTATGGCGGTTCGAAAGGCAATTTCGGGCTGAGCATTACTGCCATGACCATGGGGGATATGGAAGTTACCACCGAGAATCAACCGGAGGGTACCGGGGAATTTTTTACCGCTTCCAGCTTTGCCTTTGGGCTTACTTATTCCCGAAAAATTACCGACCGCTTTATGATTGGCGGCACCACCAAATTGATCTACGAAACCATCTGGAACAGCACTGCTACCGGGTTTGCCATTGATGTGGGAACGCTCTTCATTACCCCTTTTTACGGAGTACGATTTGGCACCAGCATCTCCAATTTCGGTACCAAAATGCAGATGTCGGGCGATAACCTGTTAGTGCGCAAAGATATCGATCCCAACACCAAGGGTAATAATGAAGATGTGAATGCTGTGTTGGAAACGGATAAATTCGATTTGCCTCTCAATTTAAAAATCGGGATTTCGCGGGATTTTGCAATGGGAGAACAAAACCGGTTAACCCTCTCAATGGATGCCTTATACCCGAATGACAACCAACAGAGTTTGAACATTGGAGCGGAAGTGGCAATGTTCGACGAGCAAATCTTTTTGCGGGGCGGGGTCCGAACCTTGTTCCTGAACAATAGTGAGGAAGAATTTGTGGTTGGCGCCGGGTTGAAACACCGGTTCTTTGGAAATGTGCAACTCAGTCTCGATTATGCGTTTCAATCCTTTGCCAGATTACGTAACGTTCATCAATATTCACTCTTGCTAAATTTCTAATGTTCATCAATTACGGATAGGGGGTGATAATCAAAAAAAGTGGTGCAATGTCAAGCTGTTTTTCAGAAGTAGCATTAATTAACAGTAGTTATGTTTCATCTTAAAGTTTTGGAGGCATTGATATGCAGCGAATCTTGTCACTATTGTTCGCCTCCGCTTTTTTAATGTTCATGTTTAGCAATGTCCAGGCACAGGATATTGTGACATTTCAGGTAAACATGAGCGTAAAAATGCTGGAGGGCGCATTTGACCCGGGTGCCGGGGATGTGGTGATCACCACCGGTTCCTTTAACGGCTGGACCACCGGAGCTGACTCGGTATTAACCGATGCCGATGTGGATAGTATTTACACCGGTACCTTTAATTTAACCGGTACCAGTTCCCCGGTCTCCTTTAAGTACGTCATTCTGGAATCAGGCGGCGGCATTGTCTGGGAGGGCGATCCCAATCGTCAATTTGATTTAACCGGCAGCCCCCAAACCCTGCCGGTGGACTATTTTGACCGGGATAGTTTGATCAGTGTTACCGGTACCGTTCTGTTCCAGGTAAATGTATCGGTATTTAATCAATTGGGTGTGTTTACCCCGGCATCTGCCCAGGATACCATGCTGGTTTATGGTGCTTTTAACAATTGGGGACCCAATCCCCCGGAGAACGCCATTATGCAGCCCCAGTTTGGGAATCCCGATGTCTGGGAACTGGAAGCCACGGTTGCAGCCAATATTGGCGAGGTGGTGAACTATAAATACTTTGCCAAATTGGATACCAGCGCCCATGGCAATGTGGACGGCTGGGAAGAACCGCCCACCCAGGGCGGCGGCAACCGCCAATTCGTCTTCCAGGGAATCACCGGGCAGGTCGCACCCATGTCCTGGTTTATGGATATTACCCCCGCCGGGGTCGTAAACCAGGATGTGAACTTACATCTCTCCGTGGATATGCGCCCGGCAACCGATCCCAATCTTCCCCAACCCTTTGATCCTGCCACCGATTCCGTGTTCTTCTCCATCGAAGACCAATTCCAGGGATCATTGCAGGGATGGGATCCTTTGCGGGGACCTCAACAGCAATTGTTTTACCAGGATGCGGATGGCGATACCATTTATACCCTTGACTTTACCCTTTCTGCACCAACTTACTACGCATTGGTCTATCGGGTCGCCTATGGTCCGGATGTGAACAACCTGACCTTTGAAGGCGGCGGGTTTGGATTTGGTAAAAGCCGAACCCGCTACATCTGGGACGGCTCCGGCATTCCCACGGATTATACCTTCCCGATGGATGTTTTTACGTTTGATCCGCCCCTGGTGGTGGAACCGAATCCGCACATCACCGGTATCGATGACAATGTGCAGCGTCATGTTCCCGTTGAATTTACACTGGAACAGAACTATCCGAACCCCTTCAACCCCTCCACGACCATCCGGTTTACGTTGCAAAAAGCTGCCAACGTCAACCTGACCATTTTTAATGTCCTGGGTCAGAAAGTGCGAACCCTGGCAGACGGGAAATTTACTCCCGGTGCTCAGCAGGTGGTGTGGGATGGTCGAAATGATGCCGGTTTGGAAGCCGCTTCCGGTGTGTACTACTATCGGCTCACGGTGGATAAGAATCTCACCAAAACCCGCAAAATGGTATTATTGCGATAAGTTAATCTGATTCAGATCAAAAGCCCGGAAGAAGGGATTCACCGTGAATCCCTTCCCCGGGCATAAAACAGGGTTAAATTGTGAGAAAAAGGGTTTGGTGGCTACTTGTTATTGTATTGACAGGTTTGTTGCTGTGGAACTGCGGATCAGATTCATCGAAGCGCATTACAATTTGGACCAGCATGCGCCCGGTGGAGCGGAAATATTTGCAGCGCAAATTAGATAAATTTGCTCGGCGCTATCCAGAGTATCAATTCCAACAACTATATTATCAACCGGAGGAATTACGACCCAATTACATGGTTTCGGCCTTGGCGGGGAAAGGTCCGGCATTAATTCACGGTGCCAGTGATAACGTGGGACCGCTTTCGGATTTAAAAGTGATCGCCCCTTTGGAACCATTTTTTGAACAATCTTACCTGGACAGCTTTATCACCAATCCTTTTCCCGCCAATACCTGGTTGAATGGGCATCTATATCAAATTTCGGATCGGGTTGGGAATCATCTTACCCTGGTGTATAATAAAAAATTGGTGAAGAAGCCGCCGGAAACCATCTCGGAATTAATTCGCATGGGGCAGGAGATTGCTGTGGACCGGGATGGTGATGGGGCACCGGATCGCTATGCTCTCGC
>CAYYGL010000135.1:0-13472 GCA_964471235.1 uncultured Calditrichaceae bacterium
CTCATCTTTTTTGATTTGTGCAATTGGTCATGCGCCCGTCATCAAGTCATCAAGATGGATAAATACCTGATTTTCTATGATTTCCACCGGTATTTGCAGCAGCACTGCCCGCTCGTGATTCCGACACTTCCCGGAAAGGAGATCGAATTTCCAGCCATGCCAGACGCAAGTGAGATGGTCTCCCTGAACGATCCCATTATCCAACATACCGCCTGCGTGCGGGCAGCGATTTTCCACGGCAATGATTCCCGAGGAAGTTGTAAACAGTACAACCGAACGAGTATCCGGCAGATGAAACAGGTTGGGTTTTCCGGGCAATACCTCATCCAATAAACAAACAAAAAGACGGCGCATGGGCTTACTCATTTACGGAAACTTGATCGACCACTCCCACCACAATGGAGCGAATTGGCGCCATGGGATCATCCACCACCTGACGGGCGGAATTCCCCTCGTTGATGACCAGCACCGTCTCATCATACCCGGCGCCCACGGCATCCACGGCAATCAGGTAATCACCGCCGGGCTTTCCGTCTAATCCCAGTACATCGATAACCAGAAGCCGTTTCTGCTCATAAAAAGGGTGGTTAATAGTCGAGTAAATTTGACCGCATACTTTTCCCAATATCATGGCATCTCCCGCAGGCTGACATCATCCACAATTCCCACGATGGTATGATCCACCGGTACAAACCAGGGGTCTAACGCCAGGGCTGCTTCCCGGCCCCCTTCATAGTAAATCAACTCGCCGGGCCCTGCCTGACGAGTCGCATCCGCGGCAACCAGGGGCTTTCCCGCGGGCTGCTGATGTTTATCCAACGGCTGAATAATCAAAAACGGCACTCCTTCCAATCCCCGGTAGCGAACAGAAGGCGTAACCGTGCCAAGCACTTTACCCAGTAACATCCTGTTCTCCATCGCTTAAATGAATGGTGCCGGTTTGCCCAAAGCGCAGGGAGTCGTTGATGTTTTCGGACATCACCTCGTGGATGTAGGGAATTACACTCACCGAAGCCGTTACATTTTTGTGGTTTGCAATCTCACAGGCAATGTCGATGGCGGTTTGAACGTCCTCCACCTTGCCATTGAACAGGGTATAGCCTTTTCCGCCGTAACCATCTCCCAGGCGCATTTCCAGGATATGCACCTCAGCGCCTTTTACCGCAGCATCCGCCGCCGCAATGGTGGTGGAAACAGTGGGGGTTTCCAGGATGCTGAGAGATTCCGCAGTGAGGGGAGTTTTTTCCCCCAGGGCGGCGGCAAATACATCCGGGTGAACATCCGGCAGGATCAGGGAATCCAGGCAGGCATCGCCGGCAACCTGGAGCCCGGTATGGTAGGATTCATCCACCGACGCCACCGAACCGCCGATGAGCACCAGGTATTTGCCGTGGCTGATGGTGCCGCTTCTAAGCAAGGCGATGGGTGCTTTTTTCACCATGGCATCGCCGGTTTTGATGCCGACCGCAATATTGGAAAGTTCTATCAGGGCAATGGCTGGGTAGCGTTTCATATTTGCATCCTGGAAGACAATTGTTGTGTGATAGTGGTTCTCTTCATAATCTCCATAATTTCTGTGGAAGAAAATGTGCCTACTTCTTTCTTTTCAAAAGATTCTCATAATCCGAATGTGAACCAATCCAAAACCAAATTATATCCTCTCCCTGGACCACGCCAACCGCTCTATAATCTTTTGTAATTCTAACCCAAAAAATAGGACGTGATGAATGAACCAGTTTGAAATGTAAACCGGGATGATAAGGGTTTAACTGAAATTGTTTATAAGTCATCCTGGCATTTTTTGATTGAAGTTGGCAGTTCTTCATAGCACTTCCAAAAACGCTCCGTTGTCTTCGAATTCATAAGCGATTCATATCCAACGGTTTTGTTTCGCCTTTTTTGTTTAGCTCGAGAGCTTCATCAGCAAGTTGATCGAGCAACTCTTCCGTTTCTGCAAACATTTGTGTCCATTTCGGTTCAGCCTCTAATTCTTTCAACAACCACTTTGCCAACGCATTTTGCTCGATTGCCGGTAACTTTGATGCTTCTTTAAAGGCTTTTTCAAGCAACCGGGTTATTTTTTCACCTCGCTTCTTCTATTGCGTTTCTTATCCCAAACCGATAAATATAACGGGGTAATCATCCTTTTACTCATTTTATTAATTTGACGTCAGTTCGACATAAGAAAAATAGAACGCTGATGGACCCGGATTTTCGCAGATTTTTTGAATATGATGACCCATCATCCGGGTCAATCAGCGTTATCTGTTTCATCCGGGTTCTATTTCAAGTGACGTTGAACTCACGTTCATTGGGGTAACTATGATTTACATCACCATCCACTGTCAACGGGGGAATCAATACACCAAATCATTCCCACTCACACAATCCGAAAATAATCCACCAGGGTGCAGCGGCGTTCCCGGGAAAAGCTGCGCGGTCCCGTTAACCCTTCCCCGGTAGGACTGGCAATGGAAAACGAGCAATATCCCTCGCCATTATATCCCAAACCGGCGGCATTGGGTCCGTTTTTGACGAAGATACTGCAATTCATCACCCGCGCCATTCGACTGAGTTTCTCAATATTTTTGGAATGCATGCTGGCGGTGTGACGAAACCCGTGCTCTGCCTGAACCGCCAGATCAATGCCCTCATCGGCGCTGCGTACCCGGGCAACCGGTAATACCGGCATCATCTGCTCTGTCCAGATCAACGGATGGTCAATATCCACCTCCGCGACTGCCAGCCGTACGCTGTCGTCTACCCGAATGCCAATTTGTTCCAGGATGTACCCGGCGTTCTTACCGATAAATTTTTTATTGATTACCCCGGGTTTCCGGGGACCGCGCAATTCCGTGAAGATGACACCTTCCAACTGTTTCATCTGATCACGGGTCAACAAATAAGCGCGATTGGCTTGCATGGCTTTCAGAAACCGGTCGGCAACGCTATCCACTACAAAAACTTCCTTCTCATCGGTGCAGATGATGTTGTTGTCTAAGGAGGCGCCGAACACGATGTCTGCGGCAGCTTTTTCGATGTCCGCGGTTTCATCCACTACTGCCGGCGGGTTCCCCGGTCCGGCGCAGATGGCTCGCTTGCCACTGGACATCGCCTCTTTTACCACCCCGGGACCGCCGGTAACTACCAGCAGCCGCACTCCGCTGTGGCGCATGAGTGCCTGAGCGGATTCGATGGTGGGTTTGGCAATACCGGTGACCAGATTGGGCGGTCCACCCACCGCGGTAATTGCCCGGTTAAGCAATTGAATATTTAAACAGGATACCTTTGTGGCATTGGGATGTACATTAAACACCACCGCATTCCCGGCTGCCAGCATCCCGATGGTGTTGCAGATGATGGTCGACGTCGGATTGGTGGTGGGGGTGATAGCGGCGATAACCCCGTAAGGCGCCCGCTCCACAATGGTCAGCCCGTGGTCACCGCTCCAGGAGATGGGTTGCAAATCCTCCGTGCCGGGCGTTTTTTCCGTGACCAGCCGGTTTTTCACAATTTTGCTGTCTACCCTGCCCAAACCGGTCTCCGCATGGGCTTCCTGCGCCAGCATCTCAGCATTTTCCCACATCTCCCGCCGGATACTGGAGATAATTTCGTTTCGCTTTTTCAGCGGCAACTGCGAATATTTTTGAAACGCCACCCCGGCAGCCTTTACCGCCTCGTCAACCGAGGCAAAAATGCCATCCCGTAACTCAGCGGGGTCAACATCCGATGAAGATGATGCGAACCCACTTGCCGCCACCGGGACAGGAGAAACGGATTGCCCCAGATTCTGCGCCACTTTCCGGGCGATGATGTCAATTTGTTCCGGTGTTAACTTCAATTGTGTTACCTCCAGGGGTGAGAGGGCATGGGGATACCGGGGATTGGGTGTAAGGTATAGGGAAAGAAGGGGAGAAGCCCCTCGATGATATTAAACGGATCCGTACCGATCACTGAATACTGATGACTAACCGACCCGCTTCTCACCGTGAACCCATTTTCCCAATTTCGATGATTCCGTTCAGCCAATACCCCTCCTGTTAATCCGACACCCCTTTTTTATACTTAATCTCCCCGTTGACTTCCCAGTTGTCAACAATTGCCATGATGACGGCATCACACGGGCGTTTATCGGTCAACACGGTCTGTCGGGCAGAGCTGCCGCTGGCATAAAGCACCATCTCCCCGACGCCGCAGCCCACCGCATCTGCCGCTACCACAAAACCGCCGGTTTCATTGCCGTCCAAATCCACCTGGCGCAGCACTAAAAATTTTAACCCTTCCATGCTAACTTCTTTTCGGGTAGACACCAATGTGCCAACAACTTTGGCAAGAACCATGTTTCACTCTCCTTTTCGGAATGCATTCACGCAGCGGTATCATACCGCAACCGTGGCATCATTCCATGCCCAAATTTTCTTCCGATGCTACCGGAGATTATTTCTTCTTCATTTCTGCCTGGGCTTCTTTGGTGCGTCCTAACGGCAGCACCAAATCCACATTCACATGCGGACGGGCGATAATGTGCACGGCGACCAATTCCCCGACCCGGGAAGCGCTGGTCTGCCCTGCCTCGCAGGCGGCGCGCACGGCTGCCACATCCCCGCGGATAACCGCCGTGACATAACCGCCGCCGGTATTCTGCCAGCTTACCAGCTCCACTTTTGCCGCTTTTACCATAGCATCGGCTGCTTCCACCATTGCCGGAAAACTACGGGTTTCAATCATTCCCAATGCTTCTGCCATATTCACCTCTCCTTATTATGCTTGGTTGATAATTGCTTCAACAATATACTCATTCCTATTTTCTACCTGTCCCCTGTCAAATGTAATGAATGACGAGTAACGAATAATGCGTAATAAGTGATGAATTCCCCAAAAGGGTAGACCGGAATTCGAATGTCGGATGTTTCCAATACAGCTGCCCATTACCAATCTACACTTCTACCCATTTACCGCTGCCCGCCCTTTCGGGAACCGCTGAAAACTGAAAACTTATTTTTCCCTGTCACCTGCCGCTGCTAATCCCGACGGGAGAACATTGTGCCTGCCACTTATTTCACCCCTCTACCCATCTACATTTATCAAAACAAGTTTTGATGCTCCAAGTTTTGATGCTCCATTCGATACCTTAATCCCCTCACACCTCACTGCCCGCTCATATCCTTCCCGGTGATGCTCTCGATTGCTTTTTCGGCAGCCGGGCGGGCAACATCGATATCCCGTTCTTCGCCACCCAGGTACACCCTGCCAAAGCTGCCGAATGAGCGCACCTCCAGGATGTTAATGTGGGCGGCTTTTTCAGCTTCGTTCGCTGCCAGGGAGGCATACGCCGCCGGTTGGACTTCCATCACATACAGGGTCTGCCCGGGGATAATCATGTTACCGTGCCGCATGCGGTTAATCAACTGGGTCTGGTAGTCATCCACCCGGCGGATGGTCTGGCTGGAAAGAATGCGCGGCTTGTGACGGTCTTCCTCATGCAGTTCCAGGGCGGCTAAAATCGATTTGCCAGCCTGCCGCACATCCGCCTGGGACTCGGAATGCACTTCCAGCAGCCCGTAAAGCCGTTCCACTACCTGCATCCCCGGGGTTACATGGGTGGATTTCAGGGCAATATCGGTGATGCGATTGATTTCAATACCCGGAGAAATTTCCACCCACAACGACGCCATTCCTGCGATGGGTAAAAATCCCTGGGCAACGGTACCCAGAAAGGCGGCATACTGCGGCTGTAAGCTGTCCAATATCACAAAGGAACGTAAGTCTATCACTTTTTTACTCCCTGTTAAGTTCAAACCGTTTCAGTAGATTGAGTTCATAAAACTGTCTCAGGCGGATTCCGTCATTTCCGGGGCACCCTGAACAATTTGCACGCTGGCGCTGGCACCGATACGGGTGGCACCGGCTTGAATCATCTTCAGGGTATCCTCATAGCTGCGGATGCCTCCCGAGGCTTTCACCCCCATGCCGCTACTGCGCACCACCTCCGCCATAATTGCCACATCATGTGCGGTGGCGCCGCCGGGACCAAACCCGGTAGATGTTTTGACAAAATGTGCCCGGGCGCGCTTTGCCGTTTCGCAAGCTATCACTTTCTCTTCATCCGTTAACAATGCCGTTTCAATGATTACCTTACAGATGGCATTGCCGTCTAAGCAGGCTTCCACCACCGAACGAATATCCCGGTAGAGTAAATCCAGATTACGGTCTTTTAACGCCCCGATGTTGATCACCATATCAATCTCCCGGGCACCCTCGCGAATGGCTTGCCGGGCTTCCAGCGCCTTAATTTGTGGAGTATGCGCTCCCAGGGGAAATCCCACCACCGAACAAACTTTCACCCCGCTGTCCCGCAGTAATTGCGCTGCCAGCTTCACATAAGTCGGATTCACGCACACCGAGGCGAAATGGTATTTGCGGGCATCCTCACACAATTTTTCAATGTCTTTGCTGGTAGCTTCCGGTTTTAACAGGGTATGATCAATGTAGGCGGCGATGTCGTCAGAGACATGTCCCTCCCCGCCGGCGCGGTAGGTAATTCGGCTGGCGCCAATATGAATCAATTCCTGCACCGTATCGGGAGCCTTTTCCGCACAATGACCGCCGCAGTCGCTCCCACAGCATGTGCAGGCGCTACCGGACAGTGATATGCCGCGGGTTTTTAATATCCGGGTGATTTGTTCGGCAATCTGTTCCAACTCGGTTATGGATAAGTCGCTCACTGAATGTCCTGTCGATTTTATGGTTGATGATGTTACCTCTTGCTCTTCCCCGCCCCCCTTTTCTAACTGCATAATTTGCCGCACCCGACGCAGGTGCCGGGATTCTGTGCATTCGGTGGTTAAAAAAATATCCACTGTCTGCTTTGCTGTTTCCGAATCGATCAACTTCCCGCCGAGGGTTAAGACGTTGGCGTCGTTATGCTCCCGGCTGTTGCGCGCGGTTTTAGCATCATAAGCCATGGCTGCCCGAATCCCATGAACTTTATTGGCTGCCATGCAGGAGCCAATCCCGGCACCGTCAATCATGATTCCCCGCTGACACTCTCCATTGGCTACCTTTTGGGCGACCCGGTAGGCAAACAGCGGGTAATCGACCGAAACCTCGGTATAAGTGCCTACATCTTCAACGGAATATCCTTTTTTTATCAAATACGCTTTCAGAGTCTCCTTTAGCTGAAATCCGCCATGATCAGCGCCAAGGGCAATTTTTTTGATTTCCGGAAAGGACATAGGCAGCAAATGCCATCCTGGATAAGTTAGTGAAATAACGTTTATTTAATTAACGTCAATTCGGCATAAGAAAAATAAAACGCCGATGGACCCGGATTTTCGCAGATTTTTTTATATGACGATCAATCATCCGTGTAAATCAGCGGTATCTGCTTCGTCTGTGTGCTATTTCAAGTGACGTCGAACTCTCCCCTTCTTTCTCCCTCGCTTCCCGGGGGGAGGAATGGGAGAGAGTTGAAGATGCAGCCTCCCAAAAAATTATCATGGTATCCTGTCAGCAAAAAAAGAACAATCATTGTTGAAGTAAGAAATGTTAGTTAATTAGAAACAAGATAATACAACTGAATGTCAAAAAAATCAAGACTAAACTAAAGGGAACCAAAAAGATGCGACAACCGCAGTCCGTATTGCATCCCAATATTCGGCGGATTTAGTGGGAATATTTATGTAGCTTTTCAGTTAATTACTTAATTACGCAGGCTTTATTGCCGAAGAGGTTACACCAATGTTTATGAATTGGCAAATCGCAAGTCAAGTCATATCCCGGATCGGGGCAATTTCCAGCCGGGTGAGGGAAAGGGCGTTCATCCGGTAATCCAAAAACGCCTCCCACACCAGCGGGCACCAGCGGTTGACGATCTCCTGCCCGATAATCTCCGCATAACAGCAAATTTGAAACTATCCCAATTCTATTTTTGCAAAACGCGGCGGGAATCCGCCCCTTGACTACGGTGAAGTAAAAACAGACGTCTGTACAATGAAATAATGATGAAAATATCAAAAACGTTGTGATATGAAAACCTTAACATATAACGAAGCAATAAACAATATTCTCAAAATTTTAGAACTGGTTCAAAAGGGTGAAGAGATCGTCATTAAGAACGCCAGCAATAAGGAAAACGTTGCCGTAATAATACCCTTTGATAAATACCAGAAAAAAAAGAAAAACCAGAAAAGGAAGTAAATATTGAGACTTTGGATGTCTCCGAAGATGAGGTATCAACTTTTTATAAACTCCCAAGGCTAAAACATAAGGATCCATTCGATAGATTGATAATTTGGCAAGCGATTAACAGAAACATTGTCTTGATTTCAAAAGACAAACAACTAAAAGATTATCAAAGGTTCGGTTTAAAAATATTGTGGAAGTAGTACAATTGGTATAAGACTACAATTGTACCAATCTTTGACTCCCCTCAATATCCTGATATCCTTCTCTCACGCCTCCAGCCAGGGAATGGGAATATTCAGTTGCCGAAATTTTTCTTCGCACTCATTTCGTTCCCGATGCCGTTTAACGGGTGCATTCGGGTCCGCCGGCAACCAGCCGAATTCCACCGCCAGTTGGCGCGCCTTCCCCGGGTTGCCGGCTTCAATCTCACGAATCAAGGCACTTTCCAGCCGGGTGAGGGAAAGGGCATTGATCCGGTAATCCAAAAACGCCTCCCACACCAGCGGACACCAGCGGCTGACGATCTCCTGCCCGATAATCTCCGCATAGCGGCGAATTTCATACTGGGCATGTTCATCCATCCGCAACGATAAAAAGTGAAGCAGGTTGTGCAGGTCGATTTTCCAGTACGCCTCGGTATAAGTGGACAGCGGCAGGTCTTTGCGGGCTTGTTCACGGGCCACACCGGCGGCTAAGCGTTCTTCGTACACCTCCCGCGCCAGCTTTTGCAGTTCCGCTTCCCGTTGGCTGAGTTTCTCACCGGTTTTCGCATCCACAAAACCGGCGCTGCCCTGGCGATTTCCCGGCGCCTGAAGCCGCCATTCCCCGGGCGCCGTGGTCTGTGCCGCATCGATGGCGATGGAATAGCGGGTACTATACTCATTTACCGAATTGTGGGTTACAATCCCATTGGCAATAAAATTGTGGAAAGGTCCTTCTACTTCCAGATCATAAGTCATTTTAAAGCCCACGTATTGAATATCAACAATTTTCATCAGTCGGGCGACTGTTAACTTGTTCCATGCCTGGCGTGGTCTTTTTTCCCATCTTTTCCAAACCGACGGTCCCTTTAGAATTGTAATATATGCCAACTCGTTTCCATGAATTTTACGATGGCAATCCGAACAAAGGGTGGTCAGATTTGTTTCATCTTTTGCTAAGGACGGGTCTGCCCAAACCGGAACAATATGATGACAATGCAAATCACTTCTCCGCTGATGACATAACTGGCAGGTCCAGTGATTTTGTGCATGGATTTTGGGGGCGATTTGGGTTGTCCAACGCCCGACACTCTCTCTTTGTGACGACCCACCGCCCTTCCAAAAATTAGAAGCTGCTCCGGCACGTGCCCGCCGGTTCGCTTC
The DNA here is from genome assembly GCA_964471235.1 of uncultured Calditrichaceae bacterium. GTDB lineage: Bacteria > Calditrichota > Calditrichia > RBG-13-44-9 > J075 > CAYYGL01. Next base: position 9,552 of record CAYYGL010000135.1, read on the forward strand.
CTTCCACTTCTCACTAAGTTGTCTTCGTCCCGGACGATAATTTTTTCCTTTATTCCAGGGTTCTTTGGAACGCCCTCCCTTTTCATGCTGAAGACCATGTCTTCGTATCCATTTTCGGATGGTATGATAACTTACCTTGCAATCTACCGCGATGTCTTCAATTTTACGTTTCCGAATATTATACTGATTGTTTAGCCATTCCCTATCCTGATAAAGTGGCGGGATTTCAACTTCTGCCCCATTAATATAAAGATAATAGTCACCGGTATTCCAGATAGCGATACCATCTTTCTGATAAACACCGGTTGCCTGAAACAGTGTTTTCCATCCATCTTTAAAAAAGAAGCGATGGTCCGCGGTTGCCTCAATTTGTTTTCCATCTTCCAGGGTAATTCGATAAACAGGCTTTTTGCCATTCTTATAAACATTCACAATTCGGGTATGTTGGATTTTTAGAGTATCTTCATTTACCTGGCGTAAGCACATCCCCTTTACTCGTTCCTTACGAAAAAAAGGATTCCGTTGTTTATCCGGTCGCCGGGTGTTGCGGGGCGGTTGAAATTTCCGCCAGATATCCTCAATTTTTAATTTGTACAATTGATTTCCGCATCGCGGTATTCCCCCCGGCAAATCAAAATAAATTTCGGTTCCCTCGGCAAGACACGCCGTCCGATGACGAATCCACTGCCGCCAGGTATCCATGGGAACCCGTACATGGAATTTGATTTCGCACATCTCAAAAGGGGTGGTGTGGCGATGCCGCATCAGGTAGCGGATCAATCCCCGGTCCTGGCTGACCTTTTTGGTGCCGGCGCCGTAAGAGACCCGCGCCGCCTGCACCACCGACTGATCCGAACCCATGTAATCGATTACCCGGATGAATCCGTCATCCAGCACCTTAAACGGTTTACCCAGAATGGCATCCAATTCCGCTACCTGCGGACGCACTAAATTTTCTGCTTCACTCGACATGGTTTTCCTCAATTTTTTCAGATTTATTGGTGGCAAATATAAGATGAAGATGGCGGAGAATCTATCCATTTTTCGACTTTAAGGGTGAGAAGTGCCAGACGAAAATAATCCATCAACGAAGGGAGGGAATAAATGAATCTCAATGGGGCAGCGGTTCGCTCCGTTTTACCGAGGAGGTGCCTACTCCCCTGAAAGTGTTCTTTTAAACGATTCTGGATGAATTCTTTCGTTGCAAAATCCCTTGATGCTGGCTACATTATTTCGGTTTAAAAATCGGGGGGGAACCCGGTTTTTATTGGACCAGGATGCCCGGCTTTCGCCGCTTAAGCAGTTTCCCGAAAATGAATCCACCCGTGCTTGAGTTATAAAACTTAAAAGGTGGTTTGCAACTTTTGATTTCTATTTTCGAATAATTTCTTAACATCCCGATTTGCGCGGGAAGTGAAGGAAACAAACTTCCTGCCCATTTTTTCTTCCATAGCCAATTCGGGTGAATTAGATTACAGTGAAAAATTTTTCTGACAACCATCTTAAACATTCAACAAAATGGGAGCTTTATGATGCAATACAAAAGACGGATGATTCTGACAACCCTGTTATTTCTTATCTTTGGTATAATGATTGTTTTGGGGCAGGAGCCGACAAAAAAGGCAGCCCCCAAAGACACTACCACAACAAAAACCGAGAAAAAAGAGAAGAAGAAAAAAAAGCTTCCCGGTAAGCCCTTTAAGGAATTAATTGAAGACTACCATGTGATAAAGGGATTCTTCACCTTGTATCAAAACAAAGATGATGGGAAAGTCTATCTGGAGATCAAACCGGAGCAGTTTGATCAGGTATATTTATGCAGTATCACCCGGGAAACCGGCGATGGCTTTTTCTTTGACAGCGGGGCAATTTTAGACCAGTTTCCCTTTTTCTTCACCCGGGTGGGGGACAAGGTGCTTTTTGTCGAGAAGAATGTTCGCTTTCGGGCAGATGCCAACGCAGCGATTCATCGTGCCGTGGAAAAAGATATTCCCAATTCTATCAAAGCGACCGTAAAAATTGCCAGCCAACCCCATCCGGAGCGGGGCAGCATATTGGTTGATGCCAGAGAATTGTTTGTGCAGGATATTGGGATGGTCAGCTATATCACCGGGCGTGCCAAGTTGGGATACTCGCTGGATAAAAAAAGCAGCTCCATCTCCCTGCTTAAATCATTCCCCCTGAATACCGAAATCGAGGTAACTCTCCATTTTAAAAGCTCCAAGCCCAATCCCCTGTTTACCCTGGCAGATTCCCGTAGTATGATCCACCGCTATCACTACAGCCTCTCCAAAATTCCGGAAAGCGATTACCATCCCCGAAGAGCAGATGACCGGGTGGGGCATTTTAACACCCTTTACCAGGATTATACTTCTATTCTTCAGGTAGACCCCTATACCCGCTACATCAATCGCTGGAACCTGGAGAAAGCGGAGCCGAAGTTTAAACTTTCTCCTCCCAAAAAGCCTCATGTCTACTGGTTGGAGAACACCATTCCGGTGGAATACCGGGATGCGGTACGAGAAGGGATATTGCTCTGGAACCGCGCCTTTGAGAAAATCGGGATCAAGAACGCCATCGAAGTACGGCAGATGCCCGATGATGCCGATTGGGACCCGGCAGATATTCGTTATAATACCATCCGCTGGATTGTGCAGCCGGGCGGCGGATATGCAGTGGGTCCCTCCCGCGCCAACCCCTTTACCGGGGAACTTTACAATGCCGATATTCGCCTCAGCGCCGATATGGTGCGCTTTTACTACCGGGAGTTTAATGAATTCGTAACCCCGATGGTAAACCGGCAGGAACTATTCTCCCTGCTGAGCCCCGGGAATGTGGGTGCCAGGTGGCTGCTGCAAAAATCATTGCTGTTGCCGCTTCAAAGCGAAGAGAGCCAAGACATACCTTCGGTTGCCGACCAAATTGCATTGGTGAGGGAACTCGCCGCATCAACATTCCCATACCAGTGCACCTACAGCCAGGGGATGATGCACCAGATGGCATTTGGCTGGAGCCTGTTAATGGCACAGGGGGAAGCAACTCCCAAAGATATGGAGCAGTTTGTGCATGATGCCATTGTGAACGTGATTGCCCACGAAGTGGGGCATACGTTGGGACTGCGCCATAACTTCAAAGCCAGTTCCATCCATCCCTTTGAAAAGTTAAATGATCCCAGCTACCTCAAAAATCACACGCTTTCCGGCTCGGTAATGGATTACGACCCGGTTCACATCGCCCGGAACAAACAGGCGCAGGGTCATTATTTTCAAACGGAACTGGGACCCTACGATTACTGGGCGATTGAATATGCCTACACGCCTTATGATCCGGCATCCAAAATCAGTGAGAAAGATATGCTGGAAAAGATAGCCGAAAAAGCATCGCAGCCCGCCTTGCAGTACGGCACCGATGAAGATGCTTTCGGAGTGTCAACCCGTTCTATTGATCCGACCTGTAGTTTGTGGGACATGGGTGCTGATCCGCTCCAATATTACCAATGGCGGCTGGAATTAGCCAGGAATTTGTGGGACCACCTGTTGGAAAAATTTGAAAAGAAGGGAGAACGATACCCTACCCTGCGACGAGTATTTTCCCAGGGGATCGGCGAATATTTTTTAGCCGGACTCAATTCCGGAAAATATATCGGCGGTATCTATCAACACCGGGATCATATTGGCGATCCCAACGGCAGACCCCCTTTTGAGATAGTGCCTGCGGAGAAACAGCGGGAAGCCCTGCAATTCGTGATTGAAAAATTTTTCTCGCCCAACTCATTTCAATTTTCCCCGGAGCTGTTAAATAAATTAGCCGCCGACCGACAATGGGATTTCGCAGGCACGGTTTTTCGGATTACCCGCCTGGATTACCCGATTCACGGCATTGTGCAGGTGCTCCAGGCCATTACCCTCTTCCGCCTGTATG